>JAMCRS010000126.1 GCA_023380675.1 Chloroflexota bacterium
GTATGGGTTGTCGACAAGGGCGGGAGGAAGATTCTGCTCCGCGGCAAGGTAGGGGTCACCGGTCTGCTCGTTGAGGAGCCAGATCCAGCCCGTTTTCAAGTCGAGGAGATCGGCGACCTGGGCGAGAGCGGCGTCGAGCGCCCGTGAGAGGTCGACCTGGCGATTCAGAGCGGATGCGATCGAATTGAGTATGCTGAGCTCGCGGTTGCGGTGTCTGAGCCGGTCGGCCGCAGTCTCGTCTAAGGTGCTTGGCATTTCCCTATCACCCCCTTGCGCGAGCCTTTCACCCCGATGCGAAAGGGAGACCTGAACGGAATTCGACGGGATCAGTTATCAGACGCGAGGGGAAGCCATACGGTGAACGTGGTGCCTTTGCCGGCCTGGCTTGACACGTCGATGCGGCCGCCGTGCGCGTCGACGATCGTCTTGACAATGGCGAGACCGAGTCCGGCGCCGACGCCGTCGTCCGACGGATTGCGTGTGCGCGACTTGTCCACACGATAAAAGCGGTCGAAGATTTTTGGGAGGTCTTGCTCAGGGATACCGACGCCGGTGTCGGCGACCGCAACGCGCACCCACTCTTTGTCACGCTCGAGCGACAAGGTCACCTCGCCACCCCCCGGCGTGTACTTGATGGCATTGTCTACCAAGTTCAACAGGAGCTGCTTCAAGCGAT
Source organism: Chloroflexota bacterium (assembly GCA_023380675.1). Next base: position 677 of record JAMCRS010000126.1, read on the forward strand.
CGACGTCGCCAAGGACCATCGCCTGGTCCTCGGCGCCAAGGGAGACTTGTACCCCTTTCGCCATCATTCGCGCTTGACGGTACACGTCGAGCAAAAGCGTGTCGACTTCGACCGGATTCTTCTGAATCTGGATCCCGGCATCGGCGCGCGCGAGCAGCAGCAGGTCCTGCACCATCCTCTGCATCCGAGCGGACTCGGCGTCGATCGCCGCGATCGAGTCCTCACGGTCGGCTTCGGTCTCGAACGCGCCGCGCCGCACAAGGTCCAGGTGGCCCCGGATGGCCGTCAGAGGCGAGCGGAGCTCGTGGGAGACGTCGGCGACGAAGCGCTGCTGGGCCTTGAAGAGCTGCTCGATGCGCTCCAACATCCCGTTGAAGGTGGAGGCGAGCCGGCCGACCTCGTCGCTCGTCGCCGGCTGCTCGATCCGCCGCGACAGGTCGCCGGCGTTGGCGATCCCGCGGGCGGCCTGAGTCATGCGGTCGATCGGAGCGAGCGCACGCTGTGCGATAAACGCGCCGACGACGAAGGCGAGGACAAGTCCGCCGACGATGCCAAATGCGAGCAGCACGCCGAGACGGCGCAGCGTGTCGTCGACGGACTGGAGCGGCTGCGCCACCTCGATGATGCCGATGACCTGGCCGCGCGCGGAGAGAGGCGCGACGTAAGCGCGCAGCGGCACGTTCGCCACCGTGAGGTTGACAAAGACCGGCACCCCGCTCTTTGCGCGATCGACCGCGGCCGGCGGCATGTCCAGCACCTGACTGCCGAGGTTTTCCGAGCTGCTCACCGGCGATCCGTCCGGGGTAGCCAGCTGGACGTAGATCCCGGGGGTCGCAAACGATTCGGACTGGACCTGCAGCGCGGCGTCCGCGCCGTTCTGAACTTCGGCCGCGCGGGTCTGGAGGGTCCGGTCGACTTGGTCGAACAGGCTGAAGGAGAGGATCGCGAACAGCGTACCGCTGAACGTAATGAGGATGACGGCGAGGAGCGCCACGTACCAAAGGGTCAAGCGAAGCCGAATGGACATACGGTCACGACATGCGTAAAGCCCGGCGGGAAACGGTCCGCCGGGAATGGAACCTCAGGCTCAGTCCTCGCGGAGCGCGTATCCGACGCCGCGAACCGTCTGGATCAAACGCGGCTCCTCGGCGGACTCAAGCTTGGATCTCAAATAACGAATATAGACTTCCAGGATGTTCGATTCGCCCCCGAAATCGTACCCCCAGATGCGGTCGTACAGCATCTCGCGCGGCAGGACCTGCCGGGGATGACGGATGAAAAAGTGCAGCAGGTCAAACTCCTTGGTGGTCAGCTCGATCTTGCGCGTGCCGCGCGTGACCTCGCGCGTGTTTACGTTCAGCGTCAGGTCCGCAAAGCGCAGCACCGTCTCTTCCGTCGTGTGGCTCCGGCGCAGGAGGGCGCGCACTCGCGCGATCAACTCCTCAAAAGCAAACGGCTTGACGACATAGTCGTCCGCTCCGCTGTCCAGCCCCTTGACGCGATCGGTGACCGAGTCTTTGGCCGTCAGCATCAGGATCGGCACGGAACCGGCCGCGCGCAGGCGCCGGCAGACCTCCAGACCATCCAGTCCCGGGAGCATCCAGTCCAACACGACCAGGTCCGGCGGATTGTCGCGCGCCGCTTTGAGCCCGGCTTCTCCGTCCAGGCTCACCTCGACGCGATAGCCCTCGTACGTCAGTCCGCGCCTAAGGAAATCCGCAATCTTTTGTTCGTCTTCGATCACAAGGATGTGTTCAGCCATGGCTTGTTCCTAATGCCAAACGAACTTGCGCGTCTCGCTCGGAGCCGACAGCGGCAAATCGTTTGGCGACCGTTTGACCTGAACGTACCATTGATAGGCATCCCCCTGGCCCTGGTGCCAGACCTCTTCGCCGCCTCTCAAGATGTCCGCCATCGCCAACAAATCGTCGCGCGTTCCGCCGCCTACAATGCGCGGCTTGCCGGAGGAGTCCACGAACAGGATCACGACGACGAACTTGTCATCCGGACCGAGCTTACATTGAGGGCAGTCCCAGCTCCACTTGAACGTAATGGCCACGTTCGCCGCGCCCAGGTTATTGAACACACTGCCGTCGTCCGGCCCTGAAAGCACCGGCGCCGGAAGGAACGGCGTCGGCGCGCCCCCCGCGCTGGGCGTGGCCGTCAGCTTGGGCGGGCGGGTCGCGGTCGGAGTGATAAAGGCCGTCGCCGTGACGATGGGCGTCGCCGTCGGCGGAGGCGGAGTCCAAGTCACGGTTGGGGTCGGCGTGTTGCTCGGGAAGACGTATGGAAGTATCGTCGCCGTCGCGCCGCCCAGAATGGCGGGCTGCTGGGTCGGGACCAAAAGGGGTCCGAAGAAGTTGACCGCCGTGACGACTCCAACGGCCACGAACATGATCGCGATCAACAGCAGGGAGCGGTAAAGCTGCTCCGTCGCGCGTTCCTGCTCAAGGGAGAAGAGTGTAGTACGGGAGAGGCGCCGCGCGTCCGAAAGCGTCTTTGCTCCGACGAGAACGCCCAGCGCGCACAGCAAGTAGATCCAAACCGCATAGACGCGGACAAAGGAAACAAAGGCAGTCAAACAAGACTCCAGCAACGCGGCGCACGGCTACCGGCGCTTTTTTTCTAGTTTAGCCTGGTCTTCTATGCAGAGTGTGGCAAGCGGGTTGGCCTCCATGCGCTCGTCCGCGATCGGCTTGCCGCAGGCGCTGCAGACGCCAAAAGTGCCGGCGGCGATCCGCGCTAGCGCCCGATCGATCTGCGCGAGGCGCTGCTTTTGATCGTTCGCAAGCCAGAGCGAGCGCTCCTTCGCCTGTTCCATCGCGGCCATGTCCGCTTCGTCGCCGCGCGCCGGCTCGGGCGGAGGAATGGAGCGCGCCAACAGCTGGTCGCGCTCTTCCTCGATCCGTTTTCGCATCGCGTCAAGATCAAGTGCCATGGCGTACCGAACCCATCTCCGGCCCGGCGCTGCGGTCAGGCGAACGCGTTAGAGCCGGCCGTGAGCATGCGGAACCGCGGCCAGACCGCCGGCGATCCGTCCGATGCTCCGGAATATGAACGTGGAGCGTACCACGCTCGCGTGGTGCCGCTCCACCTCCGTGGTGCCTTGCGCTCAGATCATCCCGTAGCGCATGAGAGCCGCTTGCAGAATCCCGTTGATCAGTCCGACGTAGGGCAATCCATCCGCGTCTGCCGCCATGACGATATCGCTAATGCCCTCCTGCAGCCCCGCCAGCGGATTGACCTCGAGGACGTACGGCTCGCCGTCCTCAGCGCGGACCCGAAAATCGATTCGCGCAAAGTCACAGCATTCGAGAGCCGCGAAGGCGCCGGCCGCCATTCGCTCCATTTTGGCTCGGAGCGGCTTGGAGACGGGCGCCGGGCAAAGGTATTTGGGCACATTGTAAAGCTTGCTCTTGATCACAGCCGTGTAGAGCCCGGCCTCTTCCGGCGGACAGGGCGATAGATCGACCTCGAGCGGCGGAAAAACGCGCAACGCCGGCTCCAGGGATTTGGCGGTGCGCCCGTTCCCGTTCGACCTCACCGCGCGAGCCGCCGGCGGCCCGCTCGCAACGTTCCCCAGGATTCCCAGCGTGAACTCGCGCCCGTCAACGAATTCTTCGACCAGCGCGGGCTGCCGGTAGCTTTCGACGACGAACTTGACCTGCTCGCGTAGCTCGCGAGCGCTGCGGCAGACCGATTTGGCGGTGACGCCGATGCCGGACCCTTCGCGGCTCGGTTTGACGAACAGGGGATAACGGAGCCGAGAGTCAACCCGTTCTTCCCCGGTAAAGAAAGTCTGGAACGCCGGCGTCGGAATCTTGTGATATTGCAGGATGCGCTTGGTCATCGGCTTGTCGAGCGCGAGCGACAGCGTCATGACGCCGGCGCCCGTATACGGCACGCGGAGCATATCGAGCAGAGCCGGGATCTGCGCTTCGCGCGACGCGCCGAAATGGCCTTCACACGTATTGAACGCGATGTCGACCTTGTAGCGCTGCAGCTTGGCCGGCAGCGTGCCGTCCCCTTCCATCGGGATCACCTGGTGGCCGCCGGCGCACAGCGCCCGCTCCATATCCCCTACCGTCTTTTCGCTGTCGAGCTCATTCCAGGCGTCCCACGGCTCATCTTCCCTCTCACGCGGAGCGTTCCGCTTGAGATTGTACAAGAGGGCAACCGTGAATTTCTTCATTCGTCACGCCTCAGGTCGCGATTTGCCGTTGCCGTTCGACCGCGGCTTGACGTTGCCGGCACTGCGCGCCGAATTGACCACCGGCATGACGGACTCGAGCGGGATCAGCTCACGCTGCTGCAGGCTCTTGACCTGCATTTGCAGAGGCGTCTTTCGCCTCATCTTTTTCTCCGCGTCGAGCTTTTTGACGCGGCGCTGCTTTCGCCGCAGGCCGTCCGGCTCCAGCACGACTGCGTCCCCCGCCAACAGCTTGGCGACACCCTCTTTGGGCGCCGCGCGCCGGCAGTATTCGCAATTGTCCGAATGATGATGCTCATATCGGTCCGGCTCGGAGTAGGTCGCGATGACCCCTTCAAAGTTCCGAACGACGACCTTGCGGTCGCTCATGGAGATCATATAGTTGGGCATGATCGGGACTTTGCCGCCGCCGCCCGGCGCGTCGATGCAAAACGTCGGAACGGCGAAGCCGGTCGTGTGGCCGCGCAGCGCCTCGATGATCGAGAGCCCCACGCTGACCGGCGTCCGAAAATGGCCGATGCCTTGGGAAAGGTCGCACTGGTAGAGATAGTACGGCCGAACGCGGCACTTGACCAGCTCGTGGACCAGCACCTTCATCGTATTGGCGCAGTCGTTGATGCCGGCCATCAGCACGGTTTGTGCGCCGAGCGGGATGCCCGCATCCGCCAGCTTGGCGAACGCGCGGCGAACGTCCGGCGTTATCTCCTTCGGGTGATTGACGTGAACGTTGAGCCAGATCGGATGGTATTTGCGGATCGTGTCGATCATCGTGTCCGTGATCCGCTGCGGCAAAAAGATCGGGATGCGCGATCCAAAGCGAACGATCTCTACCGATTGACCGCAATGCCGAGG
>JAMCRS010000127.1:0-3088 GCA_023380675.1 Chloroflexota bacterium
TTTCTCAGGCGCTGGCGCACGCCCAAGAGTTGTTGGTCTGCAGAGAGCGTCGGCTGTTGTCACAGCGGGCTGAGCGCTTGCGCGACCAGCTCGCCTAGCCGCTGCGACTTACGCCGGGTATTTGTTCATCCACACAAGCGTCTTGCCCCACGCGTCGACGGCCGCATTGGCGTTGTAGATCCCCGGCCGCGCGAGATAGCCCGGCGTCATGTGGTTGTTGGACGGAAACCCTACGGAAGGGCTCAGGGATGGCGCAAGGCCGCTGAGCGACCGGTCGCATCCCGTTCCCGGCCGGCCAAACGGCCTCTCTACGTCCCTGTAATTGGGCTGCACTTGCGACACCACGCCGGGAGCCCCAAAACGGCAATAGGCCAGTTGGGTGATTGACACTCCACCCAAGTCTGGTTTATCTTATAAGGTGATGTGCCAGAGCCCATGTGTCCGGATGCGCTGGCGCGGCTCCGCTGGAGGCCGGGTCGAAGGTTCGGCGCGATCGCCAACCTGGCAAGCACCGCCGGCCGCGGACCCTTGTTTCGTTCGACTCTTGGACGCGCCAATGCCATGTTCGACGTGGCCCCTGGCGCGATATCAACTCGCGCGGCGCGTTCGCTGCCCCGTGCCGCGCAGCCAAGAACCTGGCGACGATGCCGCACGCCCCTATCGTGTCAGGGCCCCACTCAATGTTGAGTACCGATCTGCCGTGCGCGTGCGGCAGGTCGCTCAAGCCAAAGCCGCCTATCGGCGCCTGCTCTTTAATGCACCGCGCATAGATGCGCTCGACCGAGTCAAGTTGATACGGTCCCCGTAAATCTTGCCGTCCGAATGAACGACGCGGGGTTTTTCCGCGTTCGGCGTAGACGTAAAGTCGTTGCACGTTGCCAACAATCGTTTGCCATGTCCGATGACGTTAGAGACCATGATCGCAACCCGCGAGAAAGGAGGCCGTGCTCATAGAATCGCACCCGGATCGTCTCGACGTACCGAACTAGCCATGCAAAAAGGAGGCAGCATGAAAAGACTACGCATAGCGGGTGCACTCGCGCTCGCGTTAGGATTGCTCCTGACCTTGGGAGTCATGTCGGTGGCCGCAGACGGCGGCGCCACCAACACCACTCCGGGCTCCGCCGTGTACTTCGACAATCAGCCCCATTCGATCGACGGCAATTCAAGTCTGTGGTTCACGTTTTACTATGCGCTGACCGAAAACGGCAAACCCCGCCGCACGACGATCACGATACCGTACGGCGCCGCGAGCAACGTTAGCTTTGCGCTCTGGACGCCCGACAACGTCGCCTTTATGTCGGCCAAAGAGCCTTTCGGCCGCGGTCAGCCGGCCGCCGTCTTGTGCAGCACCGGCTGGTGCCAGGGTGACGACCTGGTCTGGGACGGCTCGCTCGGCGCTACGGGGATCTACTACCTCCAGGTCACGAATAACAACTCGGGACCGACGACCGCGCAGCTGACGATCACGGGTGACGGCGTCAGCACGACCCCGCCCGCGACCCCGGCTCCAGAGCCCACCCCGGCCACGCCGAATATGGACGATCCCGGCCGGGCCGTGGCGATCGACGGAACGCCGCAAACCATTCCGGGGAACTCCGCCCGGTGGTTCAGCTTCTTCTACCTGACCAACTACAACAAGCCACCCTACGTCACCATCCGGCTGCAATATGGCGCCAAGAGCGGCCTGCAGTTCGAGGTGTACGCGCCCGAAAGACTCGGCCAGTGGTGGAGCTCTCCGCCGAACGGGCACGGTACGGTTGACATGGCGCCGTGCGCGACCGGCAACTGCGCGACCGACGATCTGACCTGGGGCGGCGCGTTCGGGGCGACCGGGACGTACTACGTCCGTGTCATCAACCCCACTCCCAACGACATCTCGAGCGTCCTGACGCTTCAGTGGCGTTAGGGCTATTTGAGAACGCTCGTCGTCCGGAATAACCAGGGGGCTGTCTACGTAACGTGGACAGCCCCCATTGCTTTTTTGCCCATTTCTTGCGAAAATACAATGCACATGCCGCTCGGCTCTGACCTCGTCGTCCTCGCAGCGCACCAACCACAGTCCAAGGCAGGCCACGCCAATTGACCTCGGGCTCCCGTTCGCAGCGGCGTTCGAGCCAGGACCCCGTTCGCGATCACAGAGAATAACGCTATAAAAGTGAGAGGATCGAGGCATCGCTAATGACCACCGTGCCGGGTCGTACCGCTCCCCTGGCTCGGGCGAACGTTGGTAACTCACGAGACCTCGTATTCGCACAGAGAATCCGGTACTAGCCGCGTTGGGTGATTGCTCCCGGCTCTACCCGGGGTTATGATGGTGAACGCCGGGTGCCTGCAGCGGGGTTCCGGTGTGCGGCGTCAAATCACGCCGCGCCGCAATTCTCATCGCCGAGGTCGCATAGTCGGCCAAGGTACGTGGCGAAAGACCTGTCGGACCGCGTCTGACGCGGACCGATTGCGCGGCGACCTTGCGTTTCGTGCATCGCCGTCGGGAGAGGGTCGGGGTTCATGATCCTCGTGTGACCACGCTTCCGCCCAAAGGAGGACAGAGCGCTTGAAATTAGACGGCAACCTACTACCCATTGTGCTCATTGAATGACGAAACGAAAAAGGAGATAATATGAAAACGCTGCGTTTAGCGGTCTTGGCTTTGATTGGATTAGGATTGCTTGTAGCCCTGAGCGTGATGGCGGTCGCCGCGGATTCCCCGGCCACCAACGCCATCCCGGCCGCGGCAACCTACTTTGACAACCAGCCGCATGCGATCGCTGCAAATTCCAGCCTTTGGTTCAAGTTTTACTACTCCCTGACCTACACCGGCGGCGTCCAGGAAACCAAGATGTCGATGCCGTACGGCAACGCGAGCAAAATCGGGTTCGGGATCTGGACGCCCGATAACGTCCACGACCTCGTCGGAAAGGGACCGTTCGGCCAGGGCCAGCCGCAGGAATTCCCCTGCAACGGCACGTGGTGCCAGGGCGACGACCTGATCTGGGCCGGTTCGCTCGGCGCGACCGGCTGGTACTATGTTCAGGTCACCAACTACAACTCGTACGACACGACGGAGAACCTCCAGATCTCCGGCGCC
>JAMCRS010000127.1:3098-4202 GCA_023380675.1 Chloroflexota bacterium
GCCGGTCGCGCCGCCGACCCCAACGCCTCTGTCGAGCCCGAACATGGACGATCCGGCTCAAGCCGTCACCATCGACGGGGCGCCCGCGACCATTCCGGGAGATTCCGCTCGGTGGTTCAAGTTCTTTTACCTCACCGACTATAACAAGCCGCCGTTTGTCACGATCCGTATGCTCTACGGCGTCATGACCGGGCTAGAGTTCGAGGTGTACGCGCCCGAGCGACTCGGCTCGTGGTGGGACTTTCCTCCCAACGGCCACGGCACCACCGAAATCGTGGCCTGCCCAAGCGGCAAATGCGCCACCAAGGACCTGACCTGGGGCGGCGCGTTCGGAGCGACCGGCACGTACTACGTCCGCGTCGTCAATCCGAATGCGGCCGACGTGACGACGACCCTGTCTCTCCAGTGGCGCTAAGACCGGCCGTCGATGTTCAAACCTAGATACGACAAGGGGGCTGTCCATACAGGATGGACAGCCCCCAACTCTCATTTGCGCAGCCGGTCGAGCGCGAGCCACAGCGCCTCCTGGTCGCTCCAAGGGTATTCCGTCGTCCCGAAACACATCGAGCGCTCGTGCCCCTTGCCGGCGACGACGACCAGGTCGCCGGGCTTTGCGAGGCTGACCGCGAAGGCGATCGCCTCGCCGCGATCGTCGACGAGATAATATTCCTCCCCCTCGCGCCGGCCCGCCCGGCGCAGTCCCTGCGCGATCCGTGCGCTGATCGATGCGACCGATTCCGTTCGCGGGTCTTCGGCCGTCACGACGATTTGGTCGGCGAGCTGACCGGCCACCTGCCCCATCCTCTCGCGCTTGTCCACGTCCCGCAGTCCCGCCGATCCGAACACGACGATGACGCGGCCGGTCGTCAGCTCGCGTGCCGTCTCCAGCGCCGCCCGCAGCGCGTTCGGAGTGTGTGCGAAATCCACGATAGCGGTGAACGGTTCCATCTGCATGATCTGCATCCGGCCCGTCACGCCCGTCGTCTGCGCGATCCCTTCACGCATCGCGTCGAACGGGATCCGGCGCGCCAGTCCGATCCCGATCGCCGCGAGGATGTTGGACCCGTTGTAGCGTCCGATCAACGGCGGCTTGTTATAGTCGGT
>JAMCRS010000127.1:4212-4566 GCA_023380675.1 Chloroflexota bacterium
CGGCGCCTCGATCGGCAGCGCGCCGTGCGGCGTGACGACCGTAAAGCGCAATCCGCCCGTCGAATGTTGGACCCCGCGCGCGTAGATAGACTCCCAACGCCGCGAGCGCAGGTCCGGATGTTCGTCTGCTCTCCGGCGTCCCTCTTCGCTCGTGGCGTAGACGACGTACTCGTCCGCTTGAACGCTGGCCAGCAGGTCGAAGACGCCGCGTGAATTGTCGTCGGCGTTGAGCACGGCGGCCTTGGCGGTCCGTTCCTTGCGATACGAGCCCGCCAGCGAGCGAAACAGCATCGCCTTGGCGTCGCGATAGTTTTCCCACGTCTTGTGATAATCCCGGGGCTCGTTCGTGATGTT
>JAMCRS010000128.1 GCA_023380675.1 Chloroflexota bacterium
GAGATTCACGTCGACCGTGCCGGATCGGTCGTCGCCGGCGAGCGTATTCTCAAGGCAGCCGACCGGCGCATAGTCCCACAGTCGCTCCGGGGGCAGCCCCTCCCACCGCAGTCCGGCGATGGCGTTCTCGTCAAAATTGATCAGGAACGGCGACCCCTGCGCGTGCGACAACATCTCCACCACGCGATCGAGCAACCGATCGGGTGTGCGCGCGTGCACGCGGATGTTCGGCTTGGGCTCGAGCAGATTGAGCTCTTCCAGCACTTCAAGCATCAGATAGGTCAAATCGTTGGAGGCGTCGTTCCCCTGCGCGTCCATCCCGGCGAGCGTAATGAGCTGCCCGAAGGACGAATTGATGCCCTGGTTCGTTCCGACCCATCCCTGGTAGTCGTACACATAGTTGTGCTTGATCCACCAACATTCCAGCCATTCCTTGGCCTGCTGGCGGGTCATCCGTCCGGCTTCCAGGTCGGCCTTATAGTACGGATAGAGATATTGGTCGACGCGGCCGGGGGACACACCCGGACCGGGGTAGGATTCTGCTGCCATCGTCAGCATGTGCGTGGTCCAGAGAGATTGAAGGGCTTCGGCAAAAGTATCCGCGGCAAGCCAGGGAACCTTGGCACAGGCACGGGCGATCGCGCGCAGTTCGGCGCGGCGCACAGGGTCCGGGTCCACATCGGCGAGGCGATACGCCTCCGCCTCGTAGCGGTCGGCGAGCATACGTGCGGCGTCGGCGCAGATCACGATGGCACGCGCCTGATCGTGCTGCGCGGGAGTGCCGCCGGGTTCTTCCAAGAGAAACTGCGCGCGGTCCTGGATGCCTTTCCAGCCGATGCGGAGCACCTGCGGATAATCCGGCACCAGGTGGCCCGGGACTGCGGCGCAATTGCCGGCGCCGGTATCATTGAGCGCGTGCCACTCTTTGAGAAACGCGTTCTCCCTGTGATCGCGCGCCTCCGCCTCCTCCCGGGTCAGGCAGCGCGACAGTGCCGTACTAAAGTGCGAGCCGACCACCAGCTCGCCGTCGAGTATCTGCGCCGGCAGATGATGCCGGACGACCTGCCTAAAGAACAGCGCCTGGCGAACGGTCAGCGGCGCGCTCCAGAAGCCGGCCGGCAGATCGACGCGCGTCGCGGCCGCGGACAGGTAGCTGCGAAAGCCGCGTTGGAACAGGGCCACTTCGGGCACGTTCGTCCAGGACCAGATGGAATAGACGATATCCCACGACTTGCCGGTTGTGAACGCGCGGACCTCGTTGGTATAGTCGCGGGAGTAGAACGACCAGAATTGCTCGCGCAGACGCTGCACGCGCGGAGACAGGGTCGGAGCGGCTGACCACAATTGCTGTGGGGTGAGAACGGAACACGCGCCCACATTCGGGGGCATGAGGATTCCCTCCTGGTTCTCCAGTTGCTCGCAAACAAAAACCTGTCTCTGCGGCAACGTTTGCGCGGAGACAGGCCTTCGTGACCTAAGCGGTTTTCAGTTGAAGAGAGGCGCCGCCGCCTCGGACACAATCATTGTACCGGCTTTCGGAGCCGGTGTCAAAGAGTGTTCACGAAGGGTGTTCACGAGGAGGGTGTGGAGAAAGGCTCGCGTCACACCTGCCCTGGCGTGACACGATGTTTCTCCGCACTCTCGCTCACGCGGCGGGTCACGCTGCGGCGTGCCGTAGCGAGTCAAGAAGTAGGCCGCTCCCGCCGTAGATCACGGCGCCGTAGTGACAAGGTCGAGCCTCACGACCAGCTTGAGCAGCCGGTCGCTCAGCGTGTAGCTTGCCGGCAGTTCTCGACCCGGCTCAAAGGTGTGCTGAGCCGAGAATAAGGTGTCGTCGCTGCCGATCCGGTCGTGATCGATGATCGAACCGCCGACGGTCAGCCCGTCGCCTTCATTCAACTCGACCGTGAGCGTTCCGCTTGCTCAGGGGTCTGCGCTTGCGGCAACGCCCAATGCAACGGACCTGGGACAAACGGACGTTGGTGGATCCGCTGGCAGGTCTCGCTTAGTTGTGCCGCCAGTTTTGAAATTGGACTTTCGGTGCTGCCGATGCGCTCATGCAACAGTTTGATGTCAATGACTCAGCACGGCAATTTCGCGGCTCGGGCAAGACCCTCAAATCTCCAAGTGTGCAAAATTGAAAGTCAAACGCTGATTTGCCCTGTGATTGCACAAAACCTCCGCTTTTGGTCTAGACAAGTAATTCAGTCTCCGGCCACCTCCTCAATTTGGACCGTCACCCAATTATCCCCGCTGTCTAGCGTTACCTCGGACGGGAGCGTCTCGCCCGCCCTGAACGTGCGGCGAGCGTCCAGCATCGTGTCGTCGTTCCCGTACGCGTCGTCGTCCATGACAGTGGCGCCGACCGTCAAGTCGTCGTGCTGACCCAGCGAGACGACGACATAGTCCAACGCTGGAGCGTACATATCCCATCCGCTCAATTCCGGGCCGGATGCCCGTATGCCGGCGAACATATGGGCGATGCTGCCCTCCATGCGGTATTCACACCCGGTCTTGCAGTTATATATCCACAGGAATGCCTTGCACTCGCCCGTTCGAAAATCCAGACTCTGCTCGCCACTGCCGGTCGCCCGAAAACTGCCATAG
>JAMCRS010000129.1 GCA_023380675.1 Chloroflexota bacterium
CAAACCGAGGGTGGCGAGGTCGCCCGGCTGGGTGGTGCTGGTGAAAAACCAAAGCATGACGACGCCGACCAAGGTGTAAAAGATCCCGAGGAGGCGCGGGCGCGAGAGCACGTGCGTCTGGATGCTCGATGGAGCTTGAGTCATGGCAGCCACGTCATCCTCCCCAGCCGCGCGTAAAGATCGCCTCGACGCCGCCGCCCGCTTTCAGATGAAAGATCCAGCGGATGATGGCAGGGGCCGCGACGAACATGATCACGAAAGCCTGTACGATGGAGACGATGTCGATCGGGATGCCGGCGAGCGACTGCATCTTGGTCGCGCCGTTGCGCAGCGTTCCGAAGAGGAGTGAGGCGAGCACGACGCCGACCGGATGCCCGCCGCCCAAAAGCGCCAGCGCGATGGAGTCGAATCCGTAGCCGGGCGAAAAGCCGAGCGCGACGTTGTGGTTGACCCCCATGACCTCGCCGGCGCCCGCCATTGCCGCGAGCGCGCCGGAAAGCGCCATGGTGAGCACGAAATTGCGCGTGACGTTGATACCGGCGTACCGGGCCGCACGAGGATTCGCGCCGACCGTCCGGATCTCAAACCCGAGCGTCGTCTTCCACAAGAGCCAGAAGACGAATACGGCCACCAAGAGCGCGACGAAAAAGCCCATGTGGAAACGGATCGGGTCGGGAAAGAAAGTCGGAAAGTACGCGCTCGGCTGGATGTCGACCGAAATGGGAATAAAGCCGCTGACGCCGCCCCGTTTCATCGGACCGTTCAGCATATAGTCGGCGAGGTTGAACGCGACGTAATTGAGCATCATCGTCGTGATGACTTCGTGCGCCCCGGTGCGCGCTTTGAGCAGTCCCGGCACGCCACCCCAGATGGCGCCGGCGAGCGCGCCGGCGAAGAACGTGAGCGGCATGTGGATGATCCACGGTAGGCCGGTGACGCTGTAGCCCACGAAGGCGGCCGTCAGCGCGCCCACGTAGAGCTGCCCTTCTGCGCCGATGTTGAACAGGCCGCCCTTGAATCCCAGTGCGACCGCCAGCCCGGCGAAGATGTACGGCGTCGAGGCGACCAGACTCTCGCTGAAGGGATAAAAGGCGTCGACGAGCGCCTTGGTCTGGCCGGTCGTGAAATACAGCTGGATCGCGCTGGCGATGGCAGACGGACTCCCGATCGATCCGAGGAAGAGCGCCCGGTACGCATCGGCGACCACGGACCAGGACACGGCCAGGGCGTGACCGGGATTGCCGAACAGATTGCCGAAGGCCGTCAGCACTACCGGGTCGGAGCCGAGGATGAAGAACGCGCTCAACACCAGGGCGCTGAAGATGGCCAACACCGGCACCGCCGCGGTGTTCAGTACGGCGCGCCATACGGCCCCCGCGCCGCGCGCCGTTGGTTCGGCCGGCGGCGCCGCGGGGTGGATTCCGGGGCTAGCAGAATCAGCCACAGGGCTTACCTCACTGGGGGGTTTGCGTGCACCGCTCCGCCGGCGTCGGCCGGCTTGCCGGCGTCGGCCGGCTTGCCGGCTGTCGCCGGCACAGCGGAGGGATGAATGCCTGCCATTAGCAGGCCCAGCTGCTCGGGAGTCGCCTGATCAGCCGGCACGATGTCCATGATCTGTCCCCGAAACATGACCGCGATGCGGTCGGAGAGGGACAGGATCTCGTCCAGCTCGGACGAGACAAGCAGAATGGCCGCGCCCTGATCGCGCTTTTTCACCAGTTGCTGATGGATGTACTCGATGGAACCGACGTCCAGGCCGCGCGTTGGCTGAGAGGCGATCAGCAGCTTGATCGGCCGCGAGAACTCGCGTGCGACGATCACCTTTTGCTGATTACCGCCGGAGAGGCTCGCGGTGGCCGTGCCGACGCCCGGCGTTCGGATGTCGAACTGGTGTACCAACTCGGTCGCGGTCGAGAGCACCGCCCGCGAGTGCATTTCCACGCCGGTGGCGAATGGAGGGAGATAGTATGTATTCAGCACCAGATTGTCGGACACGGGATAGCTGAGCACCAACCCGTCACGTTGGCGGTCTTCCGGGACGTGCGCGACCCCCTGCTCCAGAATCTTGCGCGGCGATGCGTGCGTGGTGTCGTTTCCGAGAATACGGACCACGCCGTCGACCACATCGCGCAGCCCGGTGAGCGCCTCCACCAGTTCCGTCTGGCCGTTCCCCTGCACGCCGGCCACGCCGAGGATCTCTCCCGCGTGTGCTTGCAGAGAAACTCCGTTCACCACCATATGGCGACGATCGTCCTGAACGCGCAGGTCGCGGACTTGCAGCACGGGCTCGCCGGGGTGCGCGGGCTGCTTGTCGACCGTCAGGATGACTTCACGGCCGACCATCATGCGCGCTAGTGCGGCCGGGCTCGTCTCTGCCGGGCGGGTCGATCCGACGCTGCGTCCGTCGCGCAACACGGTGATTCGGTCGGCGATCTCCATCACCTCTTTGAGCTTGTGAGAAATGAAAATGACGGATACGCCCCCGGACCGTAAGTCGCGGATGACCTGGAACAAGTCCTCCACTTCCTGGGGCGTGAGCACTGCCGTCGGCTCGTCCAGGATAAGGATTTCCGCGTGGCGGTAGAGGATCTTGACGATCTCGACCCGCTGCTGAGCGCCGACCGAAAGGTCTTTGATGTACGCCTCGGGATCGACCTGTAGGCCGTACTGCTCGGAGATCTTGCGGATCCGGTCGGCCACGCTCGCGCGGTCGAGCATGACGACGTTCTTCAATTCTTCATGGCCCAGCATCACGTTCTCGGTCACCGTGAACGGTGGGACCAGCATGAAATGCTGATGCACCATCCCGATCCCCAGCCGGATCGCTTCGATCGGCCCGGGTATCTTCGCTTCTTCGCCGCGCACGAGTATCTTGCCCTCGTCTGGATGGTACAGGCCGTAGAGGATGTTCATCAACGTCGTCTTGCCCGCGCCATTTTCGCCCAGCAGGGCATGGATTTCGCCTTTTTCCAGCGTCAGGTCGATACGATCGTTGGCCAAAACGCCCGGAAAGCGCTTGGTGATCCCACTGAGTTGGAGAACCGTTGGCATAGGTTTGCACCTAAGATTCGGCGGTGTCGGGCATCTGCCCGGCACCGCCGAGATTCAAGCGAAAGATCGACTTACTCGGGCCGCGTATCGACGCCGGTCTTGGCTGCGCCGCTGATGAGGTCTTGCCGGACTTGATCGAGCTCTTTCTTGAGCGCGTCCGGGACCTTGCTGTCTAGGTTGTGGAATGGCGCGATGTCGACCCCGCTGTTCTTGAGCGTGCCGACGTAGTTCGTCCCGCCCTTGAACGTGTTGTTCTGCACCGACTGGATGGTATCGAAGACGGCGCTGTCCAGTTTCTTCTGGACGCTCGTCAACAGGATCGGGCAGGCATCCGGTACCGAGATGCACTGGTCGGTGTCCACGCCGATCGCGTACACGTTGCCGGCTTGTTGAGCCGCCGTGAACGCGCCGGTGCCCGTGCCGCCGGCGACCGGCATGACGATGTCCGCCCCTTCCTGGATCAGAGAGTTGGC
>JAMCRS010000130.1 GCA_023380675.1 Chloroflexota bacterium
TTTGAATTAGGAATAATGCTATAATATTTCGCGTCCGACAGGTGCCGAAGGAGGGAATCGAACCCACCGAGGTCGGCGCCGGCTCCGACGTGGACGGCAGCGCCGACGTGGGCGGCAGCGCCGTGGGCGCCGGCGTGACCCTCGATGGCGCGAGCATCGGCTCAGGCGGCGACGTTGGGACGGCGGCCGATTCCTGGGCCGGTTCGGTCGCTTGTGCACGCGCCACAGAAGTCGGCCTCGCCGACTGAAATGCTACATTTGGCGCGGCAGGCGCCGCCGACGGCGGCACCGCGCCACGGCCGGCCCCAAGGTGCGTGATAGCATCCAGCCCCACGGCGGCGAGCAGGAGCAGCGTAGCCAGAGCGGTGGCCAAACTCGCCGCGCCGAAGGCGAAGGTCGGCAGACGGCGCGGAGTCGCCGGACGAGCATCACGGACGGTTGCGGCGGATCGAGGGAGCGCGAACGACCGGGGGATGGCGGGAACCGGCGCCTGGCGCACGAGAGTGACCGTCCAGCGAAGCGAGGCGAGGCTGGCGCGGCATTCTGCGCAGCCGTCCAGGTGTCGCTCGAGCCGGGCGCGCTCGTTCGAGGCGAGCTGATCGTCGATATAGGCCGACAATCGTTCCTCGACCCACGCGTGTTCTCCTGATAATCCTTTTCGTTCGTTCATCTTGCTATCCACTCTTCAGACGATAACGCGAGGGCAAAAGTTCCTCCTGCGCGGTCAAAAAGTCTCGCATCGCCGCACGCGCGCGGCTGAGGCGTGACTTGACCGTCCCCACGTTCGTCCCGGTCGCTTCGGCTACCTGGTCGTAGCTCAATCCCTCCACGTCGGCAAGCACCAGTGTCACCCGCTGGTCCGGCGGGAGTACGGTCAGGCCGCGTTCAATGACGGATCCGAGTTCTTGGCGTTCGGCAAATTCCTGTGGGGTTTCGGCGGCGGGCGGTTCGGCGGACGAAGGAGAACTGACGCCGTCCGGCTCGGAGGTCAGCGCGTCAAGCGAGGCGACCGGGTGGCGCTGCTTGACCCGCAATTGGTCGTAGCAAGCGTTGGTCACGATCCGCAGGAGCCACCCTTTGAACGAGCCGCCGCGATAGCTCTTGATGTGCTTGAATGCGGAGACGAACGCATCCTGCGCGGCATCCTGCGCCGACGCGCCATCGCCAAGAACGCGATACGCCGTGCGATAGACGAGCGCCTGATGAGCGAGCACAAGTTGATTGAAGGCCGCAACGTCGCCGTTTTGCGCCGTGAGGATGAGCGCAGTCTCGTCCATGTGTGAGACGAAAAGGGATTTGACTTTACCTGATTTTTACACTATACTTTACGAGAATTGCCGAAGTGGCGGAACTGGCAGACGCGCACGACTCAAAATCGTGTGGGCTTACGCCCTTGTGGGTTCGATTCCCTCCTTCGGCACCTGTCGGACGCGAAATATTATAGCATTATTCCTAATTCAAAGCCACTGGATTCATATCCTCATTTTTCCATTCGTAGAATCTTATCCTCCCCAAATCCATCGCTAGTGCCTATTCAAGCCGCCGAATGCAATGATCGCAATCAGAAATGCCGTTCCGAACGATGACATGTCGAGCGAGCCGGTGAGAAGACGCACTAGAGCCATCCGCGCCTGTGGCGCGACCCAATAGCGCCCAGCCGAAACGAGATGGTCACATCTTCCAAAACGACGCCACGCCGGCCGACGGGTGAATTACGGCCGGGTCTAGGGCCGCCGGGCGCAAGCCGTTGAAGCGGAACTGGACTCTAGCCGGAGCTGCGCTGGGCAGTCTGGCGTTCGGCGTCGCGATCGGGCTGCTTATCACCTGGGTCTTGCTGCCGGTCCAATTCGTGAACGCGGATCCCTCCGACCTGCGTCAGTCGTCCAAGGACGACTACGTGCGGATGGTTTCCGCCGCCTACATGCTGGACGGCGATCTGCCGGCGGCGCGGCTGCGCCTGCACGAGCTCGACGGCCCGGATGCAACTCGTTCCCTCGACGACCTGATCGCGCGTGCTCGGGCCAAGCCGGACGGCAAGACCGATATGGACACGCTCACCTTGTTGGCCGCCGCGCTCAGCGGCAATGCCGCTTCGCTGGGTCGAGCGGACACGGTCGGGGCGTTCGGGACGCCGCAGACGATCGTGGTCGTGACGACGCCGACCGCGCCAGTGCCGAGCTTTGCTTTGATCCAGCACACGCAGCTCGACTGCCAGGACCTGCCGGATTCAGCCTTGCTCACGATCACCGTTCTCGACGCGAGTGGGCGAGAGCTGCCGAACATTCCGGTCCAGGTCCACGGGGACGGAGGCGACGACGTGATTTACACCGGCCTCAAGCCCGAGCGCGGCGTCGGGTATGCCGACTACGAGGCCGCGCCGGGGACATTTTCAGTAACCCTATTGAACGCACAGAGCGATACCGTGTCAGACCTGGTCGTCGGAAATCCGCCGGCGGATTGCAACGCCGACCGCGGCGCGACGCCCCGCGGGTGGAAGCTCGTATTCCAGCAAAAGTAGGTCTGGCGAAGGCTTGCCGGCTCGCAGGGGCGGGGGCAGGCCTCAGCGTCGATCACACGGTGCGGCTCGGTCGGGCGCTCTCAGGCCGCCCGAACTCACCAGGGAGGTAGTTGTTTGTGATTCCACAACCCATCGACCAAGTCCCTCTTTTTCTGAGACTCTCGGAAGGGGAGCGGGAACTTGTTACGGCTCGGCTCCGGCGGCGCCAGGCGGCCTCGGGCGAACTCGTATTCACCGAAGGCAGCACGAGCGACGCGATGTACGTCATCACCTCGGGGCGGGTCAAGCTCGAAGGTGGACGAATCGACAGCGCTCTAACCCTGGCCAATCTCGGCGCGGGCAGCCTCCTGGGAGAGGAAGATATGCTGCTCGACCGTCCGTATTCCACTTCCGCACGTGCGGCGGCGACGACTCAGCTTTACGTACTGTCGCGCGGGGACCTGGAAGAGCTCGTCGCTCAGCGACCCGCTATCGGACTCAAGTTCAGCGCCTCGCTCGGCCTACGCATTCCCTTCCTCGACCAGTACCTCATCCACCAGCGCCTCCGCAACATAGAGCTATTGAGCGCCCTGTCTGAAAGCGACCTGAGAGCCATAGCAGAGCGGCTCGACTTTCACACCGCCGAGCGCGGCGACATGATCATCGAAACCGGCTCACCGTGCGAAACGGCCTACTTTATCGAAGAAGGCAAGGCCCGGATGATCGTGCGAGCGCACGACGGAGACTCGTTCGAGGAATTGGGCGAAGGCTCTCTGTTCGGCCACACCTCGCTCATTACTGGCAAGCCGTACGCGGCCAGCGTGCGCGCCGTCACCGACGTTACGTTGTGGGCGCTCACGCGGACCTCGTATCAAGAGCTGATCGCCGAACGCGCGGCGATCAAACTCGCCTTCAGCCGGGCGCTGGCGGAGACGCTGAGCTCGAGCGACCAGACCGAAGCCATGGAGCGCATGCGGCAACTCCAGATGTTCTCGGACGTTCCGACGGAGGCGCTCGGCGTGCTCGCCTCGCGGCTGGTGCTGCGGCACTATCCGACCGACGAGGTGATCTATTCTGAAGGCACGCCCGGCGACGCGATGTACATCGTCGAATCGGGCGAGACCAAGCTGCTCGAAAGCTCCGCGTCCAACGCTCGGCTGATTGAAAGGATGCGCGCGGGCGATTCGTTCGGCGAGATGGCGCTCCTGACCGGCCGGACGCGCGGCGAGTGCGCACGTGCGACTACCGACACGACCCTCTGGGTCCTCTACAAGACCGATTTCGACGACGTGATGGTGCAGTACCCCGAGATCAGCGTCTCTCTCGGCCGGGCGCTCACGGAACGACTCGGCACGCGAGACGGCGATTTTGTGGTCCGTCACCTGCGCCGGATCGATCTTTTCGCGAACCTCGCGACGAGCGAGCTGCAGGCGATCTCCAAAAAGGTCCGCGGGCTCCGCTTTCGCGCGGGGGAGATCATTTGCTTTGCCGGCCAGTCCGCCGAGACTCTGTACATGATCGAGGTAGGCGAGGTCAAGCAGACGGGCGCTGGACCGAACGGAGAGCCGCTCACGCTGGAAATACTCGGGCCGGGCGAGTCGATCGGAGTGCAGTCGATCATTCAGAACGGCGCGTATTTCGCGACCACTCAGGCACTCGGCGAGCTGGAGCTCTGGACCATCAGCCGGACTGACTTTCAGTCGATGATGGAGATGTATCCCGGCCTCGCGATCACGATCACGCGGATGATGGCCGAGCAGTTGATGCGCTCGCAGCAATATCCGCAGCCGCCGATGGGCAGCATGCAGGGACCGGGCGCCGGCACGCCGCCGGCACCACGACCCGCGCCCAAGCGTCCCTCCGCAGGTATGCCCATCCCGAGTGCGCGGATTCAGAGACCGCCCTCCGGGGCGCGGCCGATCAGTGCACCGCCCAAGCCGCAGCCCGCTCCGGCGAGACGACCGGGCTCAGGAACGCAGCAAACGTCCCGACTAACGTCTCCCCCGGCGTCCTCGTCGACCGACGAAGCGGCGTTCGTCCCGGAAAACAGACCGCAAACCGGCAGCCGTCTTCCGCACCTTCAGGCGCCGCACATACCCAAGCCGCAGTTGCCGCACGTCCAGGCGCCGCACATACCCAAGCCGCAATTGCCGCACGTCCAGGCACCCCACATTCAGGCGCCGCATATCCAGGCACCCCACATTCAAGCGCCGCATATCCAAGCGCCACACATTCAAGCACCGCACATGCCCCGGCGGCAGGCGCGCACTGCAGTTGTGCCGGCCGAGAGCGCTGAGTCCGCCTTTGCAGCGCCGTCGACGGCCGCGGCGAGACCGAGCACGGGCAATTTCTTAAGCGAGTTCGGTTCCTGGATCACGAGCCTCACCTGGGGCGCGCGTATCCGTGTCCTGAGCGCACGACGGAGACTCGTTC
>JAMCRS010000131.1:0-1613 GCA_023380675.1 Chloroflexota bacterium
CGAGCAGGCTGCACTCGGTTCGGGCCCTCTCGGCGCGTCCGCTCTTGACGGCGCTATAGTCAGAGGAGGAAACCCTTGAGTATCGACGCCCGGTACGTTCACACGAATCTCGTCGCGAAGGATTGGCGGGCACTGGCGAAATTCTATGAGGAGACCTTTGGGTGCGTGCCGGTCCCGCCGGAACGCGACTATAGCGGCGAAAAGCTGGAAGCGGGCACCGGCATCCCGGGCGCGCATCTGCGGGGCGCGCATCTGCGGCTCCCCGGCTGGGGCGACGACGGGCCGACGCTGGAGTTGTTCAACTACGATCCGCTCGCCGAGCGCGGAACAACGGCGGTGAATCGGCCCGGCTTTGGGCATATTGCGTTCTCGGTTGCAGACGTGGCCGCGGCGAAGGAGCTAGTGCTGCGCGCCGGCGGCCGCGCCGTCGGCGAGATCGTCACGCTCAAGGTGGCGACCGGCGCGCAGGTGACGTGGTGCTACGTCACAGATCCGGAAGACAACATCCTCGAATTACAGTCGTGGTCAAAGTAAAGAATAACGACCCGAAATCTCCTGCGTCGGCTGATCCAGCAGCGGGCTGACCCGGTCGCCCCCCGGCCACGCATGCCCGCCGCCGACGATCGTATACAGCACCACGCTCGTCCCGTTGGAACAGCCGGCGTATTGCTCGTGAATGATGCTTCCGCTTTGCTCGCGGTCCGGCGGCGCCGCACAGCCGTCCCGTTCGGTCCAGAACGACATCGCGTACGCGACCGACTGATCGACGCGCGAGTGCGGGTCTACTTGCTTGGTCGGCGCGCCTCCGTCGTACGGGACGTTCTGGTCGGCCGTGCCGTGGAACGTGACCACCGAAACCGGCTGCGCTGGCTCACACGGGTTGTCGAGCGCGCCGGCGACCGGCGCGATCGCGGCGACCCGGTCGGACAGCTCGCAAGCCACGCGGTATGCCATCATCCCCCCGTTCGATATTCCCGTGACGTAGACACGCTTGGGATCGATGCGTGAGCTCGCCTCGAGCTGGTCGATCAGGGCGCGGACGAAACCAACGTCGTCGACGTCGTAGTCGAGCGCGTAGCCGCAGCAGGACCCCGAGTTCCACGTGAGCAAGCGATCGCCCAGCGCGCCCGTCCCATCCGGATAGGCAACCGCAAAGCCGGCGCGG
The DNA here is from genome assembly GCA_023380675.1 of Chloroflexota bacterium. The sequence goes on from JAMCRS010000131.1 coordinate 1,166, forward strand.
TCGGCGGCCTGGCTCATCCCCGTCATCTTTTCCGCGCTCGCGGCGTTTCCCGCGCCTCCGTGCAGAACGATCACGAGCGCCAGCGCGGAGCCACTCGCCGCATTTGGCGGAATGCGCATGATATACGTTCGCGTCCGGCCCCCGAAGGTCAGCGTCTGGTCGTGATCACCCGGCTGTAGCTCAGCCGGGCTCGGCAGCGGCGAAGGAGCGGCCCGGGCGAGAAGCGAACACGAAACCGCGGCGAGGGGAAGCAGCGATAGCACTGGGCCAACGTGAAGGCAGCGTCGAAAATATCGTAAGACGTCACTTTGTGGGTGATGTCCACGAGCTGGGCATCGGGATTACGGCCAGCTTCGAATTGATTCAGGTCATCGATGGGCGGCCGGCGCTCAGCCCGCGGGGGGCTATGGCGCTGCTGCACAATTCGCCGGAAATGAAATCGATCAAG
>JAMCRS010000131.1:1623-4438 GCA_023380675.1 Chloroflexota bacterium
AGGGACGTGCATTAACAGATTACCCTGATCTAGTCAGGACCATACGATGGCAAACCTACGTGGCGCCTGTGACGCGCGTAATATTGTGAATAAGCTCTAGTTCCTTGCCATGAGCGCTCTTTCGGTGTATATATTGCGTGTCATCGCGCCCGGACTGAATGGCAAACCGCCCTTACTCTTGCGAAAGACGTGCTAACGAAGATACAGCAAAGCGTTCAGGGATTTTCTTTGCGCCTTGGCGCCTTTGCGTGAGATTGTTTGGCGGATCGGGAATCTCGTCGTCGGCCGACGCGAGCCGAGTCGGCAGTTGAATGAAGGATAGAAAGGAGCACGAGTGAAAGCGATCGCTCTGACCGAATACGGCGGACCTGAGGTGCTGCATTTCGTCGACGTCCCGATGCCGGCACCGAGGCCGCGCGACTTGGTGGTGCGTGTCAAGGCGTTCGCGGTCAATCCGACCGACGCCAAACGCCGGCGCGCGGGCACCGCGCCGCTCCAAGCGCCGCTCGTCCTCGGATTCGACGGCGCCGGCATCGTCGAGCAGACTGGCCCCCAGGCGAGCCTTTTTCACGCCGGCGACGAGGTCTACTTTGCCGGGGATGCGACGCGGGCGGGCTGCTACGCCGAGTTCGTCGCGATCGACGAGCGGATCGTGGGGCGCAAGCCAAAGACACTCGGATTTGCGGCCGCGGCCGGCGTCCCGCTGACCGCCCTGACTGCGTGGGAGTCCTTCTTCGAGGGAATGCGCCTGGAACCGACCGCGATCGCGGCCAAGCGGACCGTGCTGATCGTCGGCGGCGCCGGCGGCGTTGGATCGATCGCGATCCAGATCGCCAAGCGCGTCGCCGGGCTGCGCGTCGTCGCCACCGCCGGCCGAGCCGAGTCGAACGAGTTCTGCAAGCGGATGGGCGCGGACCAGGTGATCGACCACACGCAAGGTCTGGCGCCGCAACTGACGGCGCTAGGTATCGAGGGAGTCGATTACATTCTGAACTGCGCGGACCTGACGTACGTTCCGCAACTATCGTCCGTCCTCAACCCGATCGGCGTGATCTGCTGCATTCTCGGAGGAGACTCAGCCAAGTCGCTCGACGTGAGCGGGCTCTTTGCCAAACGCGGCACGCTGGCGTTCGAGTTGATGTTCACGCGGCCTCGTGTGGGCATTGAGCCGGAGCGTCAGGGCGAGATCCTGAATCGCGTATCTGCGCTGCTGGACGACCACACGCTCGTCAGCACCGTAACGCAAACGCTGGACTGGCGTGAGATCCAGCAGGCGCATCGCGCGATCGACGGCGAGCATACGCTGGGAAAGATCGCGCTAGAGGTTTCCGTCTGAGCGTCAGACAAAAGCGAGGGGCCAATTGTGTGGTCGCCATCGCGCTCGGCATCCTTCATCAGGTAGTGCCACTCGTCTACTTTGCGGCGACGACGGTCCGGCGCGTGTAGCGGAAGCCGGACAAAACCCTCGCGCCTCTCGGGTCGGATCGGCGTGGACCGAAACGGCGGGAGCCACTCATCCTCAAGGCGCGATTACGAAGATCAACTAACGCTCTCCCACTTGAGCCCGCCGGCATAGTCCAGAAAGCACAGCGCGGCATCCGCCGGCGATCCAAGCAATCTGGCGACGGCGTCCCGATAGCGGCGGAGCTGGCCGGTGTATTTCTCACGCGTCTCGTCCGGCAGCGGCTGGTCGTCGCCTACCGCGTCCGTCTTGAAATCGACGATGTGCCAGCGTGCGGCGGCGTCGCGATAGAGCAGGTCGATGGAGCCGGTCGTGGGGTGACCGCCGGTCGTATAGGAAAATGGCACCTCGTGGCGCCGCAGCGGCGCCGCGGCGATCTCCTGCCAGCGCGCATCTGATCTCAGCCGCCCGATAAGCGTCGACGCCTCGCTCAGATGCGCATTGCGCGCACGCTCTTCGACCAGGCCGTGCTCCAGCGCGGCAGCGCGCATCAGCGCCTCGTACCCCGCGTCCCCGGGAAAGCACGACCGCTCGAGCGCGATGTGGACGAGCCGGCCGACGAGCGTTCCATCGGTCCGCCGAAAGCGTCCGGTGACCCGGCGCAGTCGCCGCAGAATCTCTTCCTCCACGTCTCCCTTGCCGTCCGACTCTTCGACCTGGCTCGCACCGACGGGCGCATACAACGGCGCCTCGCCCGGCTCCAACGGACCGGCCCCCGTCGAGGCTGCGGCGCCGGCCCCCGGCACCGCAACGCCGCCATCCACGTCCACCTGACACGCCAACGCGGCGACGGGCTGGCCCGACTCCGGCAGAGTCACGGTCAGCCATTCGCCGGGCCTGCCGGCGAGCTCCGTCAGATCGACTCCCACCGCGCTGGCGATGCGGTCCAACCAGGTGCCCGCACTCCGCGCCTGTTGATGCCCACAGACGATCAGCTTTTCCTTCGCTCGCGTTGCGGCGACGTAAAGCAATCGCAGGTCTTCCGCGTCTCTCTGCTCCTTTTCCAGCGCTTTGGCGAGCCGGAAAATGATCGGGGTCTTGCCGAAGCGGGCCGGTTCCGGGACGATGCCGAATTCGGCGTCCACCAGTACCGGCGACTTGATCGACGGCCGCCCGCGCGCGGCGTCGGCGATCACCACGACCGGGAATTCCAGCCCCTTGGCTTTGTGGACTGTCATGAGGCGGACGGCGCGGCCCGCCTCCGCCGGCGCCTCCCCCTCGCGTGCGCCGGCGTCTTGCAGCGCCTCGATATATTCCAGGAACTCGGCAACGCGGACCAGCTCGCTCGCGTGCGCGTCGGCGAGCAGCTTGTCGACGTTCCGGTGGAGCCGCGTGGCGGTCGGCTGCGCGTTC
>JAMCRS010000132.1 GCA_023380675.1 Chloroflexota bacterium
CCTGCCCTGGCGGAACCGTGGCTGTGGCGCAGTTCTCCACAGTCATGCCAGGGAAGAAAGGGGAGCAGCTCCCTCTTCGCCCTTAGGTCGACGATCCCCGCCCCGCACTTTGAGTCCCGCGGGGTCTGCGGGAAAGCCCAGCGGAGAGGGAACGCTAGTGCGTCCATAATGCGGTGCGCAGCACCGCTCCGAAGACGCACTAGCGGGCCGGGGCGATGGAGCGTCTCTGAAGCCCGGCCATTGGCCGGGCGTAATGGTCGCTCCATCGAGGTCGGCCGGCGGTTCGCCATCGGAGGAAAGGCATTTGAAGCTTGAGATCGGCTATCTGACAAAGAGCTACACGACCAAAACAGGGCCCCTCACCGCGCTCGAATCGATTCAGCTGCAACTGAATGCCGGCGAGTTCGTTTGCCTGCTCGGTCCCTCTGGCTGCGGCAAGTCCACGCTCTTGAACATCGTGGCGGGGCTGGACGAGCCGACCGCGGGCCAGGTCCGGATCGACGGGCGAGTCGTCCGCGGGCCCGGCACGGATCGTGTTATGATCTTTCAAAATGCTGCGCTCTTTCCTTGGCTCAACGTCATCGACAACACCGAATTCGGTTTACAGATGGCGGGTGTGCCGAGACCGGCGCGACGACAGATCGCACGACGATTCCTGCAGATGGTCCATTTGACGGAATTCGAGCAGGCCTTTGTTCACGAGCTTTCCGGCGGCATGCGACAGCGCGTCGCCATTGCGCGCGCTTTGGCGCTCGACCCGGATGTGCTGTTGATGGACGAGCCCTTCGGCGCGCTGGATGCCCAGAGCCGTGACATCCTCCATTCCGAGCTGCAGGAGATCTGGTCGAGCACTCACAAGACCGTTCTGTTCGTCACGCACAACGTGCGCGAAGCGATCGTTCTGGGTGACCGTGTCGTGGTGCTCTCGTCCCGGCCGGGACGGATCAAGCGGGTTTTCCCGATCGATCTGCCGAGGCCGCGCGAGATCGAAAGCTACGCGGTGGTGGACCTGGCGCGCGAGATCATGGAAGTACTGCGCGACGACGTGCTCGTGAGCGAGCGCGCCGCGCAGCTAGCCCTCCTGGGGCGCGAGGGCGAAGCAAAGATCGAAGCCGGCTTGCGGGCTTCGTTCAGAGAGGTAGGGGATGACGTACTCTAGCCGGGTGCCCGGGAGCAACGGGACGCGCAAGCTCGTTTTTTATCTGGCCCTCTTGGTAGGCTGGCAGGGACTCGTATGGATCGGCCTGTGGCCGGAATTCATTTTTCCGTCCCCGCTCGGAGTGCTGTTGACGCTCGTGCGCGGCGTTCAGAATGGAACGCTCCTGGTCGGGATTGCGATCAGCCTGCAGCGAATCCTGATCGGCTTTGGGGTCTCGGCGGCGGTGGGGATGGTATTGGGACTGGCGATCGGACGCATCCGGCTGTTGGACGAAACGGTTGGCTCGCTCGTCTTGGGATTGCAGGCGCTGCCGAGCATCTGCTGGCTGCCGCTCGCGCTGCTCTGGTTCGGCCTGAGCGAGACGGCCATCCTCTTCGTCGTCGTCATGGGCGCGCTGCTTTCGATCACGCTCGCGACCGAAGCCGGCGTCAAGAACACGCCCCCCCTCTACCTGCGTGCGGCGCGCAACCTGGGTGCGCGCGGTTGGAGGCTATACGCTCTCGTCATTCTCCCGGCCGCCCTCCCGGCGATCATCACCGGCATGAAGCTAGGCTGGTCCTTCGCTTGGCGGTCCCTGATGGCAGGCGAATTGCTCTACGTGAGCTTTGGACTGGGGCACCTCTTGATGATGGGCCGCGATCTGAACGACATGAGCCAGGTGGTCGCGGTCATGTTGGTTATTATCGGCATCGGCCTGGCGGTGGACCGTCTGGTCTTCGCTCCGCTCGAAACGCGGGTGCGCGAGCGCTGGGGTCTGCAAACCTAGCCGCGCGCAAAGAATAGTGGATTTGATGGTATAATGTCACCGGCGAGGGCGCGGCGTTCTGAACGGCACGCATGCGCCCGACGAATTCATCGAAGGCAGGCTCGACCACATTCGGATATGCAAAACAACGTGGATTGCGAGACGCTGCTGAAATCGCTGGTTTTCATGGCGGACGGCGTAGCGGCGACGATCGGGGACATGGGTGCGCGCGCGACGATGCGCCTGGCCGGGCACCGCGCGGCGGTGAGCTTGCTCGAAGCGCTGCCGCTGGAGCTCGACCGGGAAGAGGCGATACGGCGAGCCGGGCCGATCATGGTCGAGCTCGGCTTTGTCGCCGACGTCACTTTCGTCGACGAACGACACCTGGCCGTGGATGGCGGCGTGATGTTCCACCTCCTCCGCAGGCTCAAACGAGAGACACAGCGCCACCCGGCGTGCTATTATCCCATTGGACTGTTCGAAGGGTTCGTCAACGTGCTCAGCAAGCAGCACGTTTCCGTCGTGCAGCACCAAGTCGACGGAGAGCGGGAAATATGGACGCTCGAGCGATAAGACAGCCCGTCAGGCCGTAAGCAGCCTGGCGGGTTTTTTGATTTCAGGGTTGATCGGGACTACTGAGGACCGGCGGCCGTGGGCAACCCGGCCGGGATCGGGCTGGGCAAAGCGGGCGGCGCTCGTTTCGGGGTCGGAGAGGGTGGAACCGGACGCGTTGGCGCCGGAGTGGCCGGCGATCCGGCCGGGACGACGAGTGGGTTGGGGAAAACGTACGGCACCCGCGTCGGCTCGACGACGGCGTTTGTCGGAGTGGCCGTATCGGGCAGAGTGGGTATCAAGGTGATCGTCGGTGTTGGTCCCGGCGTTAGCGTGGGCGGCGGCGTTCGACTCGGCGCCGGAGTCGCGACCACGAACTGCTCTTCGACGATCGGCGCAGGTTCCGCCGGTACGGGGGTCGGCTCCAGCGTCGCGACGTAGATTCCCAGCACCAAGCAATAGCCGAACAGAATCACGAGCACGACGTCGACGAAGAGACCAATTGCCAGCAGGTTCCGGTTCTGGGTGAATCGCACGGTAACGTCAACTTAACGAGCCTTCATTGAGCTTTTGGCATAGTTCGCCGCGGCCAAGTATACTCGAATATCGTTTGGAGGGAAAGGCAGAACAATCCCACCGTCGAGCCGGCTGACCCTGCATTGCGCTAGATGTATAGCCTTTGCGGATCGATTTCCTTGCGCAAAAGGCGAAGCTCTTCGACGCTGGGGGGGTCGTTCGTGGCCACCTGTGTCGGGATGATCAGGTCAAAGCCGGTATTGGCGATCACCTCTTCGGTGGTGACGCCGGGGTGCGTGGCGGCGAGCCGCATTCTGCAAGAGCCGCCGGAACTGGTATCATAATCCATCAGCGCCAGCGTCGACACGACGTTGACCGGACCGGTCCCTCGTGGCAGCCCGGCCCATTCGCGCGCGCCCGGACCGGTCAAATAACCGGGCGTAGTGACAAAGTCGACCTTTGGCACAAAGCGCCGCGTGTCGTGCTGCATGATCGCCACCGTCATCCAGCATAAGCTTCCGACGTCGTTGCCGCCTCCGCTGCCCGGCAGCCGTGCTCGAGGATGGTCGTGGTCGCCGATCGTCGTGGTGTTGAGGTTGCCGTGGCAGTCGATCTGGGCGCCCCCCAGAAACCCATAGTCGATGAATCCGCGTTGCGCCATCTCCATCGTCTCGCAAATGCCGGACGCGCAAACCGCTTTGTGGAACGTTCGGGCCTCGCCAACGGCCCGCGGGAGGCTTTCCAGGATAGCGCCGGTCCCACCAAACTCAAACACAGGCACCAAATGGGGCGCAACCGTCTTTGCCGCGAGCATCGCCGCGAGCATAGGGATGCCGGTTCCAATGAACGCCGTGGTGCCGTCCGCAAAAAGACGCGCCGCCACGCAGATCATGAGCTCGGTCTTGGTATAGCCTGGTTCAGACATGTCGGACCTCCGGCGGCCTGTTTCCGTGTGGCAATTCCGTCGCGGATGTATCGGGCCGCGTTCTTCTCTGCCCGCCCTTCATCCTATTCGCGCCGCTCACGTTCGGCCGTAACCCGGGCCAGCCGCTCCGGCCCGACGAGGTCGAGATAGCCGGCGTGGTCGCGCACGCCGTACACGTTCCGGGCGAGATAATCCGCCGCGCCGGTTTCCGTTTTGCTTGCGTCGACCCATTCGCGGATCGCGGCTTCGTCCCGACCATATACATACGCCATTTCGCCGGGATGGGAGCCAAAAGGAGCGTGGACGACGGCGTCGACGAGCAAGTACGGGATCAGCGTGCGGTCCGGCTGCCGGCGGATCTCCTCGGTCGGGACGATCTCCTCGGCGCTGATGATGAGGCGCTTGGACGCGCGTGCCATTTCGGCCGCAAATCCGGAGATGCCGTCGATCTGCGCGTTCCCATAGCGATCAGCTCGATGCACGTGAATCAGTCCGACGTCGAGCACGAGTGCCGGCAGGAGACATACGGTCATGCCCGTAAACGGGTCCTGAGCGACCTGGGCGGCGCTGTAGGTTTGCGTGTCTGTGCCAAGCATGGAGCGCACGGGGATGAAGGGCACCCCCATTGCGGCAGCCTTCATCCGCCACGAGATCGCGCCATTCGACCATTCGACGCAGCTTTCCACCTGCCCGGACTCGACCGCGCGCCGCAGCGCAGACGATGTTCCGTAAACTTCCAGGCCGATGTACGTCAAGTCGAGTTTCTTGATCAGTCCAGCGGCGAGCAAGAGATCCAGCTCGAGCACTCCCTGGCCGCACACCCGCAGATCACTTTTGCGCTGCCGGACCATTTCGCGCACCAGAGACATCGGGCAGCGCACGGTGCCGTACAGCTCGGTGCCGACGTAGCAGCCGTCCGTCACAAAGCGGCTGACGGCCTCCTGCTCGCTCATCAGCTTGTCTACCATCCTGCGCGACTTGGACCGATTCCATTCGCGGAATTCTTCCATGTCGTAAGGCTGGATCAATTCCCCGCGGCCTACGCTCAGAATCTCCACCTCGACACCTCCTCGCGCAGTGAACGAAAAAGCGCCGTTCACAGTGATATGAAAGGCGCGTGGCATATGGTGCACGGACCCG
>JAMCRS010000133.1 GCA_023380675.1 Chloroflexota bacterium
GCTACGTCTGGCCGATACTCGCCGGGGCCTACTTTGGCTGAGGTGCGGGAGGCAGGTTTCTTCATGCCCCCAGTTTACCTCAATTTGCCCGCCGGGGCATCTTTGTCGGTAGTTGTGCTACAGTGTCGCTTTTTCCTCTATTTTGCGCTGCAGGCCATGCGCCGCGGCAACTTGCTCGTCTACGCACCGACGGTCCCCGTCGAAGTGCAGGGCCGGCTCCCGTTCGTGACGTTTGTCGGCGGACTGGAGGAGGCAATCGCTCGTGCCCGCGATCGCTTTCCGAAACACGCCGACGTGTTGATCGTTCCGCGCGGCGGCAGCACGTTTCCGATCCTGCCGGCGTGACATAGCCGGACCACAGCGCGCTGACCTAAACGTGAATCGTGCTTCGGGCCACAATTTGGTCGCCCATTCACAGGTCCCAGGCTTCCCGCTCCGGCGGGAAATGCGACCCGCTGTGTTGAAGAAACCGGACCAAGGCTTCGGGGTATGGTTGTTTGCTCCGATAGATACGCTCAGGCGGGAGTAGGTTTGGTGGCAGCGGCGCAGTCGTCGATGAACTGCTTGACCTGCTGATCGAGCTGGTTGGAGAGGCTCGCGGCGTTTCCGAGATCTCCGCGGCCCGCCAGGTGTTCGATCTGATTCGCGGTAGCCTGAGCGGCCAACGCTCCAAAGCTCCCCAGCGCTCCCTTTAGTCCGTGTGCAGCGGATTTGACCCGCTTTGCATCTTGAGAGCCCAATCCTTCGCGGAGGTCGTCCATGTGCCGCGGATAGTCTTGCTGCACAAAAACATCCACTGCCTCACGCAAGAACTCGAGATTTCCACCTAACGCCTGAAGGCCGACCTCCAGATCAAATGCCGCCGGCGCGGCCGGCTTAGCCGGCGTTGCCGGCTTGGCCATCACTCCCGGTTCAGCTTGCGACGCGGGTCCAGCCGGCGCTGGCGGTTGAGTCTGCGCTGCCGGTTCAGACAGCGAACAATACGGCTCGAGGATCTCCCCCAGCTTTGTAGGTGTAAACGGTTTTCCGATATAGCCGTTCATCCCGGCCTCCATGCACCGATCGCGATTTACGTTCGATGCATATGCCGACATGGCGATGATGGGGATAGGCGGTTCTGAATCGGATTGGCCTCGACGAATCTGCCTCGTCGCCTCCAGTCCGTCCAGCACCGGCATCTCGATGTCCATCAAGATCAGATCGTATCGGCCGACCTGCGCCATTCGCACCGCTTCTGCACCGTTGGTTGCGAGTTCGATCTTGTGGCCCATATCGTCGAGCATCTTGCGTCCAACCAAACGATTGACCGCGTTGTCCTCTGCGAACAGAATGCTCAGACGCCGGCCCGACGCACGGGCTTGGTTGGGTGGGCTGGATACCGGCGTCGCTCGCCCGGCGGCGCCAGCGCCTGGGACAGCCGATGCGCGATCGACGACAGACATGACGGCGGAAGATAGGTCGGCACGCTTGATCGGCTTGAAGAGATGGTGGACGATGCCAACGTCGCGGCAGCGCGCCAGGTCTGTCGCCGCTTTCTCCGACGTCAACATCATCACCATCGATTGCAGCACGTCGCTCTCATCGCGGAACCAGCCGGCGACGGCGAACCCGTCTTTGCGCGGCATGTTTGCGTCAAGCAAGATGACGTCAAAGGCGCGGCCCTGCATTCGCGCCCGCTCGATCGCCTCCAAGCCCGCCATACCGCTCGCCGCCGCCGAAACCTCAATGCCCCATTCTCGTAGGTATTGGCTGAGTGCCTCACGATTCGCCCTATTGTCGTCCACGACGAGCGCTGTGGTAGGACGAGTCAGGGTTCGATATTCAGAGCGCGCGCCCGCGGCTTGAGTCGCCGCCGTGATTGTGAAATGGAACGTGCTTCCTTTGCCCTCCTCGCTCTCGACCCAGATTCGGCCGCCCATCAGCTCCACCAATTGTCGAGCGATCGAGAGCCCAAGGCCGGTCCCGCCGTGCTGGCGCGCGCTCTGAACGTCGCTCTGGCGGAATGCTTCGAAGATGAGTTGCTGCTGTTCCCTCGGAATCCCCATGCCGGTGTCCCTCACGGCAAAGTGCAGCGCAACCTCATTCGGTTTCGCTTCGCCTTGCCCGTGCTCGCACCTGACCTGTACTACAACCTCGCCTTGCTGCGTGAATTTGACCGCGTTCGCGATCAGGTTGATCAGAATCTGCCGCAAACGAACAGGGTCGCCGACCAGGGCGGTCGGGACGTCCGGCGCGATCGCGCAGACCAGCTCCAATCCCTTTTTCTGCGCGCGCAGACCCAGCGTCTCTGCGGCGCGCTCGACGATGGAGACGAGGTCGATCTCGACGGTTTCGAGCTCCAGTCGCTTGGCCTCGATCTTTGAGAAATCGAGGATGTCGTTCACCACATCCAACAGATTATCGGTGGAATACCGGATCATCTCCAGGTACTCGCCCTGCTCGTGTGAGAGCTCCGTGTTGCCCATCAAGAGAGCCAGACCCGTAATGCCGTGAAGGGGAGTGCGTATCTCGTGACTCATCCGGGCGAGGAATTGGCTCTTGGCCTGATTGGCAGAATCCGCCGTCGCCTTGGCTTCAAGCAGCGCCTGCTCGACGATCCTTCTTTCCGCAAGTTCGCCGCGAACGGACTCGTAAAGGCGCGCGTTTTCGATCGCGGTCGCGGCTGATGCAGCCATGGTTTCGGCGAGCCCCAGATCGTACTCGCCAAAGGTGCCTACCCTCTTGTTGACCACCTCCAGTACACCGATGACTCCGAAATTCACCTTTAGAGGCACGGCGAGTAGTGAGACCGTCTCGAAACCGGTCTCAGAGTCGAAACCGGCGAAAAAGCGTGCGTCCTCCCGCGCACGGGGCACGATTGCGCTGCGCCCAGTCTGAGCGACCCAACCGATCACCCCTTGGCCGTGGGGCACCCGGATCCCTCGAGTCGGAGCCTCCAGGCCAGGATAGTGAGCTGCATGGAGAACGAGGTCCCCAACGCCATTCGGATCGAGCAGCCAGATCGAGCTCCCTTCGGCGGCAATTAGCTCTGCGACATTCTCCATCACTCGATCGAAGACTTGTTGGAGATTGAGCGTTGCGGTGAACGCCTGACCAATCTGATTGAGCAGCGCCAGATCACGCGCCTGCTGCGCCAGTTTCTCTTCAGCTGATTTCCTTACCGTGAGATCCGTGAACATCGCGAAGGAGCCAGCATTCCGGCCGTCTGCTTCTGTCAACGGTGTCGCGGAGATGATGGCCCACATCGTGTCGCCATTCTTCCGCCGCATCCGTCGCTCGTAGTGCTCGGAGATTCCGCTCTGCCGGGCGCGCCTCCTCTCCACGTGGTCGGCCAGATCTTCGTCGAACAGAAAGGACTCGGCAGTCCGGCCGACAATCTCCTCGATAGGATACCCGAGCATCTGGGCCAACTGCGCATTGGCGAAGTTCACCCGGTAGTCCGCGTCGAGGACCCAGATGCCTTCGTTCGACGTATCGACGATGCGCCGGTACTTGGCCTCGCTCTCTCGAACGAGTTCCTCGGCGTGTTTCCGCTCGGAGATGTCGCGCGCGAAAGCGCAGTAATACTCCTTGCCATCGAATTCCGCATAGTCGACCGTCACTTCGATCGGAAATGTACGGCCGTCCTTGCTTCGATGGCGGGATTGCACGGTCATGGAACCCGATTCCCTGACCCGCGAGAAGCGCTGCGCCCAGTCCTCGGCCGTTATGTTCTCGTCGACTTGAAAGATGCTGAGCGAATAGAGCTCCTCTCGCTGGTATCCGAGAGCGACGCACATGGCATCGTTGGCGTAGACGAATCGCCCTTCACCGTCGAGCCAGTGCACGAATTCCGCGGCGTGATCCACGGCATATTGGGTGAACCGCAGCGCCTCGTTCACGGTCGTTAGCTCGGCGGTCCTTTCCCGCACCCTCTGCTCCAACTGAGCGTGAGCGCGCGCGAGGGCCTCTTCGGCTTGCTTCCTCTCCGTGATGTCGGTGATCGCGCCGATGTATCCGACTGCCGAGCCCGACTCGTTCACTTCGCACGTGATCTGGCCCAAGCCCCAGTTGTCGCCGCCAGACGGATCGTGAATGCAGTGCTCCCATCGGAAAGGCCGATTCTTCTCGGCCGCCTGCCGCCATTCACCGAAAATT
>JAMCRS010000134.1:0-5914 GCA_023380675.1 Chloroflexota bacterium
GAGACGTGGCGCCGCCACGTCTCTACCAAATGTACTTGGCACGCGCATGCGGGTCTCCGTGGGCGGGCGGGGGCGGGCGAAACGGCACGCATACCGAATGTACTTGGCACGCGCATGTGGGTTTCCGTGGACGGGCGGGGGCGGGCGAAACGGCATGCATACCGAATGTACTTGGCATGCGCATGTGGGTTTCCGTGGACGGGCGGGGGCGGATCACGCCGGTTGAATATGTATCTCAAACACTTGCGTGTCGCGAGCGCCGAAGCGATACTTGTATTCTTCGTTCCCGCGAAGGAAATCGTAGCGCTGCCGGCGACCGGCGATCGCATCGCGGATCGAGCAGGCGAATAGGACCACGCCCGGGCTGTACTGGCCGTACTCGACCGGATCGTAGCCCGAGTTGTAGACCAGTACCTGATCGCCGTAGATAAAGTTCAGGACCGTTGCAGCGCGCACGCCTTCGATCTCCAAGAAATCGAGCTCGAGATTACCATTCGACTGGAGCCGGCGCGCCATGTCGAGGAAGAATCCCTGCATCCGGCTGTCCATGAAAAGGTGTTTATCCGGCCGGCTTTTTCTGTGCAGGTCGACAAAGTCTGCAATCGCCTGCTCCATCGACATCGTTTCGTCGACCGCGTACCAGCGGTGATTGGTTTCCTCCACTCGCCGCAGCTTGCGCCGGATCTCGTGACGGTCCTTTTTGCCGAGCGTTTCGAGATAGGCATCCCAAGTCGCCGGGAGGTCGATGACGGGGCAGACGTCGTGGATCTGGCGTGTGACGGCGAGCCGGCGAGCCTGTGCCAGCGCGACCAGCCGATCGTTGGTCGGCGAGCTCTCGGGTACGGTGCAGAGATGAAGGCCGCCGGTCCAGGGGGCGAAATCGGGCGCGGTGAGCGCATCGAGAAACGCCGCGTACACCGCATCGGCGTGCGCGCGATCGACGATCAGGTCCAAATAATCCGACACATCGACGCAGCCGACGAGCGAGAGAGATAGGCCGGCGGCCGTCGCCTCTTCAAACAAGGGCGCCAGTCCAAGAAGCGCGCCGTCCTCGCCGCGCAGGGCGACGATGCGAAGCTTGCCTGAGCCGAGGTGCTGCCACCACGTGCTTTGCCATTCCCAGGTCAGAAAGAGGGTGTCGCTTACGCCGCGGTGCAGCAGATCGTTCCATTCGGGCTTGAGTTTCTCAAAGGCAGAGGAGTCGGTGTATAGTTCGACGTTCATTGGGGCAACCTTGGGGCGCGCGAGGCGCCGAGTGTGATTTCGCAGGTCATTATATGCGATTCGCGGGATTTTGGAAACGGGTTTGTGGAGCGACACGGCGCCGACTGAAGTCGGCCGGGAGGGGCGCGGTGCGCCGGGCGTCGGCCGGCGCCCGGCGCGGGAGCAGTCGTGGGTTGGCCGGCGCGGACGCGGGAGCAGCCGAGGGTTGCGCCGACTGAAGTCGGCCGGGAGGGGCGCGGTGCGCCGGGCGTCGGCCGGCGCGGACGCGGGAGCAGTCGCGGGTTGCGCCGACTGAAGTCGGCCGGGAGGGGCGCGGTGCGCCGGGCGTCGGCCTGCGCCGACGCGGGAGCAGTCATGGGTCGACCCGCGCCGACGCGGGAGCCGTCGTGGGTTGGCCGGCGCGGACGAAGCGAGCGGCCTAGGGTTGAGGTGTGCTGGTCAACGTCCGGTGTACGGGAGAGCTTTGACGTCCGAATGTGGGTGACGGGGTGCTGGTCGGACTGCGGCGCACAGGAGAGCCTTGACGTCCGAAAGTGGGCGAGGGTGTGATGGTCGGCGTGGGAGGTGGATTGGTCAGGTCTACTGTCGGCGTAATCGTCGGCGGCTCGCGCGTCGGAATCGGCGCCTGGGTCGGCGTCGCGATGAGCGTGCCGGGCGGGAGGTTTAGAAAGGTGGGTGCGGCTTGCTGTGTGGGGGTCGCCTGGAGCGTCGGCGGGACGATGTAGGTCGGCGTCGAATGCGCGAGCAGCATCGGACGTGCGACCAGGCTCAAAGTCCCGGCGCAATACATCACGAGGGTTCCTACGAAGATAACGGCGAGGCAACCGTAGCCGATCTGCTCGCCGGGCGACAGGTTCGCGAGCCAGGAGCGAACCGGTTGCGGATCATGGTGGCTAGTCATCTACGATGCGGCCGCGCATTCCGCATGGCGTGCGGCTCCGCGTCCCGGCGTATTGCGAACCCAAACAGCTACCTCCGTGAGAACATGTGGCTTGTGAACAAACCGTGCGCCATTATAGCAACGGGTTGAAAAATAACCAAATCTCGGTATACTCAGATAACGATGGAGAAGACGCATGAGCGATGAACGATCGGAGACCGCGCTGGATATTCGCGGGGGCGACCCAAAGCTGGCGTCCAAGTGCAGCAGCGATTCAGAAGTGACCCTCAGCCAGCAAATGATGCCGTCGGACGCAAACCCGCTTGGAAACGTCCACGGCGGGTACATCATGAAGCTGGTCGACGAAGCCGGGGGGCTGGCCGCCATGCGGCATGCGCGCCGGCCGGTCGTCACGGTCGTGATGGACTCGATGTCGTTCCTGTCGCCGGTCCGGGTCGGCCACTTGTTGACGCTGCGCGCCAAGGTGAACTGGGTCGGCAAGAGCTCGATCGAAGTTGGCGTGCGCGTCGAGGCGGAGAACCCGGTAACCGGCGAGCTCGCGCACACGAATTCGGCGTTCGCCGTCTTCGTCGCGCTCGACGACGCCGGACACCCCACGTCGGTGCCGCCGCTGATCCTCGAGACTGAAGAGGACGTACGCCGCTGGGAACAAGGCGAAGAACGGCAGGCGCTGCGGCTGGCGAGGGGATGACGGTAGTCAAGTGGTCAAGTAGTCAACTAGTCAACTAGTCAATTGGTCAATTGGGGATTAGGCGATTTGTCGATCAGTCATCTAGTCGATCAGTGATTGGTCGATAAGTCAATTGGTCGACTGGTCAATCGGGCAATTGGGGATTAGGCGATTTGTCGATTAGTTGCCTGGTCAACTTGTGATTCGTGACAGCCCGATTGACTGATTAACCGATTGACTGATCGACCGATTGACTGATTGCCTAATTGACGAATTAACGAGTTGACTGATCGACTAATTGACCGATTGACCAGTTGACTTGTTGATTGTGTCAGGAGCCCACATGAAGATTGCAGAACGGATGGACCGGTTGGGAACGGAGACGGCGTTCGAGGTGCTGGTCAAGGCCAGGGCGCTCGAGGCGCAAGGGCGCGACATTGTCCACCTGGAGATCGGCGAGCCGGATTTTGCGACCGCCGATCACATCATCGAGGCCGGGATTCGCGCGCTGCGGGATGGCATGACCAAGTACACCCCCAGCGCCGGCATCCCCGAGCTCAGGGAAGAGATCGCCCGTCACGTGAGCGCGACCCGCCGCGTCTCGGTCTCTCCGGATCAGGTCGTCGTGACGCCGGGAGCCAAGCCGATCCTATTCTTTGCGATGCTGGCGCTGATCGAGCCGGGAGACGAGGTGCTCTATCCCGCGCCCGGTTTTCCGATCTACGAAAGCATGATCCACTATCTCGGCGCCAAGGCGGTGCCGTACCGGCTGCGTGAAGAGAACCAGTTCCGCTTCGATCCGGACGAATTCCGCGCGCTGGCGAACGCACGGACGCGGATGATCGTGCTCAACTCGCCGCACAACCCGACGGGCGGAGTGTTGGAAAAGGCGGACCTGGAGGTCGTGGCGCAAGTGGCGAACCAGTACGACTGCGCCGTGTTCACCGACGAGATCTATTGGCGGGTGCTATACGACGGAACGTTCAGCAGCCCGTACAGCATACCGGGAATGGCCGAGCGGACGATCCTGCTCGACGGTTTTTCCAAGACGTACTCGATGACCGGCTGGCGGCTGGGCTGGGGCGTGATGCCGGCCGAGCTCGCCGGACACGTCACGCGTCTGCAGACGAACTCGAATTCGTGCGTGGCCGGGTTTACGCAGTACGCCGGGCTCGAGGCGCTGCGCGGGCCGCAGGAGCCGGTCGACCGGATGGTCGCGGCGTTCAAAGAGCGGCGCGACGCGATCGTCGACGGACTGAACGCGGTGCCCGGATTCAAGTGCGCCCGGCCGCGCGGAGCGTTCTACGCCTATCCGAACGTCCAAGGGACCGGCTGGGACTCGCGCAAGCTGGCCGATTACGTCTTGAACGAGGCCGGGGTAGCCTGTCTAAGCGGAACGGCGTTCGGTGCAGCCGGGGAAGGGTATCTGCGCTTTTCGTATGCGAACTCGCTGGAGAACATCCGGCGGGCGCTGGTGCGCTTACGTGAAGCAGTGAGCAAGATTCAGGATTGAACGAAGAGAAAGAAAGGAGCGGCCTACGGGCCGCTCCTTTTTGTATAGGGCTACTTTTTGACGTACGGAAGATAGATCGTCATCGACGCGGTCCCAAGAGTTGGCGCTTCATAGGCGCCGAGATCGCAAACGCTGGTCGCGTCGCCGTCGCCGTCTTTGGGTCGAGAGATGCCGCGCTGGTCATTGCTGGGGCAGCCGCTGTTGGCGCCGGCGTCGATCGCCGGGCTGCCGGTCAGGAGCGCGTACGTCTCGGTAGGACCCCCGTTGCTCGCGAGCGATCCGAGGTTCGGGCTCGCGACGTTGTTCTGGTCGGCGCCGCCGAAGTCTCCTGTGCACGTGTTGTCGGTGCTCAAGTTGTGGTCGCTCGAGGCGAGGGTGCCGCTGCAATTGCCACCGGTGTTGTTCGCGAGCAACGCGTTGAGCAGTGTGGGCGCATTGGTAGCGGCTGCGCGAATGCCGCCGCCGCTTCCGCCGGCACTGTTGTTCGCGATCGTGAGATTGACGAGCGACATACTAAAGCCGAACGCCGCGATGCCGGCTCCGTCGCCGGTTGACGTATTCGCGCTGAATGTGGTGTTGGTAATTGTCGTTTGGGCGGTGCCATTGACGTACAGCCCACCCCCAATGCTGGCGTCGTTGTCCGAGACCGTGAGCCGTTCTGCGACAAAAGACCCGTCGTTGTAGATTCCGCCTCCATCTCCGCTCGCAGCGTGATTGCCATTCACGGTGCTATCCGTCAGAATGATTGTGGGGAAGCCGGACCCGTACAAGCCACCGCCGTTCGCCGAAGCAGTATTGTTCGATAAGATGATGTGGTCGGCTTTTAACGTGGCAGCGCTGGCGTCCAGCGAGATGCCGCCGCCGTACTGGGCCGAGTTTCCGCCAGGCGATCCGCCGATCGTCGTGTTCGTGATGGTGATCGGGCCGAAGTGGTCGTAGATGGCGCCCCCGTAGGCCGAGTTGCAAAGTCCTTTGCGGACCTCCCGCTGGCTCCTCCTTGACGCGACTCCCCCTTCCTTTTAGGAGTCCACTGAAAAAAGGTTTCCGCGCCACCTCAAGCCGATAGGAGGCGCGCAAAGCCCGAGGTTCCCGCCCCTTGCCAAGGGGAGGCGCGGGTGCGTCCATAAAGCGGCGCGAAGCACCGCGCAAACGACGCACCCGCAGGGTGGGGTCGGCTTTTTTCAGAGGACTCTTTTAGGGAAGGGGGCCGGGGCGATGGAGCGTCGCTAAAGCCCGGCCTTTGGCCGGGCGTAATGGTCGCTCCATCGAGGTCGGCCAGCGATGTCAAGCGACTTTGCAACAGCCGTGACTCGACCTGGGAACGCGCAGAGGGAATTCACAGAGAGCGACCTGTGAACGGAAAGATGGGCCAGTAGCGAATGTCACAAACCGGGAAATGAGAAACCCGCTCTTAGACAATACCATTACCAAAAACCCGTTTTCTGTTAGAAAAACGGGTTGCGGTCCACGCTCGTGCGTGAGATTTGGCGGTGGTCTTGTTGAGAGAGCGGGATTCTTTTCCGGTGTCCGGGGCTAGGTGGTCGTAGGCTCGCGTTGCGGGGGGCTGACGTACATCTCTGGCTTTAATACCCCGACTTGGACCCTG
>JAMCRS010000134.1:5924-7552 GCA_023380675.1 Chloroflexota bacterium
TATAGTCGAGTCCGTAGCCTACGACGAATTCGTTTGGGATGTCGAAGCCGACGTAGTCGAGCGTGACCGGGACCTCGCGGCGGCTCGGTTTGTTGAGGAGCGCGCAGATCTTGAGGTTGGCGGGATTGCGCGTGCGAAGGTTCTCCGAGATGTAGGCGAGCGTGCGCCCGGTATCGACGATGTCCTCGACGATCAGGACGTTACGCCCTTCGATGTTCGCGTTCAGGTCCATGATAATTCGAACGACGCCGCTGGACTCGATGCGCGTTCCCCCGTACGAGGAGATCGCCATAAAGTCGATCGCGTGCGGCGCGTGAATCGCGCGAATCAAGTCGCTCAAAAAAAGCACGCCGCCCTTGAGCACGCAAACCAGCATCAAGTCTTTGCCGTCGTAATCGCGGCTGATCGCGGCCCCCAGCTCGCCGATGCGCACGTGCAATTGTTCCGCCGTGATGAGGATCTTGGCAATGTCCTTTTCCAGGTCAGCCATTCGTCTGCTCCTCCGAAGGTAGGTCTGCAACACACTCCCCACTCCCTCCAGGGAGAGGGAGAAGAACCTGGGGGGACATACCCCATCGCCCGGCAGGTTGCTAGACCCCGCGACCCCCCAGCGGGAGGCACTGCCCCCCTGCACCCCACGCTGCAGCTCAGATATCGCGTACGCGGAAGGCAGGTGTGAAAGGCTTGCGTAGAAGTTGGGAAGCGACCCTGTGTCAGGCCTTGCGTTTGGGGTCGTGGCGAGCTCAATGGAACGGGAGCCACCCAAACAGCGTCTGCAGCAACCCCTGTGCCGGCAGTGGCGCAGCCGCGGTCGTCGACGTCGGAGACGGCGTCTCCTTCGGAGCCGCGGTTGGCGCCGCGAGCGTTAAAGTGGGTGCGGGTGACTCCGTCGCGCTCGGCTCAACGGTAGTGGTCGCCAGGGTCCAAGTCGGCGTGTCGGTCACCGCCACGGCAGGGGTCAGGGCGCCGGTTACGGTCTCCGTGACGGTCTCCGACGCATCGACATCCGGCGTGCCGGACGGAGAAGCGACCGCCGACGGCGTCCCCGCGGCATCCGCGAGCGGCAGCGTGCTGGTATCGCCGGTCACGGTGACGAACTCGGCGGCGACCCAGCCGCGCTGGCTCGAGTCTGGATAAGCGATCTCCCACCAGGTCGAGTCGTCATTGCGCGCCAGAATCTTGATCGCCGCGCCGGGGCGCAGCCGCCCGACGATTTCGGAATCGGTGCTTGGACCGACGCGCACGCGGAGCGTATCGCTCAGCGTGGTCGTCGCGCCGAGGCCGATTGGCGGACCGTTGTCCGTCGAATCCGGCGGCTCGGAGGCGCCGGTCGGCGAGGGCGACGGGGTGGGGGTGGGCGTTCGCGTGGGCACCGGCGTGGGCGTCGGGAGGCCGGCTTTGAATTGGCCGGCGAATTGGCGCGTGATGTCCAGATAGAGGTTGCCGTAGGACACGCTCGGCTCGATCATTGTGCCCTCGACCCATTCGTTCCAGCTCGTGATGATGATCCAATCCGGGTAGGTGCTGAACGCTGCGTTCCAGGTCTCGCGATAGAAATCGCCGCCGCGGCGATCGCGCACGTACGAGTCTGCGCGGTGCGTGCGCGTATCGTCGTTGCCGGGCATGAC
>JAMCRS010000134.1:7562-8006 GCA_023380675.1 Chloroflexota bacterium
GGTGGCAACCCAGATCTTGTCCGCGCCGTACGCTCGAACGCGCGGAGGCCACTTGTTCAGCTCGGCCGTGACGTCAGGCGCCCAGCCGATCGAATAGAGATGAAAGCCGTCGAAGACGTCCAGGTACGGCAACTGCTCCTTGACCCCCTCGGCGATCCAAAGCGATTGGTGGTTGGGGTCCACGGTGTTGCGAATGTCGCGCCAATCGGCGGGAGAGTAGTTTTGCTCGCGCCAGAAAAAGATGACCGGCTTGCCGTCCACGTGAAGAAAGGTCGGCTGCTGCGCATAGGTCGAGAGAAGGTTCTTGAGCGAGTTGATCGCGTCGCTCTTTGAATGATAGAACGGAGAAGTGAGTTCGAAGTCTACGGAGATCTTGAAATTCGCCTTGGAGGCCTGATCCAACATGATCTTCAGATTGGAGTCGGTCGGATTTCCGGCGCCCCA
>JAMCRS010000135.1 GCA_023380675.1 Chloroflexota bacterium
ATTCAGCAGGACCGCGTCGACGAAGCGCTCGAACAGTTCCTGCTGTTAGGGGACACTCAGGTCCGCGCCGGCCAGTTCGGCAAAGCCGCGGAACGGTTCGCGGAAGGGGTGCGGCTGGCAGAGCGCTCCAACGTGGCGAGTCCAACGGCCCTGAACCTCCGGCACCGGCTGGCGGAATCCTGGGCGCGGCAGGGAGAATACAAATCGGCCCTGGCGGTCTATCAAGAGGTCCAGCAGCAGGTGCCGGACGACGAGCGGGCGCACTTTTACTTGGTGGATCTCGAATTCCGTCTCGGCCAGGCGAGCAGCGCAATGAATGACCTGGAGCAGCTGCTCGACCGCTACCAAGCCAAGGGCGAGCCGCAAAAGACGACCGCGGTGCTCGAAGCCCTCGCCCAGAACTACCCGAAAGAAGGAAGATTGGCCGACCGTCTCGCCAAGAGCTACCTGGCAGCCGGCGCGACCGGCAAGGCGATCGATACGTTGGACGGTTTGGGAGAGCTCTACCTGAGTCTGGGGAAAAAGCAGGCAGCCGCGGCGACGATTCGTCAGATCTTGGCGCTCGATCCGCCTCGCGCGGACGATTATCGCAAATTACTCGAACAAATTGGTGAGTAGCCATCGTGTTCAGTGCGTTTTCGAGTGCAGTCGCGGACATCCTCTCACACTTTACGATCTCCAGTATCGTAGACATCCTGCTGGTCGCGCTCATCTTTTACGGGCTATTTTACTTTATCCAGGGAACGCGTGCCGTTCAGCTGCTCCGTGGCATTCTCCTCGTGGTCTTGCTTTCCGTGGTGTTGAGCAGCGTCTTTCAGCTCACCGCATTCAGTTGGCTCATCCGCAATTCGATTCCCGCTTTGCTCGTCGCGATCCCGGTGATCTTTCAGCCCGAATTGCGCCGTGCGCTCGAGCGCATCGGCCGTCCCGGCACGTTGTTGACCCGGCACAACGCTTCGGCCACCCAGACGATCCACACGATCTCGCGCGCCGCGGGCGAGTTGTCGCAAAAGCGATTTGGCGCGTTGATCGTCATGGAGGGGTCGACCGGCCTGCAGGATTTCGTCGACACCGGCATCCTGCTGGACGCGCAGTTGTCCAAGGACCTGCTCCTCTCGATCTTTTTCAAGAACGCGGCGCTCCACGACGGGGCGGTGATCGTGCGAGATGATCGAGTGGTCGCGGCATCCTGCATGCTCCCCCTCTCTGAGAGCCCTGGACTCGATCGTGACCTGGGCACGCGGCACCGCGCCGCCGTCGGCGTAACCGAGGGAACGGACGCGATCGCGGTCGTGGTCTCGGAAGAGACCGGCGACATCGCGGTCGCGCGCTCGGGACGCCTGGCGCGTCGGCTGGACGAGGGGGAATTGAATCGACTGCTCCACCGCTTGTACGAACCTACCAACGTCGCCGCGTTCGTCACCGGCAACGGCCACGGGAAGCTCTAGTGTTCCGATCACTTGCCAGTCAGTTGGGTTCCATGATCATCGCGCTGGTGTTGGCCGCGACCGTTTGGGTTGTGGCGACCGGCGAGGAGAATCCGAGCCGCGAGGCGTTTTTCCCCGACCCATTGACGGTCGAGTTTGTGAACGTTCCCGACGGTATGATGGTGTACAAGAATTCGCCTACGACGGTCAGCGTCAAGCTGCGCGCGCCGCAGGCATCCTGGGATCAGCTTCGGCCGGGATCGTTTCACGTCGTCGCAGACCTGAGCTCGCTGGAGGCGGGCGATCGCAAGGTCAAGCTCAAGGTCGAGGTGGACGACACGCGTGTGTCGGTCACCGATATCGAGCCGACGGACACCGTCGACGTACAGCTCGAGAAAGTCATTTCCCGTCAATTGGACGTGCGGAGTGAAGTGTTGGACGTCGCGCCCACCGGCTATGTCTCGCGCTCGCCGATCGTGACGCCGGCCCAGGTGACCGTGACCGGACCGGAAATCCTGGTCAATCGCGTCAACGAGGTTGTCGCGGACGTCTATTTGCGCGAAGCCAAGACTTCGATCGACCGCGAGGTAACGGCAGTCCCGCGCGATTCGCAGGGCAACACGCTTCAGGACCTCACGGTCTCGCCGGCGATCGTCGACGTCAAAGTCCAGGTCGATCAGCGAGTCGGCTTTAAGGACGTTTCGATCCGGACTGTGCTCAAGGGCGCGCCCGCGCCCGGCTACTGGGTGAGCAATATCACCGTCAATCCGTCCTCGGCGACGATCGTGGGCAGCCCGGACACGCTCGGCAAGATCGCCGGCTTTGTCGAGACCGCGCCCATCGACATCACGGGCGCAACCGCCGATGTCGGCCGAGTGGCGGCGCTGTCCCTGCCGCAAGGCGTCTCGATCCTGAACAACGAAGGGATCACGGTCCAGGTCTCCATTACGCCGATCCTGGGAGGACAGACGATCAAACGGCAGGTCACGATCCAGGGATTGGCGCGCGGGCTGACCGCAACCGCTTCACCCGATTCGGTCGACGTCATCCTGTCCGGTCCGGTCCCCAGCCTTCAGTCGCTGGCGCCGGAGGACGTGCAGGTCGTCGTGGACGGAAGCACGTTGACTCCCGGGACGTCGATCCAAAAGCCCAAAGTCATATCGCTGCCCGAGTCTCTCCGCGTGCAGAGCATCGTGCCGGACAGCGTTCAGGTCACGGTGAGCGGCGTGGTCACTCCCACGCTGCCAAGCATCGTCGTGACTCCCAGCGCGACGCGAACGATTACGGGCACGAGCGGGGCAGCCAGCCCGGGAGCGACTCCTGGAACGCCGTAGCGAGTCTGAGTACTGATGCTCAAGAGGATTGCGCAGAACAAGACTGACGCCGTCGTAATCCTCATTCTTACGGCTTGGCCGTTTGCTTACTTTATGCAAGCAACGCTCCGCCAAGCCGTTTTTGCGTTTGGCGACATCTTCCGATTCTTTTACCCGACGCACCTGGCTTACGCCGAGGCCCTGCGCCAGTTGAGACTGCCGCTATGGGTTCCCGGTATGCTCGACGGGTTCCCCCTGTTCGCCGAAGGACAGATCGGCGCGCTCTACCCGACCCATCCGCTTCTCTATGGCCTGCTCCCGATCGACCTCGCGACCAACTACGACATTCTGATTCAGGTCGCGTGGGTCGCGATCGGCACCTACCTCTTTGCGCGGGCGCTCAAGCTCAAGCCGGCGAGCGCGTTTCTGGCCGCGTTTGCCTTCAGCAACGGCGGTTTCTTCATTCCCCGGCTCCAGCACATGAGCATCCTGGCGACGGCCGCCTGGATGCCGTGGCTCCTTTGGGCTTGGGAGAAATACGAACAGCAGATGGCGTCGGCCGGCCGCCTGCGCTGGTTTGCGATTCTGGCCTTCTTCAGCGGCATCCAGCTTTTGGGCGGGCATCCGCAATTCGCGCTCCTGAGCGCCCTCTTGGTTGCGCTCTACTCCATTGTCCGCTGGAAGCCGGCCGATGCGGCGCCGGTCAGGCGGACTGGGTTCTTCGAATACGTGGATTTGACTCGCCTCGTCCCGGTCGCCCTCGTATTTGGGATCGGGGCTTGCCTCGCCGCAGTCCAATTGCTTCCGACGTTTGAGTTGTCGGGGCTGACGGATCGCGCCTCCGGCCTTCTTCCCAAGTTGTTCAATGCATTCTCCCTTCGTCCTATCCATTACCTGATGCTGCTCGACCCGTTTCTACAGGGCAATCCATATCCCAATGTTTCGGTCGAGGTGATCGGCTACATTGGATTGTTGCCCTTATTTCTTGCGCTCGCCGCGCCCCTGTTTCGGCGCGACCGCCGTGTATTCTTTTTCGGGTTCATTGCCGTGCTCGCGCTCTTTCTCGGGCTGGGCGATCTCAATCCGTTCTATCGCATGCTCCGCTTCGTGCCGCTCTTCAGCTACTTTCGCGTGCCTTCGCGATTCTTTTTTTGGTATACCTTCGCGGCGGCGATCCTCGCCGCAATCACGTTCGACGCGCTCCT
>JAMCRS010000136.1 GCA_023380675.1 Chloroflexota bacterium
CACTTGAACCTTCCGTCAACCACATGCCCTTGTCCAGTGCGAGTGCATCCAGGCGCATCGGCTACGTGCTTCTTGACGTTTTTCCCGACGTCAACAACAATTGTCTTTGCAATCGAGCCGTCATAACCCACCACCTGGAACCCGAGGACCGACCAGTCATCTGGCGCGTCGTCGATATTGGTTATCTGTTTTCTCGCCAGCTCAAGTCCCCTCGCACCAATTGCCTCGGCCACTTCAGAAACATTGGTTGGTATGTTCTTGGACGATCGCAACTCCTGCTCGAGTTCTCTTATCGCGAAGTAGATTGTCTTACCTGCTAGCTGCCCCGCCCCGAAGGTCCCTACCCCATAGTCCCCAAAAAAACGGGAACACTTTTTGGGCGATGAGTAGGTGGTTGACGGAAGGTTCAAGTGACCCAAGGGCGCACCGCTGACCGTATGCTGATGCCCGCAATTCGGGCATGTTACATCCAGGTCTCCCTTGACTTCAATCTGCGCCATCATGGTGGACAGGCTGTCGCCGGCAATTACAATGCCATCCGGAATTCGAAGCGACACGATTAGCGTCATAGTGGTCTCCGGCGGGGCTAGAAACACCAATACGTCTGCAAAACCATTATACTGCGATAAATGTTGCCCTGCAATCAGAAACTTCGTTCTTCTGAAACGATACCGTCCCCCGGATCCCGTTTTTCTGCCTTAAAACGGGTTTCCTCCCCCGCGCATCGGCCGAGATATTGTCTCTAACGCAGATTCTTCCACTACGTGCCCTCACACGCCCGGCACTTGGACGCGATACCCGCCAAACCGGCCCGGCTGGCCTCACCGGATGCAACTGCTCTGTCATTCTGGACCGGGCATTATGTCGTTGCCCGGCGCATTCGCCACTTTCCGACTTGGTTGAATACGCCGCAAACAAATCAGCCCTTCCGGTGCAGTTAGGGATTAGCGCAGCTGGCTCAGCCGTCGATCTTGACGGCCTCGAACGATTTCAGCACACGCGCTCTGATCCCACCGGGCGTGATATCGACCTGAAAATTCCCGAACGACGGCAATTCGTCTTGATGTTCGGCCAACCAGATGACGATTTGCCTGGCCGCGCGATTTCGCATCGGATGTAAAGCCTGGTTGATAGCCACGGTCACCGGCTGGTCGGCCGCGACCGGCTCATCCGCCGGCGCCTCCGGTTTGCGTAGCGGGGCGCTCAACTTTCCAACTCACTATCTATATTATACAGTATTTTCATGCCAAGACGCCAGTACTTTTCGACGAGTTTTGGACGAGTTTTCCGGATACCGTTTCGGACCCAAGCATCGACGCCGGCGCGCCGCGCGCGCTAGTCTCGTGTCCAGGTTCCCCGTTCCGTCGCCGCCACGCGCAGCTCGTGCATGGCGCTTTCGATCTGGCGCCGTGTCTCTGGTTCGTCTTTCACGCGGCGCCACATATCCGCGCCGGTCTGCCCGCGCAAACCGGCCACCCGAAGGTACAGCTCCGCCGTTGGCGATTGAAAGAATTCGGCGAGTTCGAGCTGTCGCAGTCGCCCGTCGCAGCGCGGAAATATCCGACTGAACTCGGCGCGGGGGTACTCGCCGCGCCCCTCATCCGGCGCTACCATGTCGCTGACGGCATAGCGCAGGATCGCGCTCGCCAGTCGGCGATACGCGTTCCACTCCTGCTCGGCTCTCACTGCGTGTCCTCTGGCTCCCGCGCGCCCCTGCCGGCCCCGCTCGCGTCCGACGCCGGCTGGCCGGCGTGTGCGCCGGTCTCCTTCGCAGCTGCCTCTCGCTTGCCCGCGCCCGCGGACGCGTACTCCGGGTCGTCTTCCACAAGAGCCGGATCGTCGATGCCGCGCTCGAATGCGATGATCGCGCGCCGGTTGACTGGGGCGAGCCGGCGCCACTGCGCAGCGGTGAAATCCGAGCGCCGGAGGCTGACGGCGCCGTCGTATGCTGCACCGTGTCGTCGCGCGCGAGCGCGGCCGGGCGGCTTGGCCGCAATGTCCCTGCTCAGGAGCGTGATCATATAGCCCACCGGGTCGCTAAAGCTGCTCGGCGCTTGTTCGAGCCATTCGTGCCACGTGCGAGCCAACTTCGGCTGCACGATCTCGGCCAATTCGCCTAACGCAGGCTCGTTGATGCCGCAGGTCTGCAAAATTCGGCGCGCCTCTGTCTGTTGTTGTGAGAGTACCCCGGAAGAGAGGTCTGTAGTACCAACAACAACAGGCGCGTTTTTTTGCAGAGCTCTGCAATTTTCGACCGGTTCTCCATTTGCAGGCTCGGCCGCCAGCCCGAGCCCGTCCGGCGGCGCAGGAGCGCGCGCACCTCCAAACCAGGCATAGGCAGAGACGCGGTACCGTTTGAGACCCCGAATGCCGCGCCGACCGATCTCGCTCGCATAGTTTTGTTCGTTTAGAAAACCAAGGGCAGATATCGTC
The DNA here is from genome assembly GCA_023380675.1 of Chloroflexota bacterium. Next base: position 2,434 of record JAMCRS010000136.1, read on the forward strand.
GCCCGCACGGAATAGTCGGTCATCGCGGCGATGTCATACACGGACAGTCCGCGTGATCGACCGAGCGAGACTTCGGGCTCGTTCGTCGCGAGCGCAAGGAACGCAGACAGAGGTGCGCCCTTGAACGCTCTCAGCCGACGCTGAAAAGAGATCGCGAGCTTGATAAAGCCCGCGTCGCTGTTCGCCGCCAGCGCGAACTCGCCGTATGGGACCTGCGGTTCATCGATTGGCGTGCTCGACACCTACGTTCCCTTTCAGAGAATGGCCCGCGAACCACACTCGGCCTGGATCGAACCGGCGCGCAAGTCCGTTGGGTGGCTCGCGGTTGGATCAGTTGTTCGCGGGATTCGCGATCGCGTTCGGCAGCTCGTCCGCCGGAAAGATGCGGACGACGTCCTGCACCCGGCCGAATGCCTTGATCTCGACGCAGCCGAGCTTGACGCGCCGGCCGATGCACCCGGTCTTGTCGTCCCCGAACATCGCTTGAAGCGCCTTGCGATTGGTCGGACTCAGGATCAGTCCCTTGGTCGTCCCGGTAAAGTAGACGACCGGCTTGATCTCCTTCTGCTGCGAATCCGGGTCGAAGAATTCTTCCTCTTCGATCGTCCGAATTGTCAGGTTGAACGGCTTGCCGCCGAGCACCTGCGCCGAAATGTGCGCGTCGTAGTCGCTCCACTTGTCTCTCATTCGTCCGCTCCTTTCTGTTTTCGTGCTCATCGATGCGTTCACCTAGAGCCGGTCTCATGTCCGGTGTCGAGTGCGCCGCTCCCGACGCGCCTCCTCAGCGGCATCGGCCGTGAAACGTCGCTCTGGCTCGAACAGCCGTGCTATTCTTGTCGCAGCGGTCAACGACCGAAAGAGCAGCGCTGTAGTGATTTCCCGCTCATCGATCAGTGACTGCTCCAGGCGTTCGGCCGTCGTCAGATTGGCGAACCATGTCATATTGCCCATTTTGGCGGACCAGTCCCCAGCCACTGACTGAATAGTCGGGCGCTTGAGAAATGCCCAAAGGTGCGCGCCCAAAAAAGAACATGTGTTCTTTGTCGAATTATAACAATATTGCTCAATTTTGTCAATCATTATGACTGTGGAAATAGAGTATTGAGCTATTTTTTTAAGCTTTCCATAACGTGAAAGCATTGCAATTTTGAGCATTTTGAGTTATATTACGAGGAGGTTGCGTGAGTCAGAACACACGTTCCATTGGGTCTGTCGTCAAGGAATTGCGCGCCGCCAAGAAGATCAGCCAGCGTAAGCTGCAGTTGCTGTCCGGTGGCGAGATCAAGGCCGGCTGGCTCGCGAGCCTGGAGACCGACGTCATCGCGAACCCACCGCAGCACAAGCTCGAGGTGTTGGCGCGCTTTTTGGACACGACGATCGCAGAGATCTACCAGCGCGCCGGTATTATCCAGATCCCGCTCGACGGGGCGTCGCCGGATGAAAAGCAGTTGATCGAGGACTATCGCACCATGTCCACGGAGGATCGTGCCCGCGCGCGGCGATTGATGCGTGCGCTCGCCGAAGCGGAATGGGTGACCGAGATCGAACTGAAGAACGACGAGGACGAAAGGGAGCAGGCCGCCTAGTTGGACTGGCAGAGCGCTCGCCGAGGTCGAGCCGGCGAGTGCGCTTTACCCCGGTATTTTGCGCGGAGGAGTACTGGCTTGAAGTTGGGACGGCTGGATGACGAATTCATGCGCCTGGAACGGCGTCTCCGTCGCGCCGAGCGCGTCAAGCACGCTGCGCGCTTTGTCGGCGCGTTACGACGCCAGCAGCGCGTCTGGATCGAAGAGCTGCCGGCGTCGCCGGCGCAGCCGGCGACGTCGGCGTCCGCGGTATGGTGCGTCGACGCCCGCGGTCTTGCGCTGTGTGACGGAGCGGCTCTGGCCGGCCGCGGCAACGAGGAATCATAGGGGGAGACGAATAAGGGGCGTTTGAGGCAAACGATTCGATACGGCAGGTGAGTCACGCAGGAGGTTCACATGCTTCCCGACCACCTCCAGCAGCAGGTCTTCTTTTTGCTCCGCAGCGCGACCAGCACGCTCGACGTCAAACATGCGATCGAAGTCGCAGACCAGGCGCTCGCGCGAGCGGGCACGTCGCCCGCGTCGGCGCGAGGTTTCTGGCAAGCGCTTTTGACGGAGATGGACTCTTCGCCAGCTTTGCAGCGCTCGCCGTTGGCCGCGAACCAGCTCATTGCTCACGCCCGGAGAATGATCCTATCGCGCACAGTCGTTCCTAAAGCGTGAGCGGCCGCGCATGCGCGGAGTATCGACTTGCGTGCTTGTGATATTGAATACCCGACGAGATTCTCCTGGTGGCGACGCCCACGCAGCCTACAAACTGATTTTGGATTTGCGCTCTCGATGCTGTGAATTGAGGTCCGTGGTACCAGATTACGCCAAGAGCACTGCGACCTTGATACTTCTTGGTGTCGACGCAATTTACATGAACCGCAATTGATATTGTCGTGGTAGGTGGGGCGTCATTGTTGCGCGCGACGGGACTAACAAGGCAAGCCGTACTTCATGAAACGATGCACTTTGTCGCCGAGTTTCTGCAACTTCTAAGGTAGGCGCCCCGCCGAGCGACAATGCAGTGACCGCGTCTCTCCCCTTGGAAAGGGGTGACGCCTGTCCCCGTTGCAGTGTCACCCAGCACGCGCCATGCCCATCTAGAGTACCTCATTCCCCCATACCATTCTCCCATTGCCGCGCAATTCGCTTGCTAGTACACTGTTGGCACCCTCGAGTGATGGGAGCTCGCGGCGTCGCGTCCCGCGGTCGGAATAGCGCTCGCGGGCATTTAGAGCGCGGGGAGCGCATCATCACATACCGGCGTCCGAAAACGGATGCCCACAGGAGCCCCAGATATGTCGGCCACAACCGAAAGCGACAACAAGCCATTGACGACGTGGTGTCTCACGCGAGTCGGAAACGTTCTAGACTCTGCATGCGGTTCGACTCTTTATCGCGTCCTGACCGTTGGCACACAGATCCTTGACAAGAACAAGGGTGTCAAGTGGCTGTCCGGCGATCGCGACGACAACGCGTCGGACGCGGAATGGACGCAGAAGGATAGTACTCACGCGTCGACATGACCGGCTGCGATCGTCCGATGAACCTGCGGCGCGACGCGAAACGCATTCCGAGAAGGCTAGCTCATTCCCGGGGCACGGCACGGCCCCAAAAACGAAAACGCCGTCCACGACGCGGCGACGCCTATGGCCACGAGGCGTGGGCGCCCGGTGGTTATGGCGGCCTCATGGAGGATTCCCTCGCGACAGCCGCCTCGCCCACGACGACGGCTAAAACCAAAGCACCCGGTGCAACACCGGGTGCTTTTTTCGCGTTCGGCTTCGCGGGAGCTCGGCAAAGCCAGTTCGCGTCCGGCGACCAGGTCATGTTTACGTACGATTTCGTATGCCAGGAGCCGATCGGGAATTGCCGGACGGCCGAGCTCCTGACGTTCAAAAGCGGCCTGATCAGCCGGAGCGAGCTCTTTTTCGACACGGCGCCGTTCGCCAAGGCGGCCAAGCCGTAGACTCGTCGGCACGCTTTTGCCAAGGAACCAGGTCGCGCAAAAGGCGCAGAAACCGCGAAGGATTTCTGCGCCTTTCTTGTTCCATCGAGCTGTCAGGTACCTTTCGCGTCCTTTGCGTCTTGGCGAGAGAATCGTTCACACCCTATTGCTGGCGATGGACTAGGGCGGCCGCTGCCGGCTTGGGCCTCGCCATCGCCCGACAGCGCGTAAGCCCAGAATGGCAAGTCGCCGCTTGCCGGGTGTTTGTTTTTCTCGCGTTCGTGCGATCGCGTTCGATCGTGATGGCGCTTGTGCAGTTGTGAACGATCGCGTTGGTCCCTGGCGCGATTCACGTCGGTATTTGCATTACATACATTTAACCTTCGCTTAAAGCGAGTTTAAACCTCATTTAACCACATCCCCGTTTCTACATGTTACGATGCCGCCGTCATCACAACTCAGGAGGACAAGCATGTCACAGCGAACCGCGTTGCTCGTCGCCACCGCGTTGACCGTCTTCGTCGCGATCTTGACGGTCGGCGTCGTGTGGCAAGTCTTTCAGCGCGCGAGCGTGGACGCGCTCGCCGTCCAGAACTCTGCGCCCGCGCCGGCGGCGGCGCCGACGGCCGAGCCGGTGATCGATGCGCCGGCGGACCCGGGACCGACTGTTCAGCAGATGGCCCAGCGCGAGGCCGAATACCAACAATTGATCCAACAGGCCAACGCGCAACTTCAACAGGCCTATGAAAAACAACAAGAATTGAACAAGCAGCTTGCCGATCTGCGGGCTGGCCAGCAGCAGCCCGCCGCCACGACGACCGCAGCCGAAGCCGCGGCCGTGCCCGTGCAGCCGAACTACAACGTAACACCCGCTCAGGCCGTCGATGTTGCCCTGACCCATGAACAGGGCGCCACGCTCCTCCAACCGGCCGAATTGGTGATCTTCCACAATTGGCCGGCCTGGGAGGTCAAGCTCGACCGCGGCGTCGTCTACGTCGATCCCAATAACGCAACGATCGTTTATGATAGCGCGTATACCGTCGTCATTCACGAAGGTAACGGAGGTGGCGGCGGGGGCGGAGCATCTAACAGCAGCGGGACCTCAGGCAACTCGCATTCGGACGACGGCGAGAGCGAGCACAGTAGCGGCGGGACCGGGAAGAATACCGATGACTAGTCCAGCTCAACCGACCAAACGACCTGGCGCCGCGCCGGCGAACAAAGCCGGACAAAGCTTCAAGGCGCTCTTGGCCACTGCATCGCTCGCCGCCACGCTCGGCGGCTGGGCTCGGCTCTCGGCCGATCGCGTCCCGATCAAGGCGACCGATTTCACGGTGACGCCGACGGAGCCGCCCCCTTCGGCGACTTCCGAGACGGCGTTTCAGATGCCGCCGCTGCCGACGCTCTTGCCTCCGCCAACCGGCGGCCCGCCCATCCCGACCATGGCGCCGGTGACGGTCCAACCGCCTCCCAAGCCAACCCTGCGCGTCGTGAACGAGGTGCCGGCGCAGCGCGTCGTGCACGTGGGCGGCGGCGGAGGGGGTGGCGGCGGTGGCGGGGGTGGGGGTGGTGCACCCGCCGCGCACACCAGCTCGTCCCACTAGGACGGAAACCATGCAGCGTCTTGAATTTCGCGCCATGGGCTGTCACATGCTCGCGCTTGCGGACGCGCCGACTGCGGCGGACGCGCCGACTGCGGCGGACGCGCCGACTGCGGCGGACGCGCCGCAACAAGTCGACCAGCTGGCGCAGGTCCCGCAGTGGTTCGAGGCCTGGGAGCAAACCTTGAGCCGCTTTCGAGACGACAGCGAGCTCAATCAACTCAATAAGAGCGCGGGCGTGCCGATTCAGGTGAGCGATCTGCTATGGGAGGTGATCCTGGTCTCCCTGAACGCGGCACGTGAGAGCAACGGGCTGGTAACCCCAACGCTCCTCGCCGCGCTGGAAGCGGCCGGCTACGACCGCACCTTTGAAGCGCTTGAGGCCGCAGTCGGAGCGTCGCCCGCGCTTCTTCAAACACACGCTATCCGCGCGCCAGTCGCCGACTGGCGCGCGGTCGAGTGCGATCCGGCGACACGGTCCGTTTGCCTTCCTCCCGGCGTCCGGCTCGACCTGGGAGGGATCGCCAAAGGCTGGGCGGCGGACCAGGCCGCTCGCCGGCTTGGGGCCTATGCGCCGGCGCTGATCGATGCGGGCGGCGATATCGCGATCAGCGGCCCTAGGGCCAACGGCGACCGCTGGTGCATCGGCGTCGCGGATCCGGGCGAACCGGCGCATGACCTGGAGGCGCTGCTGGTACCGCGCGGAGGCGTGGCCACCTCGGGGCGCGACTATCGCCGCTGGCAGCGGAACGGAGTGTGGCAGCACCACATCATCGATCCGCGCACCGGCGAGCCGGCCGATACGGACGTGATCGCCGCGACGATCGTCGCCCCGACGACGGCGCAGGCCGAGATGGCGGCGAAAAAGGCGTTGATCCTCGGCAGCCAGGCCGGCTTGTTGTGGTTGGAAGGCCGGCCGGACCTGGCCGGGATTCTAGTCCTCGAAAGTGGGCTGGTCCTGCACAGTCGTCAAATCGAAAACTATCTGGAGAATTGAACATGTCGAACGACGTCGCACCCAACGATGATCTGAACCAGGTCGTACCCACTTTCGCACTGGATGCGTTCCTCCTCATCATCCTCGCCGCCGTCATCGGGGCGTACGCCGCGGTCGTCGTGCTGCCGACCTGGCTGCCCGGCCTGAGCGATTCTCTGCTCGGGACGGCGCCCAAGGCGTACTGGTACCTGGCGCGCGCAACCGGCGTCATCGCCTACGTCCTGCTGTGGATTTCGATGGCGTTCGGGCTGACGATCAAGAACAAGATGGCGCGGGTATGGCCGGGAGGCCCGCTCGCGGTCGATCTGCACCAGTTCGCGAGTCTCTTTGCGTTGGCGCTCTCCCTCTTTCACGCGCTCGTGCTGTTGGGCGATCGCTATATGAACTATACGCCGGCGCAGATCCTCATCCCGTTCACCAACCCGACGCTGACCTTCTGGACGGGGCTGGGGCAGCTGAGTTTCTACATCATGCTGCCGGTCGCATTCAGCTTTTACGCCCGCCAGCGCATCGGCTTTAAAACGTGGCGGACCATCCATTACGCCAGCTTTGCGATCTACCTGCTCGTCACCCTCCACGGTATCTTCTCCGGGACGGACACAACGACGCCGGGCATGATGGGGCTGTATGCGCTGACGGTGTTCGCCACGTACTTTCTGACCGTCTTTCGTATCCTCGTTTCCGTGCGCGTTCCGCGACCACAGACCGGCTGACGGCACGCAGAGAATTTCTCTATCACAGCTTGATCCTGCGAGACGTGGCTTTTCGTCACGCGGTCCCGGACTAGGCCGCTGATTCCGACGGTGTGCGGCCAAGTCGTCCGTGAGCGCACTGCCCTCAGAAGACGTTGCGCACTAATTTTCTGTAAGAATCCCCCTGGAAAGCTTGACAAAGGGTTCGCCCTGTTGTATCATTCAACCAGATGGTTGAATATAAATTGGATGCCGTCTTTGGATCGTTGGCCGACCCGACGCGGCGCGATATTCTAAAGCGAGTGTCACGGTCGAAGGGAGCGTTGTCGGTAAGCGAGATCGCCGACGCGTATCACCGCCAGATGTCGCTGGCGGCCGTCTCAAAGCATCTGCGGGTCTTAGAAAAAGCTAGGCTGGTCACCAAGCAGAGGCGTGGAAAGCAGACGCTCGTTAGCCTCTCGCCGCCGGCATTGCACTCGGCTTCTGATTACCTCCGGCAGTTCGAGAGGCTGTGGGAGGAACGGTTCGACCGATTGGAAGAGATTCTGAAAGAGGAATGATCACACAAGTGGTCAAGATGGACCCGCGCGTGGGCGGAGTATGGCAATACGTCGTGAGCGCGCCGGATGGGACACGCCGGGGCGTCTTTCGCGGGAAATACAAAGAGAGCGTCCCGTTCCAAAAGCTCGTCTACACCATGGAATTCGAGCCGTGCGATTCGCGAATCCACACCAAATCGGCGACGCTCGAAGAACAGGGCAGCAAGACGCTGCTTACAGTCCGCCTCGTCTACGCCGGCAAGGACGACCGCGATCGCATGATTCGGGACGGCATGGAATCCGGCAAGAAGCAATCTTGCGCGTTGATTCGGATGCCTCTGTTGTCGGGAAAAAATGTACTTTCGGTATTCCGGTGATACTGTTTTCGAATTTCTAAGGGGAGATCACATGAAGCCTCGCCTGGCCGCACCCAAAACGATCGACGAATACATCGCGGGATTTCCGCGCGACGTTCAAGAGATCCTGGAAGAGGTAAGGAAAACGATCAGGCGAGCGGCACCCGACGCGGCCGAGACAATAAAATACCAGATGCCGACCTTCACTCTGAACGGCAATTTGGTCTATTTCGCTGCCTTCAAAAACCATATCGGGTTCTATCCGCCGGTGGCGACCGCAAGCGCCAAGTTCAAGAAGGAACTGTCCGCGTATGCCGGCCCAAAAGGCTCGTACAAGTTCCCATTAAGTGAGCCGATACCTTTCGACCTGATCGGCAGGATGGTGCAAGCCCGCGTGAAAGCAAATCGGGAACACGCCGGGGCATACGCAAAGAAGAGAAAGGGGTCTCCTTTGTCACCGATGGAATCGAAAGCGCCATCCGCCAGGCAAAGCAAGCCGCCGGAGATAAGGACGTCGTCTTGTGTACGCCGACCATCCTGCAGCAATGCCTGAAAACGAAGCTGGTCGACGAGCTGCACGTCGATGTGGCGCCGGTCCTGCTGGGGAGCGGTGTCCGGTTGTTCGACCGACTCGGCGCCCGGTCGCCTCCCGCCGATTATCAGCGGTCACAACAACTACTTCCTGTGGGGACCGGGCACGTGTACCGGCCAGGTGCTCATCGGCGTTGGGTATTCGCCCGCCGACTTCAAGGGCACGTACGCCGACATCGCGCTTGCCGCCATCCAAAGGTGCCAGTACTGCGTGGCCTATGAGAACGACCTGCCCATCGTCATCGCGTCCAACCCGACAATCGCGATCGATCTCGCTCGGCTCTGGCCCTCGGTCAAGCACTATGACTGAGTGCCGCGCCAGTTTTCCGGTGCACGCGCGTGCCTGTACAGACCTTGTTCGACTATATCGCCGGTGGCAGTACGCTGGACGAGTTCCTCGACAACTTTCCCAACGTGGCGCGCGCGCGGATGCGCTACGGGTCTTTGAACATCGGCCAACTCTCCGGCGCGGGGACATCGTCGAGCTAAAGTAAGGTCTATTCGCGGTACCGCGACAAGACCGCCCGATCGCTCGTCAGAGCGAGGGGCGGTCTTGTCTTGTAGCATCGGTTGTCCACGGGGATGGCAATCGCGGAGCGCCGGACAGAGAAAGTGAGAGCGTTCAGCGCGGCCCCGCGGGGGCGACCCTATGTGGTCGCCCTTTTTCGCGGTCGCCGCCGGCAACGCGCGTATCAAGAAACCCGTTTTCTTCGAATACGCCTTTGGTCTAATGCGTCTTGCTCCCGGCAACCGAGGATCGCGCGCACGGATATTTTTGAGAAAACGGGTTTCTGGGCCTTGACCGGATGC
>JAMCRS010000137.1 GCA_023380675.1 Chloroflexota bacterium
CGTCGCGGCGAGCCCCAATAGGGTCGCCGACCCGAGGAACACCAGCAGCCAGCCGATGGCATCGTTGCGCACCACGCGGAAAAGCCTTGCCAGACGACCGGAATCGGCGAGTCCGGCGTCGTTTGGCACCAGTCGTTCAACGCCGATACCGGCCAGGGCGGCGACGCTGAGTGTCAGTGGAAAGACCCAACGAAACGGGGTATGGAGCTGATTAAAGCCCGGAACAAGATAGAACAAGACCGCGTACAGCCCGGTCGGGAATATTAAAAACAATGAGAGCACGGACAGGACCGCGAACAGCGCGACGAGCGACGGCCATTGCTCCGACGGAACGCCGCGCGCCGAGGGTGTGCCCGAGCGACGGGATACATAGTGTCGGAGTGCTGCAATGCACGCGACCAGTGCGAGCGCCAACGGCAGAATTCCGACGTACGCGCCCGCTTCGACATAGTTCTTGACGCCCCAAAAGATCGTTCCGAATGGTGCCCGGTGATTGGTCAGATCGAATACGTCGAAATACGAGTGACTCGTCGGATTCCCAAAGAAATCGGGAATTAGAAACGTCACGAGTTGGCGCGGTGGATAAGCCCAGCCGAGGACGTCTTGAAAGTTTACCGAACCGCTCCGAAAGTTGTTCTCCACCAACTCGAACATTGGAGCCAGGAGAATGGCGCCCAGCGCGGTACCGAGTACCGTCATCCCGCCGACGAGCAGCAGATTTCGCACCCGATAGCGCAAAGACCCATCGGTGGCGTTCCGTGCGTCCGCGCCGGCTGCGAGTTCTTGCGCCGGCCGATCGGCCGGCGGACGGCGAGCGGCGACGACCCTCCACAGCGCATAGAATGCGGTAACGATCAAGGTGTAAATCGAGATCTCGATGTGTCCGGCGAGAAACTGGATACCGACCAGCACCGCGCCGACGAGCGCAAAGAACACCTTGCGGTCGTCGCTCCGAGCACGAACGACGAGCTCGACGCACGCCAGGATGGCGGGAAGCCAGGCCGCCGCGCTGAGGATCATCGGAAAGGCCGTGCTCACGATCATAAAGCCGCTGAACGCGAATACGATTCCGCTGAGGCTGGCGGCAAACCGGCTGAGGCCGTGCACTCGCATCAAGGCGTACATGGCGAGTGCGGCGATCGCTAGTTGAAGCGCGACAAAGTAGCCAAAGGCCCGGTCGACGGGGAGAATGTAAAACAAGAGGCTGAACGGATAGAGCGCGGAATTCTGACCGGCCGCGAGGAATGGCACGCCCGCAAAGAGGTGGGGATTCCACAACGGGATCTCATGCGCCTGGAGCGAGTCGACGATGAACTTTTTCCACGCGTAATTTTCCAGGAGCAGGTCACTCACGAGTTCGTTGTGCGGAGTCGTAACGCCAAACTGCGAAGCGAAAGTGCTCCAGGGGGGAAAGCGGAACAGGTTGTCAAAGGGGACGAGACTGGCTCCGCCGAAGGTGACCGGGGCCAGGAACAGGGCGGCGAGCGCTAGAAAGGCGAGGGCGATAAGTAGATCACGCCGGGACACGCTGATACTCGACGCGCGATATCTTTTTCAGTCCGCCGTACCTCAGGCGAATCTCAAACACGCGCCAAGCCGCTTCTAATTTGACCGGCACGGTCATCTTGGACTTGCCGATGCGCCGATCTTCAAAGTAGATCGGCCATTCGAGGATGCTCAACCCAAGCCGTTCGGATAGATAGGCCATTTCGACCTGAAAAACGTAGCCGTTCGATCGGACGCTGTCCAGCTCGATCCGCTCCAGGGCGCGGCGGCTCCAGCATTTGAACCCGGCGGTCGCATCGCGGACCTGCGTCCCGAGCGCCATGCGCACCCAGATGCTGTTCGCCCATTTGCTGAGCAGGTAGCGCCAGCCGCTCCAGCGCGGATCGAGCCTGCCGCCGGGGACGTAGCGCGAGCCGACCACGACGTCGTACTCCGGCATCTGGCTAACGAAATCCGGCAAATAGCTTGGCGAGTGAGAAAAATCTGCGTCCATCTGAACAACACAGTCCGCGTCGTGTTCGAGCGCCCAGCGAAAACCGGTGACGTACGCGGTCCCCAGGCCCATTTTTCCCGGACGATGGATCACCCAGCAGCGACCGGGTTGCTGTTCGTGGAGCGCATCCGCGATCTCTCCCGTACTGTCCTGGGAATTGTCGTCTATGATGAGAACGTTCAAATCGGGAATCGGAAGCGCCAGCAGCTGACGGACCATCGGATCCAGATTCTGGACTTCGTTGTACGTGGGGAGCACGACGAGTGTCTTCATACCGGCGGACGCGATTATAGCATCGTCAATGTGAAAGGTCAATTTGACAACGCTGCCCGCGTGGAGAAACGTCGTGTCACACCAGTCCTGGCGGGACCGCTGGTGCCAGGGTCGCGAGGAGGCGGTGTTTGCCGACGAAGCGATCTCGAAGTCACAAAAGCGCGCGTCTCGCATCAACGCAAGCACCGGAATCAACGTGCGCGACTGCTTCGGGCGCTCCGCGCCCTCGCAGTGACACGGCATCCGACTCTCTCCACACTTTCCGCGACGCTTGGCGTGCCAAGACGCGATCTTTTCGCCGTCGGATCCCCATGACCAAGGTATCAATTGCATATCCGTGCCGATTCGAGTATAATAGATGTATCCCCGGTAGATTCCCTTGTTCGCCCATCGGAGCCCATTGATGTCTGTGTTTGTGCTTATTGTCGGCAACGACAAGGCCACAACTACATCGTACGCCGGATTCTTCGCTAAGAAGGAATTCAACGTACTCACGGGACACAGCGGCCGGCAGGCGCTTGTGCTTGCCAAGGCCCATCGGCTTGATGCGGTCGTCGTCGACGCGACTTCGCCGCGCCTCAATTGCAAGAGCCTCTGCAAACGGCTGCGCGCCGAGACATTCGCGCCGATCGTGTTGATCACGCAACCGAATGGCAAAGTGGAAAGCGGAATCGCGCCGGAGGCGGTCGTCCCAAAACCGGTCGCGGGCCGCAAGCTGGTCGCACGGGTCAAGTCGGCGATCGAGTCCAAGCCGCCGCGGCTCCTGATCGTCGGTCACCTTTCGCTCGACCTGGAGAAACATAAACTGACGCGCGGGAACAAGAGCTATCCGTTGACCCCGAAGGAATTCATTCTCCTCAAGCTCCTGATGACGCGCGCCGGCCAGACCGTCACACGCAAGACGTTGATGAAAGAAGTCTGGGAAACCGATTACCTCGGGGACACCCGTACGCTCGACGTCCACATCCGGTGGGTGCGCGAAAAGGTGGAGGAGAACCCCAGCAAGCCTCGACTGCTCGTCACGGCACGCGGCCAGGGTTACAAGCTTCAGGACGGGAACGACTGACCCGCAAGGACCATTCCCGCCCGGCACGTTCCAGCGCATCACAGCTTCAAACTTAGTCTGACAGTCTACCCTTAACGGCCATCACGGCGGGAGTCCGTACCGCGGCGTTGGCCGTTTTTCGATCGCGGTCGGCCGCGGCGCCGGTGAAAGCCGGATTCGCCGTCACACCGGCGCGGGAAAAGAGAGGTGGGCTTGCGAGGGGAGCGAGTCCTATCCCTCGGTACCGCCGCGCTCGTCCTGGCCGGCTTGAGCGGACCGTCCTCGCGTAACGACGAGCCACATAAAGTACGGAATGGACAATTGACGTTTCAAGCGACGCGGCTCGCGCAGCAAGCGGTACGTCCACTCGAGACCGGCATCGCGCATCCACTGGGGCGCCCGCGGCACCACTCCGGCCAGCGTGTCGAAGGTGCCGCCGACCCCCATCGCCACCGAGACACTCAGTCGCTCTGCGTTGCGCGCGATCCACAACTCTTGCTTCGGCGGCCCGTAGGCGACGAACAGTATTCGTGCGCCTGAAGCATTCACTCGCTCGACGATGCCTCGCTCCTCTTCGACTGAGGGAGAGCCGGCAAAGCAGCCCGCCACCGGCAGGCGCGGATATCGGGCCGCCAGCGCCGCCGCCGCACGCTCCGCGATGCCTTGGCGCGCACCCAGAAAAAAGACGCCCCACCCCAGCTCGGCGGCAAGCGCCGCTATCCGCTTGACCAGTTCCTGCCCGGTCACCCTCTGGCAAAGCGGCGTCCCGAGACGGCGCGAGGCCCACATCAACCCGACTCCGTCCGGCACGTTGAGCGCGGTCGAATTCAACACCACCTTGAAATCGGCGTTCGTCTGCGCCATCACAACGAACTCCGGATTGACGGTCGCGATCTGATGTACCCCGCCTTGATGCACGAGCGCGCGCACGCGCGCCAGCGCGTCGTCGTAGTCGACGTTGTCGGTGCGGACCGAAAGGATCGTTATGGCGGACACGATTCGCGAGGCCTGTTCACCGATCCCCTCTGTGACCCGTTTCCACCTCGGTCAGCGCCTGTTCAAAGACCTCCAGTCCTTCCTGGGCGAGCTCTTTGGGAATCATCAGCGGGGGCATAAAGCGGATCGTGCTGCGGCCGCAGCCGAGAGTCAAAAGGCCTTGCTCGAAGCAGCGGTGAACGAGCGCGTTGCGCAGCTCGCGGGCCGGCTCCTTCGACTCGCGGTCCAGCACCAGCTCTACTCCAATCATCAGCCCGCGGCCGCGTACCTGCCCGATGACGGGGTGTCGCGATTGCATTTCTTCTAACGCGTCGAGCATGTACGAGCCGGTTTCCGCCGCGTTCTGCATATAGCCGTTTTCGATCAGCTCTAGCGTTTTCAGCGCCGACACGCACGCGAGCGGGTTGCCGCCATAGGTGTTGCCGGGCGCGCCCGGCTTCCACTTTGCGCCAACGGAGCGCCGGGACGCCGTCGCGCCCATGGGCACGCCGCTGGCAATCCCCTTTGCAATGCACATGATGTCCGGCTCGACTCCCCAGTGCTGAATCGCCCACCATTTGCCCGTGCGCCCGACGCCCGCCTGCACCTCGTCGTCGATGAGCAGGATGCCGTGCCGATCGCACAATTCACGCAGACGCGGGAAAAAATGCGGGGGCGGGACCACGTATCCCCCTTCACCCTGGATCGGCTCGACGACGATTGCGGCAACTTCGTCAGGCGGCAATGCCTCTGGAAACAACATCCCCTCGATATAGTCCACGACGGCGTCACCTTCGTCTCCACCCGGCGGGATTGGGAATACCGGATGGTACGGGTCGGGGAAGGGTACGTGCCACACCCCAGGCATCGTCGGGAAGAACCGTTCCTGTTGGCGTGCTTTGCTCGCCGTAAACGACAACGAGCCCATCGATCGCCCGTGAAACGCCCCTAGAAAACCGATGAATTGGCGTCGGCCGGTGGCGTATCTCGCAAGTTTGATTGCCGCCTCGACGGATTCGGTGCCGGAATTGGCGAGGAAGACGGTCACGCCCTCTTTCATGGGCGCGAGCTCGTCGATGCGCTCGCCGACCCGGACCATCAGCTCGTGGTAATAATCGGACGAGATGTGGATGTAACGCGCCGCCTGCTCCTGAATCGCCTTGACGACCTCCGGATGGCTGTGGCCGGTCGAATTTACGGCGATCCCAGCGGAGAAATCGATGTAGCGATTGCCGTCGACGTCCCACACTTGCGCCCCGAGACCATGATCCATCACAAACGGATAGTCGCGCGCGTACGACGGCGACAGAACGCGCGCATCACGCTCGAGGATCGCCTTCGCTTTGGGGCCGGGCGGCGGGACGATGATACTCTGAGCTGCCATATCCTAATCTCCCTTCTAGCAGAACCGCAACCTTATATTGGGGCCTTCGACGGCCCTTTCAAGCAAACTGGATTCGTCGCGCGATTCGTATGGTCAGGTCTGCTAGAAGGGAGATTAGGATATGG
>JAMCRS010000138.1 GCA_023380675.1 Chloroflexota bacterium
CTGCCTGCCGGGTGCGACGCAACGTCGGCAATCGCAACTTCCTCGCGTGACGCGCCGATCCTCCGTGCTCTCCGGCGCCGTTGGACTTGCGATAATCGTTCGATTGTGGTATGATCTCCGTCGCAAAGTCATCCGGAAGGGAGTTGTTTGAAATGGCACAGCGGTGCGATATTTGCGGCAAGGGCCCCATGTACGGCCACAACGTCAGCCACGCCAAGAACGCGACTCATCGGCGCTTTATGCCGAACATCAGCAAGCGCACGCTCGTCTATGAGGGCCGAAAGCAGAAATTGAACGTTTGCGCCAATTGCCTTCGGACTCTACAAAAGCGTGCCTAGGTCGTGCTCGGCCGTTTGTGACGAGTGAACCAGCGTCTCGACTTCGAGGGCGCTGGTTTTTCATTTTACGCTTTCGCGCAACCCTTGGATGGCTTTGGACACTGTGGTCCCCCGGTCGAATACCGCAGAGCCGGCGACGAGCACGGTCGCACCCGCGCCCACCGCACGCGGCGCGGTCGCCGCGTGAATTCCTCCGTCAACCTCTAGCTCGACCTCCAGGCCTCGCGCGTCGATCATCTGTCGCATGGCGGCGATCTTGCGCGGCATGGTCTCGATGAACGACTGCCCTCCAAAACCCGGATTGACCGTCATGATCAGCACCAAGTCGATGAACGGAAGGATCTCCGCGAGGGTGCCGATCGGCGTGGCGGGATTGATGGCGACGCCGGCGTGCTTGCCATGTTCCTTGATCTGTTCGACGACGCGATGGAGATGGACGCAGGCCTCTTGCTGGACGGTGATATTGTCCGCTCCGGCCTCCGCAAACTCGGGAATGTATCGTTCCGGCTCGTCGATCATCAGGTGGACGTCCAGCGGCAGTCGCGTGACGGGCCGGATTGCCGAAACGACCAGCGGGCCGAACGTCAGGTTGGGGACAAAGTGCCCATCCATGACGTCGACGTGAACATAGTCGGCGCCGCCCGCATCCGCTTCCTTGACCTGCTCGCCCAGTCTGGCAATGTCGGATGCGAGAATCGAAGCTGCGATCTTTATCATGATGAGGTCAAATGCGGGTAACGGCTGTCGCGGCGGACTGTCTGAGCTGCCCGCAGCCTGCCGCGATCTCGATTCCCTTTTCTACCCGCAGAGTCGTCGGTATGCCGGCGTCCAACAGGATTCTTTCGAACTCCTTGACTCGCTCGTACGGCGTGCGGCTGTACGGCGACGCGGCTGTTGGATTCAGCGGGATCAAGTTGACATGACAAACGAGGCCGCGCAGCATTTGAGACAGGCCGCGTGCCTGGTCCGGCCGATCGTTGACGCCGTCCATGAGCGCATATTCGAATGTGACGCGCCGTCGAGTCTGTTCCCCGTACGCTCGCACGACTCGCATCAAATCGTTGAGCGGATACTTGCGATTGAGCGGGACCAAGACATCGCGCAGGTCGTCTTCTGCGGCGTGCAGCGAGATCGCAAGGTTGACCTGCAGCCGCTCGGCGGCGAGGCGCTGAATCCCCGGAACCTCGCCCGATGTGGACACGGTGATCCGGCGCGCTCCCAATCCAAATCGTCCCGCGTCGGTCAGCGACAATATCGCCTGCCACGTCACGTCGTACTTGAAGAAGGGTTCGCCCATCCCCATGATGACGACGTTGGTCACAAAAGCAGGGCGAACGCGGCGCGCCATGTGGATTACCTGTGCGACGATCTCGCCTGCCGTTAGGTTTCTGACGTAGCCGGCCTGGCCGGTCGCGCAAAACGGACACCCGATCGGGCAGCCAACCTGAGTCGAGATGCAGACCGTGCGCCGTTTGAACTCGCCGACCGCGCCGTCCGGTTCAAGTTCCGGGCCGGCCGGCGCGTCGGCGTAAAGCATGAGCACGGTTTCGACCGACTCTCCGTCGTCGAGTCCTAGCAGCGCTTTGCGCGTCAGGCCGTCAGCGGACGTCGCCTCTGCCATCGCTGCCGGCGTTCCGATCCGAGCCTCGCCGGCCAACCTTTCCCGCAGGACGTGCGGCAGGTCGGTCATGGCATCGAATCCGGTCGCCAGCTCGCGATACACCCAGCGATCGATCTGCCGGGCGCGAAAAGCCGGCTCGCCCCACGATTCGAGGAGTTCGACCAGCTGCGCCGCGGTGAGATTCAGAACGTCGATCAAATCAATTTCTTCGTCGCCCGGACATGTTCAGCGCGATGAAAACATAGTAGAGCAGCGTGGACAACGCCTGCGCCGCGGCGGCGACGTAGGTCAACGCGGCGGCCGTCAGCACGGATTGCGCTGCATCCACCTCGCCCGGTCCCACCAGCGCGCTCGAGCGCAGCATGACGAGCGCGCGCTGGCTGGCGTTGAACTCCACCGGCAAGGTAGCGAGTGCGAAGGCGAGACTGGCCGAAAAGAATGCGATCCCCACCCAGACCAGCCCGGAGAGATTGATGAATATGCCGGCGATGAAGAGAACATAGCCCACCCAGGGCCCGACGGTCGCGGGAGCGACGAGCGCGGCCCGAAACCGCATGGGCGCGTAGCCCTGTGCGTCTTGTACGGCATGTCCGACTTCGTGTGCGACGATCCCGAGCGACGCAACGGAGGCCGAGCGTGCGACGCCGTCCGACAGGTAAAGCGTCTTGTCGCGCGGATCGTAGTGATCGGTCAGTTCGCCCGGCGTGCCTGAAACGTTTAGATTGAGCCCATTGGA
>JAMCRS010000139.1 GCA_023380675.1 Chloroflexota bacterium
GCATCCGGCAGATATATGCACATCTGGCGGGATGGTGAGAAAGAGAATGACATCGCTCCCGCCAAGAATGGTCGCTACCTGGGCGGTCGGCTAACAGCAGACCGTATCTAAATCGCTCTGTGCGAAGATGTCAAGTATAGTGCACCTGAGGACATATAACAAGCGAGTTAGCTAGGGTAGTAGTCTAGCACGCCGCGTGCGGTCTGTCAACGCAGATATTGTATTTATCGATGACGCCGGCCAGCGGCTAACAGTGGGCGCTGCCAGCATTCTGCCCTTGGCGTAGAAACTGGCGCCACGGCAGAGAGGGACGGTCACCTCCAAGAGCAGCAAGCCCATGCCACAGAGCTGGCCTCGG
This sequence comes from Chloroflexota bacterium, assembly GCA_023380675.1. The sequence continues at coordinate 359 of JAMCRS010000139.1, forward strand.
CATTAGGCATGCCTTGTTTACGACGTATAATGATTGGAGGGCTGCTACTAACATAACTGGGAGGGCCGCCAAGATGGCAAGTAAGCCGCGAAGGACGGAAGGGCATGCCGACAAAGAGGGTTTTCGCGTCGAGCGGGATGCCCTCGGCGAGATGGCAGTACCTGAGGATGCGCTCTACGGTATTCAGACAGCGCGCGCAGTGCAGAACTTTCCGATCAGCGGTCTGCGTGCCCACCCGGCGCTGGTGCGCGCAATGGTGCAAATCAAGAAGGCGGCGGCGCTCACCAATATGGAGACCGGGCGATTGGCGCAACCGATCGGCGAGGCGATCGTGTCGGCGGCAGACGAGGTGCTCAATGGCCAGTGGCGCGACCAGTTCGTGATCGACGTCTTCCAAGCGGGCGCGGGAACCTCGTTTAATATGAACGCGAACGAGGTGCTTGCCAATCGGGCGAGCGAGATTATGGGCGGACGGCGTGGTGAGTATAAACTCGTGCACCCGAACGACCACGTAAACATGGCACAGTCCACCAACGACACCTTTCCGACCGCGATGCGTCTGGCGGCGCTCTCCCTGGCGCAAGAGCTGCTGCCGGAGCTGGAGCAGCTCGCAGAGGCATTTCGGGCGAAAGGAGACGAGTTTCGGGACGTGGTTAAGCCGGGACGCACCCACCTGCAAGACGCCGTGCCGATCCGGCTTGGTCAAGAGTTTGGGGCGTATGCCTACACACTAAATCAGCACGCGCGGCGCATCGCCCGGGCCGCCGAGTACCTGCGGCCGCTAAACATCGGGGCCACCGCGGTGGGCACGGGCATCAACGCCGAGCCCGCCTACATCGCCAGCATGCCGGAGCGAATCGCGGCACTAAGCGGCTTGCCAGTGGAGCGGGCGGAGAACCTTGTGGCGCTTACCGAGAGCATGGCCGATTTCTTAGCGGTTTCCGGGGCGCTGCGTGGGCTCGCCGTCGACGTCGGTCGGATCGCCAACGACTTGCGCTTGATGAGCAGCGGACCGCGCACCGGTCTGGGCGAGATCAACCTGCCGGCCGTGCAGCCTGGCTCGTCGATAATGCCGGGCAAGGTGAACCCGGTGATCGCCGAGATGACAAACATGGTCTGCTTCCAGGTGATGGGCAACGACTTGGCGATCAGCCTGGCGGCGCAGGCCGGCCAGCTCGACCTAAACGTGATGATGCCGGCGATTGCCTACAATTTGATGCAATCCCTCGAAATCACGCGGAACGCGGTCGTCGTGCTGCGTGAGCGGCTGGTGGTAGGGATCACGGCCAACGTGGCACACTCGCGAGAGCTGGTCTAACAAAGCTCTGCGCTCGCCACCGCGCTTACCCCCTACATCGGCTACGCGGCATCGGCAGAAATCGCCAAGGAGTCCGCGCGCACCGGCAAGACAGTGCGTCAGATCGTCTTGGAGCGGAAGCTCTTGTCGCCGGCAGAGGCGGAGCGGGTCTTGTCTCCTAGCGCCCAAACGGAGCCGGGAATCCCGGGCCAGCGGCGGGAAGCGCAGGCAGGAGAATAGACGCCGCTGATTGGTCGCTCAGAGCTTGACGGTCAGAATCGCGGAGTAGTCGTCGGTGACTACCACCTGCAGGTGACTAAGCCTTTCCGAAAAGGTCCTCGTTTGGTGAGAGATCGAGACCTTTACGCCGGGATACAGGGTGCCGTGAACGACGACCTTCGGACGGTCTGAACGCGGCGGCGGCGGCACTTCCTCTTGGAGCATCATCAGCTCTTCTTCGATCTGACTGGCCGACTGCGCAAGCTGCGACATAACGCCCTCGTGGGCTTCGGTCCATTCCGCTTCCTTGGACAGCTTGCGTTCCAGCAGCACACCCACTTTAGAGACGATTGTCGCGTGATCCTGCTCCAGGCGCGCGATCTTTTCCGAACGGTCTTTGCGGGCCAACGCGCGCGCTAGGTAGCCTTCCTCATCCACCACGACGATTGTTTTGGTAGCGCTCTCCGCGCCAAGGTCGGTCGTATGCAGCTCTTTGCTCGCCCAAATCTCTCCACCGGCGATCCTGCCTCTTTTGCCCTCGGCAACGCCCACCGATACGACGCCCCCGCTGCGCACACTGCAGTTCACCGCCTCTGACTGCAGGGTGACGTTCCCACCGGCAGTGATCACGGCATTCCAGGCAAGCGCCGCCGCGACGTCCTTAGCGGCGGCGACGGCGGTGTGGCCTGACTGACCGATAACGCCCTGCGAGACCAATACCGACCCGCCAGACTCGACAGTGGCGCTTTCGACGGAGCCTCTGACCTGCACGTCGCCCGTGGCCTTGACATGAAAGCCGGGCATCACACTACCACCAATTTGCACGTTACCTTGGAAATCGATGTTGCCCACTGAGAAGTCCACGTCGCGCGGCACGACGAGCAAGTTTTCGACGACGATGCGCTCATTGACTAGCCGCACCGCGCCGTTGGTGGCGGCGAGGAGCTCGTTCGGGTTATCCGCGTTAACCTTAGTGCCATGATCAGCATGCAAGCGAGCCTCGCGCACCCTCGGCGGCTCCACCACTTTGCCTGTCACCGTCTTACCTGGCGTGCCGCTGATCGGCGGTACGCGGCGGGCAAGGGGTTGGTCTTTGGCGACGATGTTGAACAGGCTGACCTCGTGCCAATCGACCCGGTCCTCGCTCTGGGAGCGATGCACCTTGGTCGAGGGGTCAAACAGCAGATCGAGGCGACCATCCTCCCCCGCTTCCACCGGGGTGCCTAGAGCGACGGGGAAGTCTGTGACGTAGTCCCGCTGCGCGACCAATTGCTCGATATTCTTGTGCAAAATGCCGTGTTCGATGCAGCGCTTCGCCAAGGCCTCGGTAATTGCTGTCGGCGTGAAAGGGTATGGTTCCGGAGGATCGGCACTGAGACTGAGGAGGGCGCTCATACCGTCGGGCGACACGGTGACAAGAATCTCGCACCGCTGCTCGCGGGGCTCGTCTGCTGCCGGCTCCACAATCTCGCTCGAATGGAGACCTGATACGCGAATGGATGTCGGAGACTGCGCCTCCGACTCGGACGTCGGCTGCGTCTGCTCTGCCATTCCCCACCCTCACCAGGCAGTTTCTAGGGTCGTATACGGACGCGATTGTCGACGATTCCTGCGCCGCGACTCTGCAAGCCGTCGCTATCCTACTCGCACTTGTCCTAAATGGCAATAGTCGTATAGCCACGTAGAGTGGTATCCTCACGGCTTGCTAGCCTTGACGCCAGAGCAAGGCACGCCTACAATGGCGGTCGACGGGGGGCGTGGGCGTCAGGGTGGTGGGAGTCATGAAGATGACGGAGCAGCGCTACGGCAGATACTTGGTGGCAGCGGAGCTGGGCCGCGGCGGTATGGGTATGGTCTATGAGGCGCTCGACGAGCACCTCGGACGGTCCGTAGCGCTCAAGGTGCTGCACGCCAACCTTGCCGCCCAGGCTGACCTTATCGCCAGATTTACGGCCGAGGCTCGGATCGCGGCGCAGCTCGACCACCCCAATATCGTGCCAATCTACGACATCGGCAAGGTCGACGAAGTGCCCTTCATCGCCCTGAAGCTAGTCGGCCCACTGCCGCCCGAGCAGGTGGTCGAGATCGTGGCGCAGGTCGCCGCGGCGCTCGACCATGCCCACTGGGCCGGCATCGTGCATCGCGATGTCAAGCCGAGCAACGTGCTCGTCGGCGATGGCGGCTACGCCCTGGTCACCGACTTCGGCATCGCGCACGCCGTGGGCACGCCGCACAAGACCGAGACGGGCACCGTGGTGGGTACACCCGAGTACATGGCGCCGGAGTGCGTCGAGGGAAAGACGCCGACGGCGCAGTCAGACATATACGCTCTGGGCATCCTGGCCTATGAGATGCTGACCACCCGGCGGCCATTTCAGGGCGATGCGCTCGCGGTGCTGCACGCACAGGTCTACGAGCCTGCCAGGCTGACCGGCGTGGCGCCAGCGATACGTATGGTGCTACAGCAAGCGCTGGCTAAGGCCCCCTACGCGCGCTTCGCTTCCGCGGGAGAGTTTGCCACGGCCTTTGCTCGCGCGGTGGAGCAGGTCACAGCGGCGGGACCGCCGGTAGCCGAAGCCGACACGCTGGTCAACTTGCCCGCCCCGCTCAAGTCGGCTAGGCGATGGCTGTTCCCGCCGGCCGATCGAGTGGCGCGCGCCGCCTCGCCACTGGCGCTGCTGGCAATCGTGATCGCGGCGCTGTTGATGGCAGGACGCGATGGAGCGCACGCCGCCGGCCCGCCCGGCGCCGCGCCTCCGTTCGCCAGATTGCTGCCCTTTCTCGCTCCCGAGACGGCCACCGCGACGCCCACGCCGACAGGTACGGCGACGCGCACCCAAACCCGCACGGTAACTGGCACCGCCACGCCAACGGCATCCAGCACGGCAACGCCGACCGCGGTGCCTACCGCGACGGCCACGCGCACGGCGACGGCTGCGCCGCTGGTGACCTTACAGCGGCGATTGGGCATCAGCGGGGGACAAACTGAGCAGATATCGATCAAACAGTGGCAGGGCGATCAGGTAACCATTGCCTTCCAAATCACCGGTGGCACGATCCTTGGCATGGGTAATGAGGTGGTCTTCCGGGTCTACGGGCCCTCGGGATCGATCTGGAACGTTGGGCGGATCGAGAATCAGTACCGCTTCCAATTCACCGCCGATGCGACGGGGGAGTATCGGCTCTCCTTTCAGAATCCCTCCGTGTTCACAGGTCGGCAAATCCTGCTATCGGTAATACATCCCGACCGCGGCCGCTAGCAGACTCGCATAAACGGGGACACCATACTTAATTCGCACCACCTTGCGGTCTCCCTGCACCGGCAGCCGCGTGCGGTCCGGCGCCAGCATCGATGCCTGTCCTGCTCTAATGTCAATGAGGAAGCGACGGAGCCTCTGGTCGGCTTAATTAGTATGGTGTCCCCTTTTTATTAATCCTTGCCTTAGGAACGATCGCCCGGTACAATTGGCTTGCGACGCGGTGTTGTCGAGTGGGGTTTGAACGTGGTCAATCTACATGTCCGACCGACGAGAGGAGGGAAGCTTGGCCAATAAGCAGCCGATAGAGCTTACCGTTTTCTTCGACTATCTCTGACCGTACGTGTATTTTGCAGCAGTTTGGCTGCAACGAGTGAAAGAGCAGATCGGCGACGAGCTTCAAATCAACTGGCGCTACTTCTCATTGGAGCAGGTGAACAGCGATCAGGGTCCGGATTGGAAGCTTTGGGAGCAGCCGGCAGACTATCGTAGTCGTGGTAGGCTTGCTTTTCACGCCGCCGAGGCGGCGCGACGGCAAGGAAGAGAAGCGTTCGACCGGTTCCACATGGCGCTACTCAAGGCCCGACACGAGCAGGCCAAGAAGATCTTCGAAATGCAGACGCTGCTCGACACGGCGCGGGAAGCGGGGCTAGACCTACCGCGCTTCGAGGCCGACCTCGCGAATCCTGCCCTGCTCGAAAAGCTGCGCGAGGACCACACGTACGCGGTTGAGAAATACGGCGTGTTTGGCACACCCACGCTGGTGCTCACGGACGGGCGTGCCGCCTATCTCAAGATGAAGCCGGCGGCGCCTTACGAGGAGAGCGTCGCGGTGTGGCACGATCTACATCGCACGATCGCGCAGCGGCCGTACGTCGAAGAAGTGAAGCGCCCGGTGCCGCCGCCCGGCGCGTAGGCGATGGTTAGGGTGCCGAGAAAAACGCGACTGTAGAGACGCGCTAGCGCGCATCTCTACAGTCGCGACTTGCGTCAGAGCGCTTCTCTACGGCCGCCCGCCACCGCGCGATAGATCGCGATCAGGATGATCGCGCCCACCACCGCGAGCACGAGACTGGTAAAGTTGAGTCCTGTCACATT
>JAMCRS010000140.1 GCA_023380675.1 Chloroflexota bacterium
GGTCGTGGTCTTGGTGATCTTCATGGGCAGCGACAACGCGAGCAGCAGTGCCAGCAGTTTCATTCGCAATATCCTCTGATGGGCTAGAACAGCCCGTCGTCCTTGTGTTCACGCCGGTTCGGCCGGCCGGCCGCGTCCAGCGCCGCATTCGCCAGCGCGTCCGCGCGTCCGTTCCTTGCGCGCGGAATGTGACGGATGCTGGTCGACGCAAAGTGGGCGAGGGCGCGCTGTGCCGCCGCGTGAAGCGGTTTTAGGTTCGCCGCGCGCACCCGGTAGACCGAGGAGAGCTGCTGTACCATCAGTTCGCTGTCACACCGGACCTCGACGCCGGCCGCGCCCAATTTGGCTGCCCGCTCGAGTCCGCGCAGAAGGGCGCGGTACTCGGCTTCGTTGTTGGTCGCAACTCCGATCGCCTCTCCAAACGCTTCGAGCTCCTTCCCGGTAGGGTCGGTGATTACGACGCCGATGGCGGCCGGACCGGGGTTGCCGCGCGCGGCGCCATCCGTGTAGAGTGTGACGCGGTCCACGCGCCTCCTAGGTAGCAAGGATTCTGCCGCAGCTCGAGCAAACGACGATCTCGTCGCCGGCGTGCACTCGATGGACGTGTCCCGTGGGCACGGTGACGCCGCATGTGCCGCAAGAGTCGCCGCGCAGATGCGCGACCGCACGTCCGCCTTTTGTTCGGCGAAGCTGGTCGTACTGCCTCTGGACCTCGACGCCGAGCTCTCCGCGCAGGCGCGTCTGTTCTGCCTGCAGTTCGGCCATCCGTTCGCTCAGCGACGCCCGCTCGCGCTCCAGTTTCGCCACCTCCCCCGAACGCTCCGACTCGGCCTGCTCTGCCGCCGCAGCCTTTTCGTTTGTTTCCTTCACGAAGCGGTCGACGTCATCCATGAGTGCGAGAAGTGTATCGTCGAGCTCGGACCGGCGCCGCTTGTGCATTTCCAGGTCCTTTTCCAGCCCGTCCAGCTCCTTCGGATTCCCGATGTGGCCGCCGTAGAGTCGATTCTCGACCTCTTTGATCTTGGCGTCCAGTCCGCGAGCCTCCAGCTCGCGTGACGAAAGCGCCCCGCGAGCCTCTCTCAACTTGCCCGCTGCAGTCTCTCGCGCACGGCGAGCGCTGTCAAGCGCCGGCGCGTCGACTAACGCGGCGTCCACCTGCCGTGTTCGGCGCGCTTTCTCGTCGAATTCCTGGTCGATGAGATTCAAGTGCCAGAGGTTGGTTACGAGTCCCATGGATTGTACATGCTCCAACCCTTCTATTCTATGCAGTTCGCGCCTGTAAGCAAAAGTCGCGCGCGGTTAGACCTTAAAAATGCAACCCAAGCGCCTAGAACCCCTTGACACTCGGTGGGGAGTATGCGATAATGCGAATGGATCAAAGTGGGGCAAAGTGGGGGCCTATCCCACGTAGAACGCTTGTTCGCACCACAAAGTGGGGAATCGACCAATGTTCATTGGTGCTACGAACAACACCATCGACGAGAAAGGTAGGCTCACTCTCTCCGCCAAGTGGCGCTCGGAACTGGCGTCAGGTGTCGTCATCACGCGCGGTTTCGACAAGTGCCTCTTCATCTTCCCCCAGGCAAAGTTCGAGACGATGGCTCGCGAGATCGAGGAGCAGGGCATGGCGCTCGCCGATGTTCGCTCTTTTGCTCGGCATCTATCCGCGATGGCTGAGCTGGCCGAACCGGACAAGCAGGGCCGGATCATTATACCACAGAACCTGCGCGAATTCGCCGGTCTCAACGGCGAAGTGGTCGTCATCGGCGTCGTCAACCGTCTCGAAGTCTGGAACCCCAAGCAGTACAGAGAAACCAACGAACAAGTGGAAGCGAACGCCGACATGGTGGCAGAACGCTACGGCCAGATCATGCGCAAGGCTGCGTTGAGCCCCAACTAGGGCGATGCGGCAAACTGGCGCGCACGTTTCAGTTCTTTTCCAACGAGTGATCGAATATCTGGAGCCGCGGCCAGGCGGTTTGTACATCGACGCGACCTTGGGCGCCGGCGGTCATGCGGCCGGCATACTGGCTGCTTCGGCTCCGTCCGGCCGGCTGCTCGGCCTGGACGCAGACCCGGCCGCCCTCGCCGTCGCCGCCGAAAATCTCGCGGACTTGCGCGACCGCGCGGTGCTCGTGCACTCGAATTTCGAGCGCTTGCGCGAGGTCGCTCACGCGCAAGGTTTTCTGCCGGCCGACGGGATACTGCTGGACCTTGGACTATCGTCCATGCAGCTCGCAGATGACGCCCGAGGGTTTTCATTTCAGAGCGCCGGCCCGCTCGATATGCGTTTCGATCCGTCGTCTGGTGACACTGCCGCGGACCTGGTCAATTCGTTGGACGAGACGGAACTCGCGGACTTGATCTACGAATACGGCGAAGAACGCGCTTCGCGCCGCATCGCACGCGCCCTTGTGGACGCGAGACCGATCCGCACGGCAGACCAGTTGAGCGAGGCCGTCGAACGCGCAGTGGGACGTCACGGCCGGATTCACCCGGCGACCCGGACGTTTCAAGCGCTGCGGATCGCGGTCAATCGAGAGCTACAGGTTCTGGCGGCCGTCCTTCCACAGCTGGCAGAGGTCGCAGCGCCCGGCGGCCGCGTGGCGGTCATATCGTTTCACTCGTTGGAAGATCGGCTGGTCAAACACTCAC
>JAMCRS010000141.1 GCA_023380675.1 Chloroflexota bacterium
CGGTCATCGTTTCGTAGACGAGCCCGCCCACCAGCCCTCCCAGGATGCCTCCCACCGCGCCGTAGCCGGCGCGCTTGAGCTTGAGATTCATCAATCCATCGCCCAGACCGAGAAAGAGACCGAGCAGGGTCCAGCCCAACGTCCGTCCGACAATGCCTCCCTTGAGAAACAGAAAGAGCCCTTCGCCGATCAGAAGCCCCATCGTTCCGCTGATCAGGCCCGCGAAGCATCCCAGCATCGCTCCGAGCACGGCGCGGCGGAACGATCTCTGCACGACGAGTCCGCCGACCGAGCCGGTCATCAGTCCGATGAACGCCCCGACCCCGGCCCCGACGAAGGTGTAGGCGATCAGAATGTTCCATTCGCCCGTCGGAAAGAGCCCGACCACGAACCATCCGATCAGTCCGCCGAGCGCTCCAAAGACGGCGTTGTAGTAGATCTGCACGAATCGGTTCATCGCTCTCCCTCCTGCAGTATCCGCAAACCGCTCCCGGATCGCCGGTCAACGCGGCAGCCCGCACCGGGGACAGAAACGCGCGGCCGCGCGCAGAGACGCTCCGCACCGCGGACACGTGAAGAGCGCCGGCGCATTTGCAATGGGGGCAGGTCCATACGAAGGCGGTCCCGCCGCGGGGCCCCCGGCGGATACCGGCTGCCCGCACGAATTGCAGAAACGCGCTTCCGGCCGCAACAGGGGGCGGCCGCAGTGCGGACAGCCGGCCGTCGACCGCAGGGGCGTGCCCTTTCCGTTCGACGACGCGGAGGCCGTGCGCCGCCGGGCGAGGAACGGCAGCGGTAGGACCAACGCGAGGAGCAGCGGAGCTAGAAACATCAGCGCGACCGGCACGTTCGAGCGAATGTTGACCAGATGCTGCTCGACGTAACTGCCGCTGGCCGTGCCCCCGCTCGCGGGCGCGCCGCCTCCCGCGCGCACGGCAACCTCGATGTCCCGATGCGTGCCGTCGTAGGTGGGACGGGGGCTGCGGTAACTGATCCGATACTGCGAGGCGATGGTCGTGCCAAGCTTGTCGATGATCCCGGTAAAGTCGGTGGAGGGAGTCAGCTCGAAAAACTCGCCGTTCGTCTGCTCCACGAGTTTGTGGAAATCGGGGTGGTCGTAGGTCACCGCGTACAGCGTGATCGCCTTGCCCGTGAGGATCGCCGCGGTTCGATCCGCCGTGAGATCGGGATCGTTGAATAGGGTGCCCCCGTCGGGCGGGTCGCCGAAATGATGCGGTGGAGCGTCCGTGATGAGGATAATGATCCGTTGGGTCGCGCTGCGAAAGTTCAGCGCGCTCGCCTGCTTGAGCGCGCCAAAATCGTTCTCCGCGTCCCCGTCTCCGCCGTTCGCGTGCAGGGTTTCGATCCAGCCCTTGAATTCGTCGACGCTCTCTGTCAAGTCGCCGTTGGTCCGGAAGACGCCGCGAACGCTGTCGCCAAACGCAACCAGGCCCAGCCGATAGTCCCGGTTCTGGTCCTGGAGTTTCTGAGCGAATGCGATGCACGTCTGCTTGACCCCTTCGATTTCGTCCGTCATGCTGCCCGTCGTGTCGAAAACGAAGACAATGTCGACCGGCCGCGCCTCGCCGGTCCCGGCAAAGTCCGTGATCTCCACCGGTGTGCCGTCTTCCGTCACGTTCATGTCTTCTTGACGCAAGCCGCCCACCGGCTGTCCCGCGCTGTCACGCACGTTGACGTGCAGCGTGATCGTGGGATAGCTCGTCGTGTCGACCTGCGCGAGAGTGACGGCGTACGGACCCTGTGCGTCCAGTTCCCCCGGCACCAGCGCCAGCGCTACCAGCGCCGCCGCAAGCCGAACCAGTTGCGTGGCATGCTTCATGCTGACCTCCGGCCGCTCGTGCGGCGCCTACCCAAACAGCTCTGGATGCGCCTTCACATAGTTGCTCAGTGAGATCGTCGACACCGCGATGAGAACGATGTTGACCGGCACGGTACAAAAACATCCAAACCCCACCGAAAAGAGGCCGATCACGATCGCCATCAGGTCCCAGATCAGGACGCCTACCAGCCACGCAATTCCGGCGGACGTATTACCGGCGTAGAGCCAGCCGATCCCCAGGATGCCGAACAAACCCGGCAAGATCTCCAGGATGTATGCGATCGAGCGGTCCTTGAGCGGGCGCACGTACGCCTGGGGATTGGGATACAGCGGCTGCAGGCTGACCGGCGGCGCGGCGGGGATCTCCCCCGCCGATCCGATCTCTTTGCCGCAGCTCATGCAAAAACGCACGGGCGACGGGTTCGGATAACCACAATGCGGACAATTCATGAGTTCCCCCTTGAGAGATTTGATTATCGACGTTCACGATCACGATGTCGCCCATTTGATTTGCCCGGGCAACCAGTCCATCGCGCCGCGGCTGCGGATCGGACCGGTTCCCAAGCTCTTGCTCGCGGTCGTCGCCGCGCGCCGTCTCACGCAAGCGATCGCCGCCGACCGCCAGCCGCGAGACGGGATCCCAACCGCGCGCCGCATTCCTAGCCGAATATCTAGCCGCGGCGAATCTGCTTTTGGTCGGCGTAGGTCAAACCGCGAGGCCCGGCGAATCGATTGCCGCGCCCCTACGTTCGGACGAGCACTGCTCCGGCGTCGCCGACCCGGCGGCCGCTTCGACGAGCGTGTTGTATTCGTCGATTCCGATAATCATCGCCACCGGTCTGCCAAAGTTGTGGATCACAAATCGTTCTCCTTTGAACCGCGCCCGTTCGACAATGTCTCTGGAATGGACGCGCAGATCGGTCGCACTGATCGAATTGAGCTTCATGCCGTCGCCTCCTGGCATCGCCCAGCGATCGACGAGGGCGGTCGTTCGGCCGGAACACCCGAAAAAAACGACGCGACGCTCGGCGTGATTAGCTTGGGTCATCACGCGAGCATCGCGTCCGTTCGTCCCGTGAGCGGACTTGCCTACCACTGGAACCGTTCCCCCCTGCGTTCTGTTGCATGGCACGAGTCCCAGCCATCGTCTTGACGATGCTGGCCGTACCGGCCGCTCCAGTTCCTGTCTTGGTACGACTATGTGGTTTTGTTCAATTGTTGAGAATCCCACATATTATATCTGCCCCGGGTCGTAATTAGGTAAAGCGCAGGTTAAATTCTGGTCAGTCATGCTGCGACCTCATTCCGGCAAGCCGCTCAGTCCTGCGGAGTGAGCCTCTCATAATCTGTACGTATCACGCAATATGATGTAATTGTGATTCCATATCTTTCAAACTCAGGCGACCAGTTCGGCTCTCCGCCTCCCTGAGCGCACGCCGCCAGCAGCCTGGCGTGCTCAACCCGGTACCGCAGACTGTGCGACTCCATTTACTATTGAAATTCGCCAAAGATACCGTTCGGCGGTCGCGCGACATTATGCTATAATCGGATCACTGCCGTACGCGAGGAGACAATGTTGCAGCGACATGTTCCGTTCTTTCTGCTCGCCTTCGTCGTCGTCTACGTCGGACTCGTCGGCCTCACCGTTCACATCGAATGGCGCGCGATGGCCACGCTCCTGGCGCCGATCCTGTGGCTCGGGTTGTACGGGCTGTTCGGCGCAGACCGGTCTGCGGCCAAATGACCATGTTCACTTATCTGGTCGAATTCTTGTCGCTCGTCCTGTTCATCGGCTGTGTCTGGCACGCGACGCGATTCGAGGGCCGCGGCTTTGCGCAACAGTGGTTCGTCGGCGCGTACCTGTACGCGTTCATTCGAGAAACGATCACCCAAGTCTTTCTCCAGACGGACGCATACGCCCCCACCATCATGCGCCTCGGAGCGGCGCCGGCATTCGTCGGGCTGTTGTGGGGCAGCGTCTTTTATCTCGCACTCCAATTCGCCCGCCGCTTCGTCCCGCCGGAACGCGGCGCGGCGACCGCTGCGCTCGTCTTTGCGATTGCGGCGAGCATCGCCTTGCCGATCGAAGCGGAGGCGGCGCAGCTGCACTGGTGGCTCTACGAAGGCACGTCGGCGACCCTGTTTGGCGGCGTCCCGTGGGACGTGCCGCTCGTTTGGGGCGCCGGCGCGGTGATCTTTTTCGCGGTCTTTTCCAAGGTCACTCAATCGCGCCTCCCCGATCGCGGCAAGCTGTACGCGATGGTCACTCTTTCGCCGGCGATTGCCGCAGCCCATCTGCTCTTCGCCCTCGTCCTCGGCGCGGTGTAACCAAAAACGGACCTGGATCGCTAACGACCGGCCAGGTCTGTCCCGTCCTGCGCGTAGAGCCGGCGGCGCCGCGTCCGGCGGTTTCAGTCAGATCGATTCCCGTACCGTCGGCCCGGTCTCATGCGCGCCGGTCTTGAGCGCGAACGAAGCCGCAAAACCGAGCGCAACGGCGGCAACGATCGGCACCACTCCCGCCCCCCAATTGGCTCCCTCGATCACCGCTCCCACGATCGGCGGCCCTATGAGCATTCCCAGGTTTTGCCCAACGCTCAGTATTCCCAGCGCCATGCCCGCCCCTTGACGACCCGTTACCGTTTCCGGGGCAAGCGTGGCCGCGTCCGTCATTGCTGCACGGCAGCCGGCTCGCTCGCTGTGAAATCCTCGTAACGGATCTCGCCGCCCGGCGGAACGACCAGGAACTCGTCGTCCCACGGTCCAAAGAGCATCTTCTCTGCCAGCCGCGGCGAGCCTTCGATCTCGTCGTACTGCAGTCCGAATCGCGCGCTCGTTTCTCGCGTATATTCACGGTAGCGCTCGACGTCGTACTGGCCGGTGTTGATGAAAGCGAGGCGCGTATAGTTCTTGAGCATCAGCTGGGTCATTCGATTCGCCTTTTCTTCGCCGTAACGCTCGACCAGAGCATTGTGTTCTTCAAAGGGGGTATCGCCCGCTTCGATCCACCCTTTGGTCAGATAGTATGTGCCAGGAACGCGACTCGCCTGCTCGCGATAGGCGTCCCGTGAACCGAGGAAAAGGGCAATGCAGTCGTCCACGCGGGGGATGACGAGGGTGCACGAATTCGCGCGCAAACCGACGACGGCGAGCGAACATAATCCATACCCAAGCAGGATGACGTCAGCCTGCGTGCTGGCGATGTCTATGGCTTGTTGCAGCGATCGTTTGAGCTCGCCGGGGCAAAGGTGAAGGCCAAAATCAAGAACTTGGTGCTTGATGTCCGGGGGCAGCAGTGGGAGCAGTTCTTCGACGACGGTTGCGCATGCAATAACTTGGCGCCGTTTTTCAGTCATACGTGTCCTCTCTGACACAGTACCATACTTATACACTTATATATAAGTTGTCAAGACTTGCTTGCTCCTTTCCTTCTAGCTAGTCTCCAGGCAATGCTTGATTTTACGTTCATTTCTGGATATTGTATAGTTATATATGGAGGCGGTGACGCCTGAAACAACACCTCCAACGGCAGTTGAGCCGTCTAATATGAAAAGGCTCAGCCAGCCCACCCTCAACCGCGACCACATGGGGCGCGATCACATTGACCGTGATTCCTACGAACCGGCTTACGCGTAGCTCGTAAACATCCTTCGCCGCCAGGTGGCCGAGGGGCTGTTTCGCCCCGGCGACCAGCTTCCCTCCGAGTCTCAGCTCTGCCGGCGTTATCGCGTCAGTCCCATGACCGTGCGGCGCGCGATCAATCTTCTCGCGGACCAGGGCGTCATCAGCACCGCGCGCGGACGGGGCACGTTCGTTAAACCGGTAGAGATCGCCGCCGCCACCTTCGGGCTCGGCGAGCTACAGGATCTGTTCAGCCACCGGCAGAACGCAACCGTCAAATTGCTCGAGGTACACATCGTACCCGCAGACGAGCGCACGGCGCGCAAGTTGGCTCTCAAGACCGGCAGTCGCGTAATCTACATCCGTAGTCTCTTGAGCGCGCAGGAAAAGCTCACGTCCTATCATCGCGAGTACCTCGTCTACGACCCCGCGCGCCCGATCGTCGAGGCGGGGATGGAAGTCACCTCTCTGCAGGGTCTCCTGAGCGGCACCGGCGACACGATCCTCAAGCGCGGCGATCTGGACATTCAGGCGACCGTCCTGAACGACGAAGAAGCCTGCCTTCTGCAATCGTCGGCGCCGGCAGCCGCCTTTTGCATCGAGCACGTCTTCTACGATTTCGACAATCGGCCGGTGAGCTGGGGCTGGTTCATCTGCCGGGGCGATCAACTTCACTTTTCCACGACCATCGGCTTGCCATAGGCGGCCCTCACAGGGATAGGGGCGAATGAGCGGCGTCCGACTATGCCAGCGGCTCATGGCCGAACGCGGTTCCAAAGGCGGCTCTCTCTAATCTCTCCCGTTGGGCGCGGCATGGGATGCGTGCTCAAGCCGCACCCCGATTCGTACCGACTTCGCCTGTTCGAAAACCCCAGACTCCTAACCCCGGCTCTAACCGGCCCCGTCCACTCCGGCGGCACTCCTCTCCTCGCTTAGACCGTTCGAGCTTCCGTCTGATTCCCTACTGCCATTCAGATATAGCCGCATTCTGGGAGCACCGGCCGCTTCGCGCGACAACCGGGAAGAGCACTGCTGCTGCCCCTTCGCCTTATTGACCGGCGCGTCGCCCCGTCCATTGCGCAACTCTGCTTTTCAATTTCCGCGTTCAACAATCCGCTCATGTCGGACTTGCGATCGAGCCAGGCGCGAATGCGATCACGGCATTGCCTTCTGGGCCGAGACGATTCATGGCTTGACGCAGAGTCTCCGCCCTGGGTATAATTGCGGCACTCGGTTGAGATCGCCACTGGAGGGGAGGAAAGCGATCGACGAAGGACATACTGCCACGATGAAACATAGTCTTGCAGCGCAAGTCGCACTTGTCGCGGGCGCCACCCGCGGCGCGGGGCGAGGCATAGCGGTCGAGTTGGGTGCTGCGGGTGCAACGGTCTACTGCACCGGTCGAAGCGTGCGCGGCAGGACGACTAGCCGCCCGGAATCGATCGACGAAACGGCCGAGATGGTTTCTCGGGCCGGCGGCCGGGGCATCGCCGTTCCGGTGGATCACTCGCAGCCGGACCAGGTCCAAGCTCTGTTCCGGCGAATCGCGTCTGAGCAAGATGGGCAGCTCGACATCCTGGTCAACGACATCTGGGGTGGAGATGAGCTGGCCCAGTGGGGGGTGCCGTTCTGGGAACACTCGCTTGCCGCCGGGCTAGAGATGCTAGAGCGAGCCGTGCATACACACATCATCACCAGCCACTTTGCCGCGCCCCTGCTCGTCAATCGCAAACGCGGAGCCATTCTCGAAATTACGGATGGCAAGAATTACGATTATCGCGGCACATTCTTCTACGATCTCGTCAAGGTCACCGTGATGCGCATGGCCTGGACCATGGCCAAGGACCTCGAGCCTTACCAAGTTGCCGCGCTGGCCGTCACCCCCGGTTTTCTGCGTTCGGAAGCGATGCTGGACCATTTCGGCGTTACCGAGCAGAATTGGCGCGAGGGAGCGCAACAAGACAAATTCTTCGCTTTCTCGGAAACACCTCACTACATCGGGCGCGCCGTGGCAGCGCTCGCGTCCGATCCCAACCTCATGGTGAAGAGCGGACAAACGCTCGCCACGTGGGACCTGGCGGAAGAGTATGGGTTCACTGATCTCGACGGTTCGCGGCCGCATTGGCAGCGCAATTATGAGGCCGAGATCGACAAGGGACAGCGGATCGACTAAGTTTCCACTGCCCAACAGGATGGACGCTGGGCCGCCGCGTACGATTCGCCGAGCAGCGCAGTCGTGCCGGCGGATCTTCAGGCCGCCCTCGATCGAAACGCCAGAGCGAAGACCTTCTTCGCGTCCTTGAATCGCCTGAACCGCTACGCGATCCTGCACCGGATCCAGACGGCCAAAAAACCCGAGACGCGCGCACGGCAGATTGAGCGATTCGTCTCCATGTTGGAGCGGAATGAAAAGATCTATCCTTGACTTGCGGAGTAAGGACACCGGGAGACGATCCTTCTGAAGCTCACTTTTCGCTCAGCGCCTCGATGATCTCCAGACAGAACTCCGGCAGATCGTTGGATGCCCGACTCGCGATGAGGTTGCCGTCTCGTTCGACTTGCGGTTTTTGGCGTTGTGACTATACATGTACGTAACGGGCACGTTGTCGTCGTCGTCGACTTCCCGGAAGGAGATTCCATGAAAAGCACACCGATTTCGCGGCGAATTGGTTTCGTGTCCACCCGCTTTCGGGGGACGGACGGGGTTTCGCTGGAAACGGCGAAATGGGCTCACGTGCTGGAATCTCTGGGCCACACTTGCTACTTTCTCGCCGGCGAATCCGACCGCGCGCCCGAGCGCAGTTGCCTGGTCCCCGAAGCGCTTTTCACGCATCCCGATGTCCAATCCATATATACCACCGCCTTTTCGCAGCGGACTCGCCCGCGTGAGATCACCGCGCGAATCCACCAACTGAGAGACTGTTTGCGGGAACGCATCGATGCTTTCGTCCGCGGCTTCGATATCGAGCTCCTGGTCGTGGAGAACGCGTTGGCGATTCCCATGAATATTCCGCTTGGACTCGCGCTCACGGAATTCATCGCCGAGACCGGTCTGCCCGTCATCGCCCACCACCACGATTTCTTCTGGGAGCGCAAACGCTTTCTCGTCAACTGCGTGTGGGACTATCTGAACATGGCTTTCCCGCCTCATCTCCCTTCGATCCGTCATGTGGTCATCAACTCCTCCGCCGCGAATCAGCTGAGCTTGCGCACCGGGATATCCAGCCTGCTCGTCCCGAACGTGATGGACTTTGACAATCCGCCCTCGCCGCCGGACGAGTACGCCCGGGATGTGCGGACGGCGTTGGGCGTATCGCCCGACGAGCTGATGATCTTGCAGCCGACGCGAGTGGTGCAGCGCAAAGGCATCGAGCACGCCATCGAGTTGGTCCACCGTTTGGGCCGGCCCGCGCGGCTGGTGATCTCGCATGCGGCCGGGGATGAAGGCGATGCGTACGAGCGTCGCGTGCGGACTTTTGCCGGCGAGCTGGAGGTCTCGACCAACTTTGTGTCCGACGTCATCCAGGACCGGCGTGGCACGACCGCAGGAGGGCAGAAGGTGTACACGTTGGCGGATGTGTATCCGTGCGCCGATCTGGTGACCTATCCGTCCAACGTCGAAGGGTTTGGCAATGCGTTCCTGGAAGCGGTCTATTACCGGCGCCCCATCGTCGTCAACAATTATTCCATCTTCGATGTCGACATCAAGCCCAAAGGCTTTCGCGTGATCGAGTTCGAGGGTTACATCACCGACGACACCGTCCGCCGCGTTCAGCAGGTGCTCCTAGACCCAAGGGATGCACAGGCAATGACCGAGCACAATTACCGGGCGGCGAAACGACACTATTCGTATCGCGTCTTGGAACGCCGCCTGCAGATGTTGGTGACGGATTGTTTTGGAGAACAGCTGAACGGAGACTGAAAGCGAAGCGCAAGGGCGAAGGGCCGGGGTATGGGGTACGCCGTCGGAGGCGCAAGTCCGAGCAAGCCGCAACGCGGGATGGCCTTCTCGCGGGCTTGCGTTACGTCACGACTTTGCCAAAGCCGTAGCAATTCTTCCGACGGCTATTGACGCGACATTCGTATCGGCATAAAATTGTGTGCTTCGAGGCGCACACAAGTGTGCCCCTCGCAAAACCCCTTTTTGGAGGAGGAGAGTCTATGCTCTTACGGATTGTTCGACCTTCGAGGAACCTTGCATTCCTGGTTGTGCTCGTATCCGTTTCGCTCGGACTGGCCGCATGCGCGTCCGCAACGCCGGCCCCGCCGGCCGCGACCAGCGCCCCGGCGGCAACCAGTGCGCCGGCGGCCGCCGGCAGCGTTACGCTCACATTCTACTATCCGGTCGCCGTCCCGGGTCCCATCACTCAAATCATCGACGGCTATATCGCCAAGTTCCAAGCCGCGAATCCTGACATCAAGGTGAACGCGGTCCTTTCGGGCGGTTATCCTGACACGCTCACCAAGATCCAGACGACGATCAAAGGCGGCGGCACTCCACCCGACGTCGCCGTACTCCTGTCCACCGATCTTTACTCCCTGGTCGATTCGGATGCGATCCAGCCGCTCGACGACTACGTCAAAGCCGCCGGCGGCGATTCGTTTACGTCCGATTTCTATCCGGCGTACCTCGCCAACTCGAGCTACCAGGGGCACATTTGGAGCCTGCCCTTCCAGCGCTCGATTCCCGTCCTCTACTACAACAAAGACCTGTTCAAGGCGGCCGGGCTCGATCCCAACAAGCCGCCTACGACTTACCAGGAAATGGCCGACGACGCCAAGAAGCTCACCAAGGCCGACGGCAGCCAATGGGGCATCGAAATCTCGTCGGACGGAATTCCCTACTGGCTGTTCCAGTCGTTCGTGATCGGGAACGGCTCCAACGTGGTCGGCAAGGCCGCGAACAAGGTGACGTTCGATTCGCCCGAGGTCGTTCAGGCGCTGCAGGATTTCGTCGATCTCTCCGCCAAGGACAAAGCGATGCCGGGCGACGTTCTGCTGTGGGCGAACATGCCGAATGATTTCGTCAACGGTAAGGCCGCGATGATCTGGCATTCGAGCGGCTCGCTAACGAACATTCTCAAGCAGGCCAAGTTCGACGTCGGCGTCAGCTACACCGTCGGCGAGAAAGGGTTCGGCGCACCTACCGGCGGCGGAAACATCTACATTCTCAAAGGCATTCCCGCCGACCATCAAGCGGCCGCCTGGAAGTTCGTTCAGTTCATGACCTCCACCGACATTCAGGCCGACTGGAGCATTCACACTGGCTACGTTCCCGGCCGGCAATCCGCCATGGCCTCGCAGGCGATGAAAGACTATATCGCCAAGACGCCGCAAGCCGCCGTCGCACCGGCAGGGCTGCAGTATGCCGGCGCTGAGCTCGCCGCGCACAACAATGCCCAGATCCAAAAAACGCTCGGCGACGCGGTCCAGGCCGCGCTCACGGGCAAGAGCTCGCCCGCCGACGCGCTCAAAGCCGCGCAGACCCAAGCCGATCAGATCCTCGCCGCTTTCAAAGACTGATGAATCGTCGCGCGAGCGCGAAAACCTCTAACGTGGAGCGGCAGTCCCGAATCCGGACTGCCGCTCTACCCTACCTTCTGATTTTTCCCACGCTCTTGTTTGTCTCGGTCTTTACGTTGTGGCCGTCCATCCGCGTATTTTACGACAGCCTTTATCTCCAGAACCAGGCCGTCCGCATCCCCCAATTCGCCGGCTTGGCGAACTATGCCGCCCTTTTCGCCGACCCAAGTTTTCACGACGTCGTCTTCAATACGCTGCTCTACGTCGTCGTTACGGTGCCCTTGAGCGTTTTCCTCGCGCTCGTGCTCGCGTTGTTGCTGAACCAAAGATTGGCGGCGCTGAGGCTCTATCGCCTGGCGTTCTTCTATCCCACCGTCCTGCCCATGGTCAGCGCGGCGACCATCTGGCTGTTCATGTACACGCCGGGCTATGGACTCGTCAACGTTTTTCTGGGGTACTTGCACATTCCCAGCCAGAGTTGGCTCGGCAGCTCCAACCTCGCGCTGATCGCGTTGATGATACTCGGCGTATGGAAACAGACCGGCTATTTCATGATCTTTTATCTCGCCGGTTTGCAGGGTTTGCCGCACGAGATATTTGAGGCCGCCGACCTGGACGGCGCGTCGCCGGTCCAGGCGGCGCGCTTTCTGACCCTGCCGCTGCTTACCGGCACCACGCTTTTCGTCACGACCATCGCCGTTGTCAACGCGTTTGAGACGGTCGACCAGATTTACATCATGACCGGCGGGGGACCGAACAACGCGACCAGCATGTTGCTCTTCAATCTATGGCAAACGCTGTTCAGCTTCTTGGACGGCGGCAAAGCCAGCGCCATTAGCGTTATCCTGATCGTCGTACTCCTCGTGTTCACGGTGACCAATTTCGTCTACACCGAACGGCGGGCGACCTATGAGTAACCGCCGCCGCACGCTGCGCACCATTCTCGACGGGGTTGGGCTGATCGGGCTCGCCGTCATCGCGATCGGCTGGGCGATTCCCATGATTTGGGCGCTCGCCGTCTCCGTGCATCCGCCGGAGGAGCCGCTCAGCGCCGCCAATCTTTGGTTCGGCTCGCACCCCACGCTCGACAATTACGCTCAGGCGTTTCAGATCGCGCCGTTCGCGCAGTACTATGTCAACACGATCATCATCGTCGTCGGCATCCTCGCGGTGCAGCTGGTGACGATCTCTCTGGCCGGCTACGCGTTCGCGCGGTTTCAGTTTCGCGGCCAGAACATCCTCTTCTTTCTGATCCTGTTGCAGCTGATGGTGCCGTCGAGCGCGCTCATCGTCCCAAACTATTCGACGATTCGGCAGCTCCATCTCTTCGACACGCTCGTCGCGGTGATGCTGCCTTTCCTCGGGTCCGCGTTTGGGACCTTTTTGATGCGGCAGACGTTCAAGACCATCCCACGTGATTTGGACGACGCCGCACACATGGACGGCGCGAATTGGCTGCAGACGCTGTGGCACGTCTACATTCCCCCGGCACGGCCGGCCCTGATCGCGTTCGCGCTCTCCTCCATCAGTTTCCACTGGAACGATTTTCTC
>JAMCRS010000142.1:0-2363 GCA_023380675.1 Chloroflexota bacterium
TTTCTGAACGGTACCTCGGCGTTTATCTGTGTTCTTCTATCTCCAGACAATTGATGTGGGATGCCCGAATCAGTCGAATCATTCGAATGGCACCACTCGACTGCGGCCCAGGTCGTAGACCGGCTGCAGACCGATGCGAACAAAGGCCTGGACCGTGACCAGGTCCGAGAGCGAGCGGAGCAGTACGGCCCCAATCAGCTCCGCGAGGCCAAAACCCAACCTCCCCTGGCGCTTCTGCTCGAACAATTCACCGATTTCATCGTCCTCACGCTCGTCGGCGCGGCGATCGTCTCCGGCGTTTTGCAGGAGTGGGTCAACGCCATCGCCATCGTCGGAATCATCATTCTCAACGCGATCCTCGGATTTGTGCAAGAGTATCGCGCCGAGCGGGCGCTGGCCGCATTGAAACAGCTCGCCGCGCCGACCGCCCAAGTCGTCCGAAGCGGCGAGACGCAATCCATACCAAGCGCCGACCTCGTGCCGGGCGATTTGATCGTGCTCCGCTCCGGCGATCTCGTGCCGGCGGACGCGCGTGTGATCGACGCTTTTTCCCTCAAGGTCGAAGAGGCGGCGCTGACCGGCGAGTCTCTGGGAGTTGAGAAATCTGCCATCGAATCGCTCGCCCGGGAAACGGTGGTCGCCGACCGTGTCAACATGGTGCACGCCGGGACCGTCGTCGTGCAAGGGCGCGGGCGGGCGATCGTCACCGCCACGGGGATGCAGACGCAGCTGGGGCACATTGCCGGGCTGGTCGCCGAAATCCAGGACGAAGAGACGCCGCTGCAACAGCGTCTCGACCAGGTTGGGAAACTGCTGGTCTACATCACGCTCGTCATCGTGGCAGTGATCTTCTTCGTCGGCATCTTGCGCGGCGACTCGCCGGTGAACATGTTCCTCGTGGCCGTGAGCCTCGCGGTCGCCGCGGTCCCCGAGGGCCTGGCCGCGGTCGTGACGATCGCACTCGCGCTCGGGATGCGCCGGATGGTCCATCGGAATGCGCTCATCCGGCGCCTTCCAGCGGTCGAGACCCTGGGAGCGACGACCGTCATCTGCACCGACAAGACCGGTACGTTGACCGAAAACGAGATGACCGTCCGCGAGATCGTACTGCCGGGGCGCGAGATCGCGGTGAGCGGGGAAGGCTTTACATCCGCCGGCGAGTTCAGCGTAGACGGCCGCCCGGTCCACGCGGCAGACGAGCCCGACCTGGAGCTCGCGTTGACGATCGGCGTCCTCTGCAACACCTCCGAACTGGCGCCGCTCGACGGCGGCCGGTACAGAGTCGTCGGCGACCCGACCGAAGGGGCCCTGCTCGTCGCGGCGCGCAAAGCGAGCCTGGCGGACGAGCTGACCGCCTCTTATGACCTCGTCACCGAGCTCCCATTCGACGCCAAGCGCAAGCGAATGTCGGCGATCTACGAGCATCACGTCGATGAGTTAGGCGGCGGCTCGGAAAATGTCGCGTTCGTCAAGGGCGCTCCCGACGCGCTCCTCCCCCTCTGTTCGCGGGTCCGAATCCAGGGACGCGTCGTGCCGTTGGACACCGTGGAACGAAAGCGGCTGTTCGACACGAACGCGCGCCTTGCGGCACAGGCGCGACGCCTGCTTGGCCTTGGCTACCGTGTGCTCGACTCCGAGAGGGATTTTCGCGTCGAGACGATCGAGACCGACCTTGTGTTCGTCGCGCTGGTCGGAATGATCGATCCGCCGCGGGCGGAAGCGCGCGAGGCGGTCGCACAGGCGCTGGACGCTGGCATCGCCGTCGCGATGATCACCGGCGACCACCTGGACACGGCGCTGGCGGTCGCACGGGAGCTCAACATCCTTCCGGCGGGCGGCGACGGAGCGCTCACCGGCCCCGAGCTCGATCGGATGACCGACCAGGAGCTGGACGCGCGCGTCTTGGACGTCCGCGTCTACGCGCGAGTGTCGCCGGAGGACAAGCTGCGCATCGTGCGCGCGCTCAAGGCCCGCGACCAGATCGTGGCGATGACGGGGGACGGCGTCAACGACGCACCGGCATTGAAGGAAGCGCAGATCGGCATCGCGATGGGCATCACCGGCACCGACGTCGCGAAAGAGGCGTCGGACATGGTGCTGCTGGACGACAACTTTGCGTCCATCGTCAAGGCGGTCAAAGAAGGGCGTGCGATCTTTGACAACATCCGCAAATTCATCCACTTTGTATTGTCCCACAACATCGGCGAAGTCCTGGCCATGTTCGCCGCCACGCTTGCCGGCTGGCCTCTGCCCCTCCACCCGATCCAGATCTTGTGGATCAACCTCGTCACCGACGGGCTGCCCGCTCTCGCATTGGGCATCGAAGCAGCCGAGCCGGACATTATGGAGCGGGCGCCGCGACC
>JAMCRS010000142.1:2373-3098 GCA_023380675.1 Chloroflexota bacterium
GCTGCTCGCGCTGATGTTCTTTCAAGGCGCCATCGTCGCGGTCTCGACGCTCGGGGCGTTCGCGTTCGAATACCTCGGCAGCGGCGACGCCACAAGGGCACGCGCAGTCGCGTTTGCCGCGTCGATCTTGGCGCAAAACGTCCAGGCATTCAACGTGCGGAGCAATCGCCTCTCGATCTTTCAATTGGGACTGTTCTCGAACCGGTACCTGGTTGGAGCGTTCTCACTCGTGTTGATAACCCTTTTGGTGCTCATCTACGTTCCGGTGTTTCAACCGATCTTCGAGACGACGCCGCTCACGCTGCGCGATTGGGCGCTGATCGGCGGGCTGGCGCTCCTTCCCTTGGTCGTCATGGAAATCGTCAAATTCGTCTGGCGCGCCGGCGACCGGCGCAAGAACCAATCGCCGTCGCCGCTTTAGCAGCGTTCCCCGGTCGGCGCCGCTGGCGGCGGAGGCACACCGACTCTCCAGCGAACCGCTCCCGCCAAAACGGCGTCGAGCGCGGAAACGCGATAGGCATACCTGCGAGGAGACTCGTCATGCGCGTACACGTCAAATTCTTTGCCATATTTCGCGAGCGGGTTGGCATCAAAACCGAGTGGACCGAGGTCCCCGACGGCACGACGGTCGAGAGCCCGTGCCACGGCTCACGGTACGACTTGCACGACGGGGCGGTGACCCTGGGGCAAGCCAGTGAGCCGGAGTTGAGTTTCGACGTCCGCAA
>JAMCRS010000143.1 GCA_023380675.1 Chloroflexota bacterium
ATCCCGACGATCACGGCATTCTTCCTTTTCATCCATCGTCACTATTCCCACGTCGCCGACAGACAATGACACCGCGCGCGCCGGCAAGCCACGTCAACGCTCCAGCAGGTACGGAACCAGGACGACCGCGACGTTCGGGTGCCGCTCGAACGCGGACTGCAGTCGGCCGGCGGACCGATTGTGCAGAAACCGCTCCCACCAATGCGCAGTGATGAATTCGGGAAGGACGATGGTCACGAAGGCGTCCGGCCGTCGGCTGTGGACCGCGTCGACGTAGGCGATCAACGGCCGCACAAACGCGCGGAACGGAGAGTCGACGACGATGAGCTTGGCGTCCGGCGCATACGCCTGCATCTTTTGGCGGACTTTGTCCGTGCGCTCGGCGTTCACTGAAACGTGCAGCGCCACGACGTCGCGCGCGATCGTGCGCGCAAAAGCGAGCGCACGGAGGGAAGCATAGTTGACGTCGTCCAGCGGCACGATGACGAACTGATCGATTCGGACGGGCGGCAGCTGTCCGGGCTGAATGCGAAGCTGATCGGCGACGTGGGAATAGTGACGATGGATGAAAAGGAAGAATGCCGTGATCGTCGGGATCAAGACGACGACGATCCACGCTCCGAGAGCGAATTTCGTCACCGCGACGATGACGAGGATGCTGGAGGTCAATGCCGCATCGGCGCCGTTGATCACGATGCTTCGCTTCCAGCCGGGACCGCGGGTGCGCCACCAGTGCACGACCATACCGGAATCGGACATGGAGAAGGCGAGAAACACACCGACGGCGTAGAGATGAATCAGGTTGCTGACGTCGCCCGCGAAGATCACGACGAGGAATGCCGCGATCGCTCCGAGCGCGACGATGCCGGTCGAAAAGGCGAGACGATCGCCGCGGAACAGGAACTGATGCGGCATGTAATTGTCACGCGCGAGCACCGAGGAGAGCCTGGGGAAATCGGCGAACGCCGTGTTGCCGGCGATGATGAGGATTCCCATCGTCGCGACCTGAAAGATATAGTAGACCGCATTGGTGCCCCACACCGACCGCGCCACCTGCGATATGATGGTTTCCTCGCCGGGAACGAGACCCATGTGAGTCGCCAGATAAGAGACGCCGAGAAAGAATACGGCGAGCAGCGTCGCCATGATGGTCAACGTCGTAGCCGCATTCTTCGATTCTGGTTTTTCGAACGCCGGCACGCCATTCGAGATCGCTTCGGTACCGCTCATTGCGACTGAGCCGGCCGAGAACGCTTTGAGGATGAGCCAGAGGGTCAGAGGCTCGGCGGCCGCGATGACGGGCGCGGGAGAGGCCGGCTGAAGAGTGCCGGTGAGCACCTTGAACATGCCGACGGCGAGCGTGATGATGAGGCTGACGATGAACAGATAGGTCGGAAACGCAAAGATCGCGCCGGACTCGCGGATGCCGCGCAGATTGCCGAGGACCATCACGGCGATGAAGAATACACTGAGGAGGACATTGACGTTCAGGTTGTTCGGCAGGGTCGCATTTATGGCGGCGACTTGGTCGCCGTAGCCGGCCGCAATCAACGCCGAACTCACCGCGGCGGAACCGGCGACGATGGAGACCGAAACCGTCAGCACATAGTCGATCAGGAGAGCAGAGGCGGAGACGAGCCCGGGGATCTGGCCAAGGTTCTCGCGACTGACGTTGTAAGAGCCGCCGCCGTGAGGATAGGCATGGACGGTCTGGCGGTACGAAAATGCAACCATGGAAAGCAGAAGGGATACGGCAAGCGCCAAGAAGAATGAGATCCCGAGCGCGCCGCTCCCGGCGGCGACGAGGACGAGCATCGCCTCTTCCGTCGCGTAGGCGCAAGAGGATATTGGATCAGAGCCAAAGACGGCCAGCGCCTTGATCTTGTTGAGACGCTGGTGGCCCTCTTCGGCCGTTTCGAGCGGACGGCCGATGAGAACGCGTTTGACGGCGCGGTAGCTTTTTTCAAACGCATTGTCCGGCACATCGGATTCGGGCGTAGCAATAAAGCGCCCGGGCCCCACCTTGCGAAAGTATCGGTTTCGCTGGAGCCCCATACGGAGATAGAGGTCTCCCGGGCGGGCGCCCTGCTTTATTTCGGTCAGTTTCAGGTCCGCATCAAGATCAGCGGGCCTGGACCTGGAATCATCCTGCCGGTTGCTCCAATCTCGCTCTTCCGGCGAGACCGGTCCACCATTATCTTGCATTCCGCGGTTTCCCCTGAGAAGGAAAAAATGATCTTAGTGCGACGTGCGAGTTTGCACGCAAAAAAAGACCCTCGACTGGTGCGGACCCAGTCGGGGTATCCCCAGCGTGCATGCCCGTGCACTATCGTCGTCGACTAGACAAATTCTATTACGTTCTCCCGGCTTTGTCAATTGGAGGGCGGAGCGGCGCGGGATTGCGCATTGCCGCGTCCACGAGCCTCCCACTCAACCGGCCAGTCGGTACCTAGACCAGAATACGCCTCAGTGAGGCCACGGCGGGGAGCACGCGCCCGCTAGCGCGCGCGGGTCCCACTGGCGGGGGCATCGGCGGCTGGACCGCGACAGAGCCAAACGGCACACGCGGCATTCAGCAGCACGTACCTGGCCGTTGCGCCCAATTGCACGTCATCTCCGAGCGGTTTGCGGTACGGCATCCCAAGGATGATGAGATCTACGCCCCGGTCGACCGCTTCGTTGACGATGACCGAGCCGGCGACGCGCGCCTGCAGCAATTCCGTTTCGATCCGATGACCGCAGTCCTTCGCGATTTCCTCGGCGTGCTTGAGTACGTTGTCCGCGCGCTCGAGCTGGGGGGCGTTCTCTGCATCGAGGGGCAAATGGCGCTGCACCTCGATCACGTAGATCGCGATGACAGAGGCTTTGTCCTGGCGCGCGATCTGGCAGGCGAGTCGGACGACGTCGTCGTCCGATTCATTCCCTTCCAGCGACACGAGTATCTTGCTGTGTTTTTTCATCTCACATTCGGGATAGAACGCCTTTGATGATCGCGGTAAGCTTGGGGACGGCCGCCGTGCCGGCCGCAAGGACCTCCGCGTGGCTGACCTTATCGTGCCCGTGCGCGAGCGAGTTCGAGATCAGGCTGAGACCGAGGACGCGCATACCGCCGTGGCGGCCGACGATCACTTCGTGGACTGTGGACATCCCGACGGCGTCCGCTCCGATCATTCGAACAAACCGCACGTCGGCCGGCGACTCGAAGGAAGGGCCGGCCAGCATGATGTAAACTCCCTCGCGCAGCTCGAGCTCGAGCTCCCGAGCCACCTGCTGAGCCAGCTCACGCAGCGCCGGATCGTACGCATCCGTCATATCCGGAAAGCGCGGACCCACCGAATCATCGTTGGGGCCGCGGAGCGGACTCAAGCCGGCCATTCCGACAAAGTTGATGTGATCCGTAACCAGCATGATATCGCCGGCACGAAAACCGGCATTCACACCTCCGGCAGCGTTCGTGACGATCAGCGTCTGGACGCCCATCTCCCGCATCACGCGGACGGGGAGCGTCACTTGCTGCATGGAATAGCCCTCGTAAAAATGGGCACGGCCGCGCATCGCCACAACCGTCCTGCCGCTGAGCTTGCCGATCACCAACTCGCCCTTGTGTCCCGGAACGGTGGAGATCGGAAAATTCGGAATTTCGCCAAAGGGCACGACGTCGCTCTCGCCAATCTCGTCGGCCAGCGAGTTGAGCCCCGAACCAAGTATTATTCCTACGCTCGGCTTGTGCTTCGTCCTCGTCGAAATAAACTGCGCGGACTCGAGATAGTCCGCACGCGTCAGGTAACTGGATTCACCCATTCA
Organism: Chloroflexota bacterium; assembly: GCA_023380675.1. The sequence continues at coordinate 3,805 of JAMCRS010000143.1, forward strand.
CATCAACCTATCCATTGCCGGGGTCTATTGGTCTTTCAGCACCAGGCAGCAAGTTCAAGCCCGGCACCGCACTACATCTTGGACAGCAACTGCTCTTTCTTCTGTTGGAATTCCGCCTCCGTCAAGACGCCCTGCTTCCGCAACTCATCCAGCTCGGCGATCATGGTCGGAATATCGCCGCTCCCTACGGTCGGCCCACGGCCAAAGTGCTCATCGCTTCCAAGCGCTTCCTTCTGGTTTATCATCTCGGTCTTGAATTTGACCGGGCGGGCGATCTTGTCAAGCTTGTTAACGCCAATCTCGCTCGCGGTGAGGATCTCGACGTCGCCGTAATCGAACACGCGCCCGAGAAACGTCTGGGTCAAGACGACATCGTTCACCTTTTCGAGGGAGGAGTCGATCACGTGTTTGTTGATGAATCCCTCTGCCTGCACGACCCGACGATTCGTGACCAGGTATTCCTCGTTCCACCACTCGAGGAATTCGCGCAAGAAAAAGACGATCGGCAGCACGAGCAGGAGGGCGATCAGGAGCGAGACGGGTAACGGTAGTCCCAAGATCTGCGCCCCGACCGCGGCGGCGAGAATGACGACGGAAAGCACCAAATTGCTGACCGCCGAGCTCACGAGCACCATCCAATGTCGACGCGTGCGGACAACGATCTTCTCGTTCTTTCCCAAAAGCCCTTCGACGTATCCCATCGAATCCTCCAGCGCGCAGGGCGGTCCAACCTTTACGGCAAGGGATCGTGCTTGCCATCCGTCAGGCTGGCAGCGGCTGCGCTCGCGAGTCGCGCGTACATTTGCGTAGTCGTGATATTCGCGTGCCCGAGCAAACGCTTGACGCTCTGTATGTCCTCGCCGTCGTTCAGCATGTGAACCGCGAAAGAGTGCCGGAGGGTATGAGGGGTCACGGGGGTCTTGATCGCGGCCTCCTCAACGTATTCTTTGATAATGAGCCACAGCCCCTGCCGGGTGAGGCGCTCGCCGTGAGGGTTGACGAAGAGCGCTCCGCCGCCATCCGCGGAAAAGGCCGGGCGACCGCGCTGAACGTACTCTGACAACGCGTCCGCCGCCCGCCGCGTGATCGGAATGACGCGCGTTTTTGCGCCCATGCCGGAACAATGCACGGTACGCCCGTCTAGATCGACCGAGCCGATGTCGAGCGACACGAGCTCGGTGACGCGGACGCCGGTGGCGTACAGTGTCTCGAGTATCGCCCGGTCGCGCAAGCCCTTGGGCGTGCTGTGATTCGCCGTGACCGCGAGCAATCGATCGATCTCATCCGGCGCGAGGATCTGGGGAAGGCGCTTCTGGACCTTAGGGGAACCGAGGGTGGCAGTCGGGTCTTCAGAGACGAGGTTCTTTTCAAGCAAGAAGTGGTAAAAGGTCTTGAGAACCGCGACCTTGCGGGCGACGCTCGACGCCGTGTAGCCGCGCTCTTTGAGACGCGCGATGAACTCCAAGAGCAGCGGCTTGTCCACCCGTCCCCATCCCGCCAAATGCTCGCGCTCGGTGGTCGAAAAATTCAAGAACTGATTGAGGTCGTTGCGGTATGCCTCAACCGTGTTGCGAGCATAGCCCCTCTCAGCCCGCATGAAAGACAGGAACGCGTCGATCTGCTCTTCCATGGATATGCCGATATTCTAACACAGACTGGCGAGAGAAACAAGGTGGGCAATCCACCTCGACGCACGCAATTCGGCCCGCGTCGGTCCAGCCAATCCGAATTTGGTCCACACCTCCGTAGTGAGGGGCAAGATAAAGAGGGATGCTCCGTCGCCACGTTGCTATGAGGTGGCGCCAGCCGTTTGGCGCGATCGGGAACCCACCCACAAATCCGAACCCAATGTAACGATCAACACGACTTCGACCGCCTTGGAGATAAAGCCCAACCCCATCGGATTGGGGCGGCCCATGATTAGCCAGGCAACGATCGCCGCAGCGGCGTATACCATTAGTACGAACTCCACCAGCCAGCTCCACTTGCCGAGCCACCGGCTGGCGAGCCAGTAGACGATTACCAGAACGACGTAGCCGACAGAGTTCAGGAGAAACAGCTCGTTGAGAGCAAGCAGGAGCGGATTTCCACCGCCGCCTGCCTGAGGGCCGGCTCTTCCCAGCGCTGCGCCAGGCGGCGGACCTGACGGCGCTCCGCCACCGAAAAAGTTGCCTCTGAATAGAATAAAGTCGAGGAGAAAATGAAGCATCCCGTCTCCCAACGCCAGTAGTGAAATGAGTGCCAAGTCTATGTGTATTGCAAATATCCGTCAAGCCCCTATCGCCAGGGCTGTTCCAGGTTCGCTTTACATCGCTGGCCGACCTCGATGGAGCGACCATTACGCCCGGCCAAAGGCCGGGCTTTAGCGACGCTCCATCGCCCCGGTCCCCTAAAGGCGACGGAAGAGTTGGACTTGCGTGGGAGGGGGAGCGGGATATCGCAATAATCACATGCCACTGCGCGGCAGATCAAGCGATACAGACCGCGGCATCTATCGACCGGCGTCCGTGAGCATTCTTCGAATTACAGGCGAGACTGCGAACCGGTAAAAAGTGGGTTTGACATTTTCAGCCGATGGGCTGAAGATAGGGTAGCAGGTGCGTCCGAACCCAAACCACAAGGAGGAGACAATGCCGGAGATCAAACACTTTCCAAGAACGCGCGTCGCGTACGTTTCCGAAGTGGGACCGCTCGGAGAAGCGATCCAGCGCGGTTTCGACCGGCTCTTTGCGTGGATCGGCGCACACGACATCCGACCGCAGGGACCTTCGATCGGAATCTTTTATGACGATCCCGCCAAGGTTCCGGCCGAGAAACTGCGAAGCGACTTATGCGTGCCGGTCGCGGACGACGTTCAAGGGTCGGTCGACATCCAGATCAAGAACATCGGCGACATGACGGTCGCGGCGACCATCTATCAAGGGGAACAGAACATCAGCCCGGCGTATAACGAAGTATACGACTGGCTGCGAGCACAAGGGTATCGCGATTCTGGCGCCGCGTTGGAAACGTATCTCAGCCAGCCGGGAGAAGCACTGCGTGCAGAGATCGCGGTGCCGATCGTGAAAGCAGCCGCCCCCGCCACGCCCAAGAAACGCGCGGCTGTTCCCCAACTCAAGAAGCCGACCAAGCGAGCTGCGGCCAAGCCAACGAAGAAAAAAGCCGCCAAGCGCGCGAAGAAGAAATAGGGGCACAGCTGACCATTGTTGAAGGCTACCGAGTCTATCGAGTCACGTGCAGAACACCGACGACGGGGGCGGTACCCAGATCAGCACCGGACTCGCCGCGCGCGGTCAAGTTGGATTGCCCTATTGCCGTGTAGAGGCCGGCGGTCAGGATGTAGTCACCGTCCGGCAGGTCCCGGTCGATCGGGAGCGTGTAGCGGTCAGGGGTAACGTCGCC
>JAMCRS010000144.1 GCA_023380675.1 Chloroflexota bacterium
GCACGGCACGGATTCGGTCGGAAGGTGGGGCGGCGAGGAATTCGGTGTCGCGCTCGTCGGCGCCGATGTCGCGAGCGCGCGACGGGTGGCCCAGCGGATCCGGCGGACGCTGCTGCGGACCGAAATCAAGGGCAAGGACGGCGCCCTTGTCCCGGCGCCGACGGTCAGTCAAGGCATTGCCAACATTCCTACGCACGCGCGGGATACGTCCACGTTGATCGATCTGGCGGACGCGGCCCTGTATCAGGCCAAGCTGCGCGGCCGCGACCAGGTCCAGATCGCCGTGCCGGGGCTGAAAGAAATCGAGTAGGTAGAGCGGGTCGCCCGCTCTACCTACTCGATTTGATCGACGATCCCCGTAGCGCTAGTGTCGAAAATACCCGTGCTGTAGCGGGTGCGCTTCGTCAATCGTAACGAATGCATTGGGATCGATCCCCTCGACAATCGTGCGCACCGGCTGCACCTGGCGCCGCAGCAGCACCGTATTGACGACCGTGATCGTGCCCGCATGGCCGTGCGCGACAAATTCCGTGACCGCATACCCTTCCGCCCGCAGGGCCTGCGCGACGACTCGCCCCAGGGTCGGCGAATAGATCCTCAACATCGCATATCCGATCGCCAAGCGCTCTTCGATCATCATCCCGAGAATCGCTCCGCAACCAAAGCCGGCCGCATAGCCAATGACCTTCCAGGCATTGAGCGGTCCGCTCAAGACCGCTGTCACGGCCAGAATGAAGACCGTCGCCTGGACCATGCCGATCAGTCCCGCCAGGACTTTGCGCCCGCGCATGACGAGCAGCAGCCGCGTCGTGTCGAGCGACATGTCGGTTACCCGCATGGCAAAGACGAACAAACCGGCGAGAATCAGATCGGTTTCCATACTCTCTTTCCTCGATTCGAGTCTGCGTTCTATTCTATTCTGATCAAGGGGGGAAGCAAATCGCAGCGCGGCTCGGTTCGAGGGCCCGCGCGCGATCCGCGGGGGATCGACCGTTGGACTGGCGACGAAGCGTGGTGAGTCAACTCTCGCATGCCGAGGGTCCGAACAACCGCTTGTGCCCGATCATCATGCAGTGATCCATCACGACGCGCAGCCCGGCGGCTTGCGCCGCCCGAGCCGCGTCGGGGTTGGCCGAGCCGATCTGCATCCACACGACCTTCGCCCCGATCTGGATCGCCTGCTCCACCACGGCCGGAACGTCTTCGGGCTTGCGAAAGATCTGGACCACGTCCACCGGCTCCGGGATGGCGAGGAGGTCCGGATACACCGTCTGCCCCAATCCTTCGCGCAGTGCCGGGTTCACCGGGATGATGCGACACCCGTGGAGCTGAAGGTATTCCGGCACATAGTGTCCGGGCTTGCGGTGTTTGAAGAAAAGCCGACGGTCGCAATCGTACGGACGGCCTCTAAGATTTGACGTATCTCGGTATCGCTCACGCACTGCCTCGTTTCAATCGGATTGGCAAGGTAACCTCAAACGTGGTGGCGCCCGGCTCGGAACGGACCTGGATTCGTCCGTGATGCTTTTCGACGATATTGTATGAAACGTGCAGTCCGAGCCCTGTGCCCAGCCCCGGCGGCTTGGTCGTAAAGAACGGCTCGAAAATGCGCACAGCGACCTCCGGCGGCATTCCCGGCCCATTGTCGGTGATTTCGACCGCCACGCCCTCTCCCTTGCGGTAGGTCCTCAAGCTCAATTCTCCATGTCCTTGCATGGCGTCGACGGCATTGTCGATTATGTTCGTCCACACCTGGTTCAATTCACTCCCATACGCCTCGACGTGCGGCAGGTCGGCGTCGTATCGTCGCGTGACGTGAACGCCCTGTTTGAGCTTGTGCCGCAAGATGACGAGCGTATTCTCCAGGCCGTCGTGAACGTCGATCGCCTGGATCGGAGCCTGATCGAGATACGAGTACGATTTGACGGCTTTGACGATCTCCGAGATCCGTCCGGCGCTCTTGCCTACGTCGTCGACCAGGGTTTGAACGGTTGCGCGGCAAACCAACCACCGCAGTACCGTCTCCGCCGCCGACCTGAATGTGTCCGCAATGCCCTGCAGGGAGCGGGTGTCCCAACCCGTTCCGACCAACGTCGGCGCAAGTTCCCACCCGCGGTCGAACCCGCGGGTCTGGAGCCACGATTCCACTTGAGCCTCGAGGTCGCTGCGAGCCAGGGGATCGAGCGCCGACGGCGCGTCCGCACGCTTGGTCTCTCCGCTCAGCACCCGGAGCGCCTGGCGCTGCTCGTCGTTCAGCGCGGCGCTGCGCGCGGCTGCGGCAGCCGGGTTGTTCAGCTCGTGCGCGAGTCCGGCGGACAGCGTGCCGAGCGCCGCCATCTTTTCGCTTTGCCGCAGCATCGCCTCGGTGTTTCTCAGACGCTCGGTGACGGTTCGAAGGGTCGCAAGCGTCGCCTGCGGCCGCGTGGCGAGCAATTCTTTGAACGCGTTCTGGCCGATCTCGAGCAGCCGACATTCCTCGAGCGCGACGACGGAGGCGGAGTGCGGCGCCTGATCGAGCAGCGACATCTCGCCGAAGATTTCGCCGGGACCGCGCACGGCCAGCACCACATCCTGTTCACCGGAACGCTTGACCACCTGCAGCTCGCCGCTGATCACCACGTAGAACGCGTCGCCGGCCGCGCCTTCCTTCATCAAGAATTCACCGCCTGACAGCGTCACCGTCTTGGCCGTCCTGCTTAGCCATTCGATGTCTTGGTCTGACAGCCCGGCGAATAAGAGTTGGCGACGAAAAAAATCCTGACTCATAGCTGATTACGTAGGTGAAACGTAGAGTGTAACAGCGCGCCCTCAGACGGGAAATCGACCCGCCGGCTGAAGCGTCTTGAGGTACTGCTTGATCATCGTCGTGGCGACACCGGCTTCGCCCACGGCGGACGCGACGCGGTGGTTATCGCCGCCTCGGTATCCGCGTAGGCGGTCAGCAGGACTTGAACGCGTCGGGAAAAAGCGCCCGCGCCTGTTCCAGGAACTGCAGCCTCGTCATCTCCGGCATGCGCCGGTCGACGACATAGAGCGCGGCCGTCTCTCCGCGCTGCTTCAACTGCTGCAACACCTGGAGGGCAGCCACGCCGGAATCTGATTTGAGTATACGATGCTCGCGGCCGTACTTTTGTCGCAGGTCGCGGTCGACAGCATTCAGCACGACAGGCTCGTCGTCGACCGCGAGGATTGCGGGTTTGGCCAACTGTCTAACCTCCGAGAGTCGAGCGCGTGCGCTCGCTGATTTCGGATCGGTTCACGGGGTCGCCGCGATCCGGGCGGATGGAATCATCTGCCGCGGGCTTGAGCAGCTGCATCGATCCATTCGTTCGCGCCGGCAGACCACGTCTGCTTCAACCATGCGTCGCCGATTCGTGTCGCCAGGTCTCGAACGATGGAGCGCGCGGCCGAAAACGAACTCTCGGACTCGGCTTCTCGGCCGGCCGAGCGATAAAGGCAGCCCAATGCGACGTGGACCTTCCACAACATGGCGACCGCGCCCTGAATCTCCGCAAGGTCGCGCGCCGCCTGCAGCGCCGCTTCCGCTTCTGTCGTTCGGCCCAAGAGCGCGAGCGCTTGCCCGCGCTGCAAGGTGACGCGAAAAATGTTCCGGCCGTCCGGCTCCACGCCATGCTCGGCATGCGCGATCAATTGATCGGCGATGTCGAGCGCTCCCTGTGGATTGTCGTTCGCCAACGCCAGCTCGGCGCGGCTGGCATAGACCAGTCGCTGTCCTAACGTCTGCGGCGGGTCGTTGGGACGCGGAGCGGAATCGAGCACCGCCTGCGCACGTGTTCGATCGCCCTGCCGAAGATATAACGAGGAAAGAAAACCGGACAGGGTGCGAATCCAATGCAGCGAGCCGATTTCGTGCGCGAGCGCGAATGCCCGTTCCAGGTATTGGCGCGCGCGCTCGAGCGCAAAGAGCTCGGCGTGGATTTCGCCCAGCACGCCGAGTGAAAACGTCAGCCATTGGCGGTGCCCTATCGCTTCGGCAATCCGCGCGGCTTGACCGGCCGAGTTCAGCGCGGCGTCGAAATCGCCGCGGGACGCCTGGCATAACGCGAGCACGATCAGCGCGAACGCTTCCGCCGGACGCAAGCCAATCTCGCGGGCGAGGCTCAGGGCTTGGGTCACGTCCGCTTGCGCTTCTTCAATCTCGCGCGACGGCAAGACCGTTATTTCGCTCTCGTAGTTGAGACCCCGCAGTCCGAGCGTCGTGAGCCCGGAGACCAACCTTTGCCGGTCGTCGATCTCGCGCAAGAGCGGGAATGCCTTTGGAAAGTACTGCATCCCCTCAACGAAGGCGCCGCCCAACGCCGTGGCCATCCCGAGGAAATCGAGCGTCTGCGCGAC
>JAMCRS010000145.1:0-4596 GCA_023380675.1 Chloroflexota bacterium
GGTTGGCAGGTCCCGGCGTACAGCATGCCCGAAAACCGGACCGACCTCGTCGTCCAGCGGGTGGTCGTGCGCCACGGATTCAGCCACGATATGGCGGACTTTTTGCTCGGAGACATTCGCCGCGCGCTCGACTATTTCTCCCGGCAGCCGGGCATGACACCGGGCACAGGTGAGGGTGCCGGCTATCACCACACATGAACATAATACTGCCGGCGCGCAAATGTGAACGTCGTTTCATCGATCGAACGGTTGCAGGCAGGCGGCGGTGACGACCCAGCGGCGACCTCGCCGGAGACGTAACCGAGAGAGGGATGTACAGTTTTCCGTGAGTGTTTCGTGAGTGGTAGCGTGTTACAATATACCGTGCGGTCGCCACAAGCGTACCTCATTCCAGGCGTCCAAGGAGGTGTTGGTTGAGTGACGGGTCAGCCACAAACGGCAAGTCATCGGCGATAGACCTGGAGAACACGCTCGCCCAAATTCGCGGAGTGTATGCGTCGTGCGTCGTCCTCGACTCGGGCAAGGGCCCGAGCGAAATTCACATCGTGGCGTCGACCGAGCGGAAACCCAAGCAGATAGTCAGAGACATCGAGACGCTCCTCTTTGTCAAGCACCGCGTTAAAGTGGATTATCGCAAGATCAGTCTCGTGCAGCTGCCGGACGAAAAATTGTTGAATATCCCGCTGGCGCGGCCGGAGATCCGGCGCGTCACAGAGCAGGTGATGGGGAACGAGAGGCGCATTATCGTGGAGATTCAGGGCGCCGGCAAGACTGCGGCCGGCGAAGCCGCGGAGCGCCTGGACCATCCGGTGGCATTTCAAACGTCGGCCAAAGCGACGATCAACGCGATCGAAAAGCTTCTAAACAACGCGATCGACGTCCGGTTGGAGAGCGCCGAGACTTTTCGTTTAGGTCCGCGCGAGATCCTTCTCGTCATCGTGACCTGTCTATCCGACAACGGCGAAGAGACCTTTGTCGGCGCAAGTTTTGTTGGGGCTCGCCCCGTAGAATCGGCCGCGCGGGCGACCCTCGACGCGCTCAACCGCCGAATTTACAACCTGAGCCTTCAGGCGCCGCGGCAGCCAGATGTGATCGCGCAACTGGCGGAATGAGGCGCGAGTGGGCGTGTGGGTCCTCAGAGGATGCGGAGGCGTTGAGGCCGCCGGACGGCATTCGCGCGGCCGAGGTGAGCGGGCAGACGTCGTGCCGGTCAGCCTCTCGCGGCGTCTCTAGCCTGCGCGCCCGAGAACAAACGCAAAAGACGTAGCCGAAAGTACTAGTCGAAAATATTGCAATGTTGGTTGGACTATGATAAAATGAATGCGGAGCCGGCGAACTTGGACGAGCGAAGCGAAGGGGAACATTGATTGCCCTCGGCAATCAAACTCCTCTACGGAAGGAAGTGAGTCCTAGTGAAGTGGCGCCTCGCGGAGGTCGTATTGACCTTAGCGACGATCGCGAGCCTGATGCTGGCCATCCTGGCCGGCTCGAAGTGGAACTAGACTCGTAACGATCCAGATCGCAAGTTCGCCGGCGGCCTTCCTCCAACGCAGAGGTGCAGTGCAAAAGCGAGTTCGTTTTGCACCGGTGCCTTTTCACGATCGGACACCCTGGCAAATGAGATCCCTGCCCTGGAGCGCGCGTCTCTATATCCTTTTCCTGGCCGCGCTGATGACCGGCGCGGTCTTGATTTCACTCGAGACTCTCGACGGCGCAGCGCCGCTCTGGTTGTCGGTCGCGGTCATCGCCCTTGGCATCGCCGTCCTCGACGGGGTCCCCATCGACCTCTATCGCGAAGAGGTCGAGATCACGCTCTCGAACGCCGTCAAGTTCGCCGCCGTTCTCCTATGCCCGGCACCCGTCGTTATTGTCGGCACGTTTGCTGGCACCCTCCTGGGCGAGATTCCTTCTCGCCGATCCTCCTGGGTAAAGAAGCTCTTCAACGTCTCTGAGATGACGGTGACCTACACGGTTGTCGCGTGGGTCTATACGCTGCTTCGTGAGCCGAACGTGAACTATTTCGGCTCTGCGCAGAATGTTGCCTCCATTCTCGTCTCGGGATTGACCGATTTCACTTTCAATTCATTCCTGGTGGCGTTGGTCATCACCCTGGCGGGCGGTCTTTCGTTTCGCTACGTGTGGACCCGCAACTACCGTCAGATCGTGGTGCACGAGCTCAGCATCATTCCGCTCGGCCTCTTCCTGGCGGTGCTTTGGCTATACAATCCACTGAGCGTCGTTTTGGCGGGGCTCCCGCTGTTCGTCGTGCGACACTCGTTTCGGATCGCGATCGATCTGCAGAGCCAGACGGGCGACGCCCTACGTGCGCTCGTGCGCGTGATCGACGAGCGCGACCATCATACCTTTGACCACTCCGAACAGGTTTCTAACCACGCCCGTCTCATCGCCGAGGAGCTCGACATTTCCGCCGAAGAAGTGGACGTGATTGCGCTTGCCGGCCTGGTCCACGATCTCGGCAAGGTTGGAATGGCGGACGACATTCTGTTCAACCCGCGGTCGCTGAATTCGGAGGAACGGATGCGAGCGCAGCGGCACGCCGAGGTAGGCTCCATGCTCTTGTCCAAATTTCCGTTGTTCGACAAGGGTGCGGTCCTCGTGCGGCATCATCACGAGCGGTACGACGGCGCCGGCTACCCGGATGGCTTGGCCGGCCAGGCGATCCCGATCGGTTCCCGCATCATTTCGGTCGCGGACTCGTATCAGGCGATGACGGAGGAACGTCCGTACCGCCACGCGCTTTCCCGCGACGACGCCGTAGCCGCGCTCATCGCCGGCAGCGGCTCGCAGTTCGACCCCGTGGTCGTGGACGCTTTCTTGCGCGTCTTGAAAAGCGAGCCGTACGTAGTTGCGTCTCTACCGACCGTCGCGCCCCAACTCTCTGAGGTCGGCTAGGCTCTCCGGCCCATGATCATTTTACCCGTTCTCGCGGTCACCATCGCGATCGCGCTGGTCACGGGAGGAAGCCTCGGAAATCTCACCGCGCTGCAGTTAAAGTGGCGCGGTCTCATTTTGGGCGGTTTTGCGATTCAACTCTTCGTCTTCTCACCGCTCTGGCAGGACAACCGTACGCTTAGCCCGTTCACGCAAGCGGCCTACCTGGCTTCGCTGTTTTTTTTGTTCGTCGCGCTCGCGGCGAATTATCGGATACCGGGACTGGTGCTGATCGGCCCCGGCTTTCTGATGAACCTGATCGCCGTGGCGGTGAACGGGGGTTATATGCCGGCGTCCTCGTCCGCGCTTCAAGCCGCGGGACTGCCTCCCCTCGGGGCCGGTGAGATCCTTCAAAATTCGATCGGCATCGGCCCTGCGACGAACCTTGTCTTTCTCGGCGACGTGTTCGCGATTCCAAAGTGGTTCCTGTTCCCGAACGTCTTTAGCGTCGGCGACGTGCTGATCTCCATTGGCGCCGTTTACCTCGTCCTCAAGGCGCTCGCGCCGCGGCCGCAACCCCAAAGCGATTCGACGAACCCCTCCTAGCCCAACTCTCGTGTTCGATTGGCAGCGGTCAGGCCAATCTGACGCAAGGCCATTTTCTCCCTTCGTCTAGTCCGAACGGCATTGGACATATGTCCGCACTCGACTCTGCCGGCCGGCAGGGGTCGCAGCATCCCCGTGTGTTCAGCCGGCCTACGCCGGACAGCTTTCCGGGCCGATCAAGGCACCCTGTCCCTCTGACGGTTTGATTCAGGCGTAGGGACGCGACGCGGTGCGCGTAGCCAGTCTCCGGTCCGTCAATCCTCGAATTTGACACGAATCCCTTCTCGGGGTATAAAGTCTATATATATAGTAGGAAATATAGGAATTGTCGCCATGAAGCTTTCCAAACGCAGCAAATACGGTCTCCTCGCGCTGATGGATCTTGCCGCGCGGCCGGACTCTCATCCCGTGCGGCTCAAGGAGCTGGCCGAGAACAGCAACATTCCGGCAAAGTACCTCGAGCAGATATTTAACGCGCTGCGCAACCGCGGAATCGTGCACAGCCAGATCGGCGCCGGGGGCGGCTATACGCTCGGCCGCCCTGCAAAGTCCATCGTGCTGGGCGAAGTGATCCGCATCCTGGATGGCACGATCGCCCCGGTTTCGTGCACGAGCAAGATCGCATACGAGCCGTGCACCTGTCCGGACGAGGAGACGTGCCCGGTGAAAGCCGTTATGGTGCAGGTTCGTCAGGCCATCGTCGGAGTGATCGATACGACCTCCCTCGCGGATGCTGTTGCGCGCAAAACTCGCGCGCGCCGTCGATAATCACGTGGAGGTGTGTTAGACATGCGTCGATTGTGTGTGCTCGCTTTGGCGCTGACTCTGGCCGGCTGCGCGGCCCCGGGCGCTTCGCCGGCGGCGTCGCAGCCCGTGACGATGCGCGTGGGCTATTTCCCGAATATCACCCACGCACAAGCGCTGATCGGCGTTGCGGACGGAACGTTCGCCCGGGCGCTCGGCGACAACGTCAAGTTGGATGCCAAGGTGTTCAATGCCGGACCCACGGCGATCGAGGCGATGTTCGCCGGTCAGCTTGACCTGACGTACATCGGCCCCAATCCGGCGATCAACGGGTACGTCAAGTCCAAAGGGGCG
>JAMCRS010000145.1:4606-5426 GCA_023380675.1 Chloroflexota bacterium
AGGGGCGGCGCTCAGAGTGATCGCGGGGGCCGCGAGCGGTGGAGCGGTGCTGGTGGTCCGCTCCGACGCGGGAATCAACGTGCCGTCCGACTTTCGAGGCAAGAAGATTGCCAGCCCGCAACTGGGAAACACTCAGGACGTCGCGCTGCGAGCGTGGCTGACGAAGCAGGGCATTACGCTCAAGGAGCAGGGCAGCGACACTGAAGTCATCCCGACGGCGAATCCGGACATTCTGACCCTCTTTGTCAAAAAGCAGATCGACGCCGCTTGGGTGCCGGAACCGTGGGGCGCCCGACTCGTGCACGACGCGGGCGGCAAGATATTTCTGGACGAACGCGATCTGTGGCCTGACGGCAAGTTTGCGACGGCGCTCGTGGTCGTGAGCACCGGCTTTATGAAGGACCACCCTGACCTCGTGCGCAAGTGGCTCGAGGCTCACGTCGAATTGACGCAGCGGATCAACGCCGACCCGGCGACCGCGAAGCAGAAACTCAACGCCGAGATCGAGCGCCTCACTGGCGCGGCTCTTAAGGCGGAAGTACTGGACGATGCCTGGTCGCGTCAGATGGTCACGTACGACCCGATCAGCACATCGCTGGTCACCTCTGCTGACGCGGCGGACAAACTCGGATTTCTTTGAGATACGGCGCCGGCCCCCACCGAGATCGACGATCTTACGCTGCTAAACGAGGTGCTAAAGGAAAAAGGTCTGCCGGCGGTCCAGTGACGTGGGCAGCGGCGACACGGCTGTTGCCAAGTCCGCCGCTGACCTCTCCCCCCGATGGCACTTCGATAGCGCGCTGCCTTCGGCAGCGCAGAG
>JAMCRS010000146.1 GCA_023380675.1 Chloroflexota bacterium
GTCCTCATCGTCGCCCGCGGCGGCGGCTCGATCGAAGACCTGTGGGCGTTCAACGACGAGCGCGTGGCCCGCGCGATCTACCAGTCGCGCGTCCCCGTCGTCAGCGCCGTCGGGCACGAGACGGACTTTACGATCGCCGATTTCGTCGCAGACGTGCGCGCGCCGACCCCTTCGGCGGCCGCGGAGCTCGTCGTGCCGGACGCACGCGAGCTGCGCGCCATTGTGCGCGCGGGCGAGCAGCGGCTCGCGCAGTTGACGCGCAGCCGGCTCGGCGACGCGCGCATGCAGATCGCGCAGCGCCGCTACGCGCTGGAGCGGAGCTCGCCGGCGGTGCGCCTTGCGAACGACCGACAGCGGGTGGACGATCTCACACGCCGGCTGGCCGGCCAGGCGCTCCAGCTAGCCGCACTGAAACGCGGCGAATTGAGCGGCGCAGTGCGGCACCTCACCGCGCTCAGCCCATCGGCCACACTGACGCGTGGCTATGCCATCGTGCGTAACAAGAGTACGGGCGCGGTCGTCGAGCGCGTCGAGCAGGTCCAGAGGGGCTCCGGGCTCGCCGTTCGCGTCTCGGATGGCGAGTTCGAGGCGGAGGTTACCGAGTCGCAATGGTCTGATCGCGAGCGTTGACAGACTAGTGCGACTTACATAGAATTACCGTGCGAGGAAGCGCGGTCTGCACCTGGACCTGCATTGGCACTACGCTAGAGAGAGCCACATTCCCATGCCGGATCAATCGACTCAGGCTTGCCACACGCCACCATATGGACGTGCCGCACTCCAGCTGGCGGTCTGCCTACTGTTGGCTTTTGGGTTTGTGATGACCGCAACGGCGACCGTGGCGCCACCCGGCTCGGCCTCCTCCGTCACGACCAGCCGCACTCCGCCCGCTTCTCGGACCTCGCTTGCGGTGGCTCGCCGCACGAGCACCCCAACGTTGACTCCGACCGCCCAACAGCAGTCGCTCTCGTCGATCTCGGCACGCGTCCTGGCGCCGCAATCGGTCCCCGGTCAGCCCGTGGTGGATGCCAACACGCTCGCGCTGTACCATTTTGACGATACGAGCACTGCAAACGTGGATGCGACCGGGCGTTACACGGCGACTCTGCATGGAAGCGCCAGCATTGTTCCCAACAGTCTCTACGGCGGTACGCTTTCGCTCGGCGGAAGCGGTTCGTACGTCTCTACCGGCTACGTTGGGTCGTTGGACCAGGGAACGGTCGACCTGTACGTTGATTTCGTGGCTCTGTGCAATGGACTGACAGGGAGACGCCCCCTGATCACGATCGCCAATTCTTCGGGACAAGATGTTCTGTGGCTGGGAGACTCCGACGGAGGGTGGGTCGACGGCAAGCAAGATTGGCTGATGCTGTATATCTTCGAAAACGGCAATACGCATCTGGCCAGCAGCGGTATCAATGCGTGTAAATACCTCGTCGGTGACAACGCGTTCGCCTGGCCGTATGAGACTTGGCGATTCCATCACGTTGCCGCGACCTGGGGACCGCGCGGCTTAGAGATCTGGGTGGACGGCGTCCTCCACGGAGTCGGTTACGACGACTACGCGTCCGATCCGTACTTCAAGTATTTTTGCAATCCACAGATGCAGTTGGGGGCAAACCCGTGGCCTCCCAACGAACTGTATCCAGTGTGCAAGACGCCGGTCATGGCACCGACCATGCCGAGCTATCCGCACGGCGACTATGCCGGTACATTGCCGGCGTACAGCACAGTTCGAATCGGCTGTGACTCTGGCGGCGTCTGCAGTCCGGGGCGCTTCGACGAGGTCCGCATCAGCGATGTGCAGCGGACGTTCACGTGGACGGTGGATCCCACCGTGACACCCACGCCAACCTGGACCCCGGTCAATCCGACGTTGGGGGAATACGGCGTGGACGCGTCCACGGCCGCCCTCTTCCACCTGAATTCGTCCGTTTCGTTTGGAACCGTGTCGGCTTCGTGGGACGAAGTCAGGCAGGAGTACCGCGCGATCCAAGGAAACGGCACGATCATTCCGGGCGGGCGTTTTAACGCGGGCGCTTACCTTGGGGGATACAACTCGTGGATCGACATGTACAACTACGGTGCGCCGAGCACGGGTACGGTAGAAGCCTGGGTGGATTTTGCCTCCAATCCGCCGGCAGCGGAACCCCTCTTTACCGTAGTTGGCGACACGCGGAGTTTCCCGCTGATGTGGCTCGGAACGCTAGCTCAGGGAGATATCACATTCTCGATGGGGGGGAGCGCAACGGGTCTGGACAGTGGAGTCACTCCGGCTCAGTTGGTCGGGTGCTGGCACCACCTCGCGGCGACTTGGGGGCCGCGAGGGCGAGAGCTGTGGCTTGACGGGCAGCTGCGCGTCGCCGACCGTACGGCCACCGGCGGAATCCCCACGGGCGTAAGCTATTGGCGCTTTGGCTGCACGCCGCAAGGCGCCTGTATGGTGGGTGCCGTCGACGAATTGCGTATTAGCAGTGTTCAGAGGACTTTTTCCCCCAGCGCACTTAGGCCCATTCGAGCGACGCTCAAATTGCCAGTGCGCGTGCTCGGTCCCCGGCTACCCGATGCCGGGTCCGGCAACGAACTCTATCTTCCGTTCGTTGTTCTTGGTCCAACGCCCGCCCCGCCCGAGGCGTTTCCGTGTCCTTGAGAGCGGTGAAATTCCCTTCTGGAGCGAATCGTCTCTCACAGACCATTGGGGAATGCGCGACCGCAAGACATCTCGCCACTTGTGCCCTCTGCCAAGTTACGATAGCTTCTTTGCTCTTTCCATTCCTCCTTCGTGCGCGCACAGTGCTCGGAGCGCAAACTGGTTATGCGCGCACCGGAGCAAGAGCCGCATGACATTCGAGAGTCCCCGGTCCCGTCTGTCACTACGCATTCTGGTGGCGTAACACCCAATCGGCTTGACGGCCAACGCCTCCGGCATATTATCCCCGCAAGTCCACCGGCATGATTGATTCACTATCGAAGCAAAGCAAACATCCAATCCGCTTCCGCTTGTCCAACGGGCAGATCCTGGGCCTGTTTGCGTTGGCGTCCGGCCTGTCCTACTGGCCGATGTTCAATGCCTATTTCATAAGCGATGATTTTCAATTCCTCTCGTATCTGCAATTCAATATTCAAGCGCTTTTGAATGGGCAAAAATGGCAGGAA
>JAMCRS010000147.1 GCA_023380675.1 Chloroflexota bacterium
TTGACGGCGATACGGCGCAGGTGGGCCCACAAACCGCGGAAAAGCTTGGCATCCCGCAAATCACGTACGCCGAAACGGTTCTTGTCTCCGTCGCGCAGCTCCAGCGCTTCGTGCACCCCTGTCGACGCGCCGCTCGGTACTGCCGCGCGCCCGAACGCCCCGTCTTCCAGCGTCACGTCGACTTCGACCGTCGGGTTGCCGCGCGAATCCAGAATCTCACGCGCAAAGACTTGTTCGATGATCGGCATTTCCACTCTCCTCTGATGCTTGTATCGGTCTGCCTCCGCTAGCGCCGGCGGCAGGTCACTCTACGCTCTCCGCCGCTGCGACCGCGATCGCTCTCTTCGACTTGACGAAAAAGTAGGCCACCACGCCGAAGGTGGCGGCGGGCGAAACCCAGCTCGGGACGTGGAAGGCAAAACTGTCAAGCAGCATGACAACGCCCAGAAGCAGGATCGAGTACATGGCGCCGTTCTTGAGGTAGAGATATTTCTTGATTCGATCGATATTGCCGACGGTCAATTGTCGCACGACAACGGCGCCCAGTCCGTTTCCAACGAGGATCAGCGGGACGGACAAAGTAAACGCGAACGCGCCGAGGACGCCGTCGATGGAGAAGGTCGCGTCGATGACCTCCAGGTAGAATATCTTGCTGATGTCCGAGAGCTCCCGGTTCATCAGATCCTGCTCGCTGCGTTCGGCGTTCTCCTTGAACCCGTGCGTGATGAAAAAGGCGGTGGACCCGACGACCGCGCCAAAAGCCATGAGCGCGGCGCGCCGCAGGGCGAGCCAAACGATCACGGCGAGGAGGACCGAGACGACCGCGAAAAACCACACGCTCTGACGGTGGAAGAACCTCTCGCCCACCAGCCCATAGTTCTTGGCCTCGACGAACAGCCAGTGGAAAAAGAGGAATATCAGAAAGACTCCGCCTCCGACCAAGAGGATGGGCGCCGACTGCTCGACGGCCTGGATCACGCGCGGATCGCCGCTGAACGTCGCGGTCAGCGCGCCGATCGGTCCCAGGCCGGGAACGGCGACCCAGACGATCAGCCAGGGCAGCAGGCCGCGCATCACGAACACGGCGAGCAGCAATCCCCAAACGAGAAACCAACGTCTCGCCTTGGGCTGCATCGTCGAGAGTACCTGGGCGTTGATGATCGCATTGTCGATGCTGCTGATCGTTTCAAACAGGCACAAGCCTGCGGTGATCATGAGGATAGAGGCAGGGTCGCCGTTCATTTCAATCTCTTCTTGGACACCGCGCGAGGGCTAGTGCCAAATTCCTGGGATCGTCTCGCCGCACCGCGGACAACCACCGTCCGGAGTTAGGCGGACTTGGGGGATGCGGTAGCCGTGCCGCTCGATCAAAAGCGCGGAACATTTCGGGCAGTAGGTATTCTCATAGTTCTTGACATATCCAGGCAGGTTTCCCGCATAGACGTAGCGCAGCCCCGCCTCCAGCCCGATCTCTGCCGCACGCAGCAGCGTCTCTGCCGACGTGTAAGCCGCGTCCGTCATGCGGTAGTCGGGATGAAAGGCGGTCACGTGCCACGGGATATCGGGCGAGATCGACGCGAGGTATCGCGCCGCGTCCATCAGCTCTTCGCTCGAATCGTTAAAGCCGGGAATGACGAGCGTCACGACCTCGAGCCAAAACCCCATCTGCTTGACCAGCCGGATCGAGTCAAGCACGGTCTGCAGCGGCATCCCGAGACTTCGGTAGTTCTTGTCCCGCATCGACTTGAGATCGATCTTGTATCCGACCACGAATGGACGGATGTACTCGAGCGCCTCACGCGTCGCGTTGCCGTTCGATACGTAGACACAGCGCACGCCGTTCGCGTTGGCGACGCGAAAGATCTCGACTGCCCATTCGCTCGTGATCAGCGGCTCGTTATAAGAGCTTCCGATAAGCTGTGCGCCGACCTGCCGGGCGATCTGTACGATCCGTTCCGGCGACGCCTGCGTGGGTGAGTAACCGGCGTTCGCATCGCGCAAGGTTTGCGAAATGTCCCAGTTCTGGCAGTTGGCGCAGTGGAGGTCGCACCCCAACATACCAAAGGTCAGCGTCGTCGAGCCGGGCAGAATGTGGAAGAACGGCTTTTTCTCGGTCGGGTCGGGATGGAGCGCGGCGACGTATCCGTGCGGGACGAACAGGGTGCCGCCGCGATTGTAGCGTACCTGGCAGATCCCGCGCGCGCCCTCGTTGACCACGCAGCGGTGCGCGCATGCGTAGCAGCGCACGCGGTTTCCGTCGAGCGGCTGGAAGAGTTTTCCCTCGCGGACCAGGTTGTCCAAGGTGGACGCAAGGGGAACGTCGCCAGCAATGGGGTTTCTAATCCGTTCAGTTCTCGTGCTCATTGTGCAAACCGGTCCTTGTGACTCGAGCGGCGCCGGCGTTCGGGGCGGAACGGAGCGCGTGGCTCGCTCGGCCGGACGCGCATCCAACTGGCCGGATGGGAACCGCCGTATTGTCGCCCGCGGTCGGCGAGCAAAGCGCGTTCCCGCCTCCGGCTAGGGGATCGTGTAGGCCGTCAGCTTTTGGTTTTCGTCCGTGATGTAAAGGATGCCGCTCGCCACGATCGGACTCTCCCAATGGATCCCGCCGATTGACGCATCGCTCCACATTTGGGTGCCGCTTAGCGGGTCCAAAGCGCGAATCTGAAAGCCGCGCGCGACGTAGAGCAGTTGGTTTGCGATGACCGGCGAGCTTGCCGCGGCGCTCTGCTTCCAGACCATGCTCAGACTCGGCGTTCCGCTGCCATTGACGGACAGCTTTAAGGCGGAAATTCCGTTGTCGTTCGTGACGAACACGTAGACGGCGCCGTCGTTTGGATTGGTCCACACCGCCGGCTGAGTCAGTACTTCTCCACCCTGGGGCACCGCCAGGATCTGAACCTGGCCGCCCGTGTGGCCCACGCCGCCCTGTCCGCTCAGGTCGTCCAGGTTGATCAGCCTTAGTTCTCCGTCCTTGCCGCTCTGGACCGCCAGGTGGGCAATGCTGCTGCCTGGCAGCGTGGGCAGGATTGCCGGCGCGGTGCTCCCGAGGTCCTCGTCGTTATCGTCCAGCGCCTGAAAATTGGTCGGCGTGTAACTGTCGATGGGATTGCCGCTCGAATCGGTGCCGTCGGGGTTTAGGGCAAAAACGGTATCGCCCCAGCCGTGGCTTGCGGCCGAAAAAGTACCGTTGCCGGTCACGGCGTAGATTCGGTCGGTGTCCGCGTCGTAGATGACGCCCGGCCGCGCCCAGACCGCAGATTGAACCTCAGAACAGTCCGGGCTGCCCGGCGTGACGACGAAGTGGACGGTCTGGTCGCTGCATTCGGCGTTAAAGACGTGCTGGCTTCCGTCGGCGAGATCGATCGTCGTAATGTGCCCTTGATAATCGCCGCGATCGCCCGGGTAACCGGCGTGCGTCACGTAGAGATAGGTGTGCCCGTTCGATGCCGTCGCGAACGAGAGCGCCGAAGAACCCTTCTCGTCGTTTCCTTTGTGCGTCGTCAGCTCGGGCCAACCGCCGGTAGTGGTCTCGGTTCCATCTCCCACGGCGTACTTGTGAACGTAGCCGTCTAGGCCGTACGAATAGACGTACTGGCGGCTCGGGTCGATCGCCGGCGAGGAGGTGGTGTAGCAGCCGCCGCCGTTGCTGCTCACGCATCCATTCGGACCATACTGGTGGATCCACACCTGCGCGCCCGTGTGTGCGTCAAGAGCAATGATGTGCCCCGCCTTGGTGGTCACAAAGACGAGGTCCTTCGTGCCCGACGAAGTCGAAACCCCAACGAGAAAGGCCGGCGCGCCGTCCGCGATGCTTGGCAGGCTTACCTGGAACAGACGATGAAGCTGCGAGACAGTGCTAAATCCGATCCACGTCTCCAGCGTGTTATTAGCGCTGTGACCGGGGTCCATCCCGAACTGAAGCCAATCGTATTCCGTCAGCGCCGGAACGGGATACGCCCGCCGCGCGACGGGCAAATAATATTCGAAAGGAGCGTCGATCGGCGCCAGGCCAGATCGGACCGCCGGGCGCCGGCCGGTCACGTCCGTCGCCGGCGACCTCGCTTCGGCGCTCCGGGAAACGAGCGGACCGCCCCACAAGAACACACCGGCCCCCAGGACGAGCCAAAACGCCGTCGCCTTTGCCGCTGGACGCAATCTGTATGGTCGCATGTTCGCACCCCCCGGCGTGATTCAGCGTCGAAGCACGCTTTCCAGAGCAGGACACTATTGCGGAGCGTATCACACTGAACACCCTTTGTCAAACCAATTGGCGCCGGGGTGACAAATAAAGGGCGGAAGATTTCTCCTCCGCCCTGGTTTCATTCGCCTTCAAATTGAACCATCGTGTAGATGTCGTAGCCCTTGAGCCGGTCCCTCCCGTGCAGATCGATCAGCTCGATGAGAAACGCCAGCCCGACTACCTTGCCGCCCAGTTTCTCGACCAGATCGATCGCCGCCTTGGCTGATCCACCCGTCGCCAGTAAGTCGTCGACGATGAGCACTCGGGTGCCCGGGGGAATCGCGTCCTTGTGCATCTCGAGCGTGTTGGTTCCGTATTCGAGCGAGTACGAAATGCTGATCTTGTCCGCCGGCAGCTTGGTCGGTTTGCGAATCGGAACAAAGCCCGCCCCGAGCTCGTACGCCAGCGGCGCGCCGAAGATCCAGCCGCGCGCTTCGACCGCCGCAATCACGTCGATGTCCGTGTCGATATAGTGCTCCACCATCGTGTCGATCGCCTCTTGCAGTGCTTCGCCGTCTCGAATGAGGGTGGTGATATCGCGGAAGAGAATTCCTTGGACGGGGAAATCGGGGATCGTGCGGATGAGGCGAGCCAGCTCCATAACGGAACCTCCTTCGAGAATCGGTTCGCAGTGCGCCCTTCAGCGCGTGAGAATCGGCGGTGCAGCGCCGCCTACGAACCCCGCGTCAGCTTCCGTACTCAAGCGCGACGCGCCTGGCGGATTCCGATGCAGACGACCGGTATATTGGAGGGCTGAACTCCTGGCGAATTGTATTCAAAAGGGTGAAAAAATGCAAATCCAAAGGGCTTGTGATATAATGATATCATGCTGCAGGTAGTCGGATGGCTTTGTGGCCGTTAGTCGTGTCGGCATCACCTGCCTGTTCGTACTGAGTGCAGCCACGGCGTGTGCCAATGCTGTGCCGTCTTCGCAGACCCCACCGAGCGCAACCACGGCAGTTTTTCAGAGCGTCGCCCCAGGGGAAACAACCGGCGCGACGCCCGACGCCACGCGCATGTCGCCTTCCCGCACGCCGGTTGCGCCGACCGGCGCGATCACGCTGACGTTGTGGACGACAGAGGACTTGTCTCCCGGCTCTACCACCGCCGCGCGTGTTCTACTGCGCAATCAATTCGAGGCCTTCACCGCCGCCAACGCGAATATCCACATCGAACCGATCTTGAAGAAACCGTACGGGACCGGCGGGCTGCTCGATTTCTTGACGACGACGAGCGCGGTGGCGCCGGAGGAGCTTCCCGACCTGGCGGCTCTGGACCTGTCCGAAATCCCGCAGGCGGCCAGCGTCGGCGTGCTACAGCCGCTCGATTCGCTGGTGCCGGCAGACGTGGCGAGCGATTTCTTCCCCTTCGCGTACCAGGCAGCGCACTATCGGGGTAAATGGATCGCCGTCCCTTTCAGCGCCGACGTCGATCATCTGGTTTACAATCGGACGACGGTCCGGCAGCCGCCGCGGACCTGGGACGACCTCGTAAGGCTCAGGTCGACGCTGCTGTTACCGCTCGCCGGTGACGACGCCTTTCTCGACCAGTACCTGGCGATCGCGCCGTTGTTCGATGCGAACAAGCAAATCACGATCGACGTCGACGCCGCCGGCGAGGTGCTTGCGTTCGTCAAGCGCGCGCACGATCTGGGCCTCCTCCAGGACGCGTCCATCGGTCTCACGAATTCTGATGAAACCTGGCCGACCTTTCTGGCCGGCAAGGTGGGAATGACGCAGGCGCCGTCTTCGCGTTTCGCGGCGGACCGCGGCCAGGTCCCGGATGCGTCGTACGCCGCTCTTCCAACGCGCGACGGCAATTCCAGCGCGGTGGCGACCGGTTGGGCCTTTGTAGTCGTAACGAACGATCCCGCACGACAAGCGGCCGCAGTCCGCTTCATTCGGTGGCTTGTTCAGGGTGAGCATCTGGCTCCGTGGCTGCGCGCGGCTCACCTCTTGCCCGCTGACAGGTCCGCCGTAGTCCTGGCGGTCGAGCCGTTTGACTATGGACTCTTTTTGCAGGATCAACTCGAGCACGCGGTCTATATCCCTCCCAGTTCTGCTTACAATAGAGTGTCGGACGCGTGGCGGACTGCGGTGGCCGCAGTCTGGAGGGGGCAGACGACGCCGGAAGAGGGCGCGCGCAGCATAGCGGCAGCGCTGAAATAAGCCTGGGGCTTGGTCGACCCGTCGGAGGGTGGGCGAGGCGTTGGCTCGCCGGGGGACCGAGCGCTCGTCCAGAGAATGGCTTGAAGGAGTCGTCGATGTATGAGACTTCGCTGCGTTCCGAAGGGCAGCGGCGTCTAACCGAGATCGGAAGCGCCGCGGTGCGGGTGGGTGTCCCGATTTAGGAGAATGCGGG
>JAMCRS010000148.1:0-9370 GCA_023380675.1 Chloroflexota bacterium
ACTCCATCACCGCGTCCGCGTCGCCCGAAGCGAGATAGTCGCTCTCGTTCAATATGAACAAGAGCTGTGCGCTTTGGGGAATCGAAAAGGTCGAGCCCTCGATGCGGAACGTGTCATAGCCCAGCGCTTCCAGCCAGCGCTGGAGGGCCTGAGCGCCTTGCGGCTCCGTGGTGTGCGTCGAATAGGGAATCCAGGTCGGCGGCCCGGACTGCTCGAACAGCGCGCCGAGCACCGTCAGGCCCATCAGGGCGGCAAAGAGCACGACGACGACGACCAGATCACGCGAGAATCGCATCGATCATTCCGGCGGGGCCAGGTTTTTCATATCCTGCACGCGGCGCAGGTAGAGTTCGAAATCTTCGCGGCTGATCTTTTGATAACCGTACCAAGTTCGGTCGAACGTCTCGACGACCGGCTCGAGCGCTGCCCGGATCCGAGGACGATGCGCGACTTCTCGCAGCAGCTCGCGGTTCGTCAGGGTGTGGTCGTAGCGCAGAACGCGCTGCTCGTCGAGGATCAAGAGAGCGGCCAGGTATAGCTGACGCACGGCCGTGCGATAGTCGCCTTGCTCCGCATATGCCTGCGCCGCATGCAGGATGCCGCCCGAGGCAATCGCTTCGACGGGACCGGCCGTCGGGAGGTGGGACTCGCGAACGACGTTATCCACGAGGATGCGAAAGAAATAGATCAGCAGCGCCACGACCAACACGAAACCGAGCACCATGACCGCGTCGCGCGCGTTCACGACGCCGCCTAGCACATCCCCCAGAACGCTCGAAAGCCAATCGAGGAAATGCTGCAGGAGCTCGTTGAGCGGATTCGAGACCTCGGGAGTCACGAACGGCGGATGGTCCAGAATATCGTGCAGCCGCGCCCGATCGGCCGGGTTGGGCGGGATCGGGATCGTTCCGACCTGGCTGCCGAGCGCGTGGAGTCGTGCGTCGATCTTGAGGATTTCGTCCGGCGGCGCGTCGTTCTGCGCGGCGGCGTCGAGCTCGGCGACGAGGGTTTCGTTGTGTACGGGCATCGCGGCTCCCGAATCGAGCTGAACGGCGCGAATGGCGCCGAGGTCAGCCGCCGCCTGCTTGAGCAGTGCCTGACGCGTCTCGGGCGCAGCCTCGTCGGCCGCGCGTTCGACACTCGAGAGCGCCTGCGCGATCGCGCGGCGATACTCGTCCAGCGTCGCGGGCGCTTGCGCCAGAGCGGTGACTGCGCCGAGCGCAGTCAAGAGAAGGGCGAGGACGAGGGCGCGCCGGATCATGCGCTCCCTGCCGGCGCCGGCGCGACGGGAACAGGCCCGAGCCGCTCCAGAGCAAGTTGA
This sequence comes from Chloroflexota bacterium, assembly GCA_023380675.1. Next base: position 1,322 of record JAMCRS010000148.1, read on the forward strand.
AGGTCGTATCCTTCCTTGCGAACCCGGAGATCGTAGTAGAGCACGGTCAAAACGCACCAGGTGATCGGCGCAAGCAGAGTGGTCATGACGGCGTTGACCACGCTGCTGATGATCGTGGAGACGAGCAGCAAGCCGGGGACGAAGATGAGGATGCCGAAAGAGACGGTATACGACGGAATCGCGTCGAGGACCGTCGTGAAAAGAAAGAGCAGGACGAGCATGAGGAGGACTCGCCAGAACGAGCCCCGGACCAGCCGCCAGCTCCGTCCCAATCCCCCCAGCCCGTTCTGGCCCTCGAGGACGATCGCCGGCGTTGAGAGCGCCCACTGTGTATTGAGAAAGATCAAAAGGACGAGGGGTGCAACCGCCAGGAAGCACAAGCAAGGGACGACGAACGACGCCATCATAAAGGCCGCGGAGAAGATGGTTACGACGCCGGTGATGAACCACGCCAGGATGAGGTGCGGCGACCGCCCAAGCGCCCGGCGGTACGCCTGGCCGATCGTCATGCGCCGACCGTGGTACTGTTCCGAAACCGCCAGAGCGACTGCGCCAAACTCAATGCTCCCCAGCACCGCGCTCACGAGCGCCGTGATCAGAAATGCTCCGTAAAAGATCAAAAGCGAAATATACGGGTCAGTGGAAAGGTTTCCCCCGGGTGGGTTTTCAAACAGCCCGGTTATGTTCGTGGGAAGAGCAAGGATGGTGGCGACGACCTGGATCACGAGCAGCGGGAAACTGACGACCGCGACGATTCCCACGAGCGTCACGACGTTCTTTCGGTAGAGCGCGATGGCTACGTCGAGCACCTCGCCCAGGCTCAGCGGCCGCAGGGCGGTAGGCAGCGGCGCGCCGGTCGCGTCCGTTCGACTCGTCATGTTCATAATCAGCCTCTGGGTAAGGGGAATAGGATCGCCGTCGTGCCGGTTCTACCTCAGCCGCTCAAAAGGATTGTATCACGTTTTGCGCGGTTATCCAAGGTCGGCGCGATGGATAGTGGGGACCCGCAAGGTCACGTCAGGACGCGACCCCACGACCTTACGAGACACGCGCCGGTGCGGCAGTTCGCCGAGACTCGTAAAGCGCAAATGCGGCCGAGACTGCATGCCGTAGTGGACGAGGGACCTGACACCACGCCTGCGCGCGGCATCAGCGGACGGAGCGTGAGCTGCGCTCAACACTCGCCGTGGACCATCCCCAAAAGTCGATCCAGGACCCGTTCCCCCTCTGAGCGCAAGGCGTTGTGCTCGTACTCGTCGGTGACCCAGGTCCGGATGCCGCGGATGGTCTGCGCGGTTTCTAGCGCAAATGCCCGGTCGACGTACATGTCGTTGTAATAGATCGTGGCGGCGCAAGGGACCGTGTTGGAACGCAACGCGTCCGGGTCGTAGAGGGGCGGCCAATCGTCAAATTCGGCGAGGAGGTCGGCCGCCGGCTTGAGGGGCTGAAGGTGCACGTAATCGTCGAACATCCAGGGGTAGACCATCTCGCCGGTGAAAAGCATCTGCTTGCCGGCCGACCACTTGTACTCCGGGAACTCTGCGCGAATGCGCTCCGCGGACCAGCTCGACGCGGTCCGCTGACAGTAGCACGCCTCGTGGAGCACGGCATAGATGGGATTGCTTTCAAAGTTGTGCGCGTTCTCTATGGCGAGCATAAAGCTATGGTTCAGCTCCCGCCCGGCCGCGCCGGTCACGAACGCGTCTTCGAGCATATAGTGAACGCGCTCGAATCCGTCGCTGGCGCCAAACCCCATCCCAAGCTGCTGGAACCGGCGCGAAGATAGTCGGCCGCCGTTCGGAAGACGCACGTCGTGCCGGTCGAGGAAATCGGCGATGGCCTGCACGCGTTCCACGTCGTCCGGGTAGCGCTCGTAGTACAGCCGGTTTTTGTACGCGACCGTACGATAGGTCGAGCGATAAACCTCGTCGGCGGTGTGGTAGATGGGTGGGAGCCCGCCGGTGATGACCGCCTCTTTGAGCGCTTGTGGGGCCACGGACAAATAGGTCGTGATACAAAAGCCGCCATAGCTCTGGCCGAGAACGCTCCAACGCTCGTTTTCCCCAAGCAGCTCGCGACGGATGCATTCCGCATCCCGGACGATCGCGTCGGCTCGAAAAAATCTGAGATAGTCCGCCGTCGCCTGGGGCGTCGACAAGCGGGCGAGCGTTTGAAAGTTGACGGGTGTGCTCCGCCCGGTCCCGCGTTGGTCGAGCAGCAGGACCCGATAATCCCGTACGGCCCTTTTCAACCAGCCATCGTTGACCAAAGGTCGGGGAGACGGCTGGCCGGGTCCGCCCTGAAAGAAGACGAGCCACGGCAGTCGCTCGTCTTCACGGCCGGCAGCCACGACCTCTCGCGCAAAGATTTCTATCTTGTCGCCATTCGGCGAGGCATGGTCGAGCGGTACGACAAAAGCATGATCGGTCAGGGCCAACCCTGGCAAACGATGTGTAATCCGGTCCATGGAAATTGCGCTCCTACTCTATTGTCTACCGGCTATTATACGCTAATACACGGAGGAGGGGGCGGGACGGAGGGCGGACCCGGCAGTTTCACAGCGCGCTTGGTCTCTGCGAGAAGGCGGTCCTCAGCTATGGCATGCGGTATTGCGGTGGTGCGATCGGCAAGCAGTCGTCGCGTACCGAACGAACAATCGGCGCAAGGACTCTTCGTACGGGGTCCTTGCGCCGATCTCGTTTCTGAACGGGAGTTAAATTGCGGCTGCGCGTTTGCGAGCGTCACGCGCCGCGCGATCGCGATCCGAGCGTGTCAACGCCGCCGGTCTACTTGCGCTGCGTTAGGCTGAACCAATTGCCGCAGCCGTCCTTGAAGAGCGCCTCGACTCCGTAAAACTCTTCCGTCGGAGGTTTCATAAACTCGATCCCCTTCGACTTGAGCTCCTCGTACGTTTTGCGGACGTCGTCCGTTTCCCAGACGCCGCATCCCATGGCGTCCTTGTCCAGCATCGCGCGCAGATGCGCGAGGAGGTCGGGCGGGATCATGGGCTCGCTCGGCTCGGTCAGCAGGATTTCCAGGTTTGGCTGGCCGGGGACATTCACGGTGAGCCAGCGCAGCCCACTTTCCATCTTCATATCGGTGTTGACCTTAAAGCCGAGCTTGTTGACGTATACGTCGAAAGCCTTGTTCTGGTCCCGGACGAACAAGGTAGTGTGCGACAGTCTCGTAATCATGTGCCGTTTTCTCCTTTTCGGGAATCAGTTGCCGGAGAACAATAGCACATGCTGCACTGGCCGTCTTCTTGAGAATTGCTCACTTTGCCAGGTGAAGACTCGCTCCGTTCGACGGTCGTTTCCTGGTCTCCGAAGGTAGCACCTCCGCCGGCGGATCCGGGAGGCATCGTTCCAATCCGAACTGTGCGATGAAGCACGCCGGAATGAACCGGCGTGGGTTGCGGCGCTGTTCCCACACTCGCGCCCGATACACCGATGGGGACCAGCCGACCACTTTGTGAAACAAGGCGCTAAACGATCCCAGGCTCTCAAAGCCGACTGAAAAACAGATTTCCGTGATGGGGTATTCCGTGTTGGAGAGGAGCTCTTTGGCGCGCTCGATCCTCATGCGGGTGAGGTATTGATGCGGCGTCTGGTGAAACCGCTTGCGAAAGGCGCGCAAAAAGTGGAAACGCGAAAAGCCGGCCGCCCGCGCCATTGCATCCAGGTCGATCGAGTCCTCGAGCCGGGCGTCGATCAATTCTCGCGCCCGTTCGAGCGTTTCAGTCGACATCCATCGATTCCTCTCGCCAGCCGTCGCGGACACGCCCGGTCCTACGGCCGTCCACCATTCGCTCATGACGACTGGCAACCATCACCCGCGCGCCCCAGCAAGCGGACGCGGGCGCGCCGTCAGCTCTGCCCGGCGGGACGCCGCGCCGAACGACCGGCGCGGCCTCGACTCCGTTCTAGTGCTCGATCAACTGCTTGATCCGGGCTCCCTGTTCATCGAGCGATTTCTGCATTTGCTGTTTGACCATCGCTTCCGCCGCGGCTGGATATCCGCCGCTCAGCTCCATCGAGATGATCAGGTTCGTCGTGTTCCCGGCGCCGTCGAACGCGTAGACGGTTTCGACCGGCCTCGGCACGCCGGCCGTCTTGACGCTCCATTTCTTGTTCTCTTCGTACGCCGATACCTGGAGCTGAGTTTCCATGCGCCGGCCCATCACCTCGGTCGTATAGTGGTAAGTGGAGCCGACGGCGACCGGGCCGTCCGGCGTCAATTTGGCATCCAGGATGCCCGCCTGCCATGATTTATGGTTCTGAACCCCGGTGACGTAGGTAAAAACCTTGTCGACCGGCTGGTTGATCGTGATGTTTGAAGATACTGCTGCCATTCTGATCCTCCTTGCCGTGTGATGGCCAAACCCCTGCCGACATTTCGGCGGAGTATAGCACTGGCCGATTGCCAAGACAATGGGGCCTCCACCAGGATCAGCCGCTCTTCCATTCGCGCGCACGGCGTCGGAGATGATCAGCTGGATCGATTCAGGCCCGCTTGGCTCGTCCATTTCCTCTCCCCACACTTGCGCCAGCAGCCGGCGCTTGAGGCGCGCGCGATTTTCGTGTCTCTGCGACCAGATCGGACCCGGCCGCGCCGTCCATTCGTCGCCCGCGCCGTAGACCAGGTCGAGCAGGTGGAGCGTCGGCTTGCCGCGCGCGGCGAAGAAATCGCGGCACATGGTGCAGTAGGTCACGTAGGGCAGCGGGCTAGACGCAATCCGCCGATCCACGCAGGCTTGCGCGAGCTCGCGATTCGCGAGCCACATGACGCCGCCGTAGCTGCAGCACTCGGTCTTGTCCCGGCTCAGCGGCAATTCCTGTATCGTGTGGCCGAGCCGCCGCACGATGCGGCGTGCGCTGTTCTGCAAACCCTCTTCGTGCCGCGTGCTGCACGGATCGTGCACCGCGACCACCTGGGGCGAGCGCGCCGGCGTCTCGGGCAATCCCCATCGGTCGAACAGGTCCCACAGCGAGAGGATCCGGACGTCAGCCAAGTGTTCCTTGAAGACGCGATAGCAGCTCGAGCACGCCAATACCACCGGGGGCGCGCCTAACGCCTGGTGGCGCTTGCGTCAGTCGTCGAGCGTGGAATGGAAGAGGTCGACGCGCCCGGCCCACTCGGCTGGCGCGCCGCAGCAGCCGAGCATGAGCCCGACGCGCGAGTCCAGGCGTGCCCGCAGATCGGCGTAGACCCGCTCGACGTGCTCGGGCGAGGACGCGCTGAGCTGGCAGCCCGGGAAAAAAACGTACTCGCTCGCCGCTGCGCCGGGCGCGTGGCGCGTGAGCGCAAAATGGGCACCGTTGCTGAATTCCATGTCCCGCAGAGCGAAATCGTGGGCGGACGCCGGCATCCGGTTCTGCCGGACCATTTCGACCCGGGCGTCCCGGGCGACCGCGCCCATATCCAGGTCTTCCGGGCACACCTCGGCGCACAGCCCGCACAAGCTGCACGAGTTGATGAACTGATTGGCGAGCCGCGTCCCTTTGACGATGGAGAGATTGTTGTAGATCTCGCGGACGTATTTGCGCGGGTAGCGCTCGTAGCGGCGCAAATACTCGCACACCTTGACGCATTCCATGCACTCGCACAAGAGGCAGCGCTGCGCCTCCTCGATCGCCTCGTGCCGCTCGTAGCCGTCGACCGGGTCGTCCATCTCGACCATCGGCGCCGGAGGCCTGGCATGCGCATCGGTGTACAGCCGGGTGACGTACGGTCCCTCGTTGATTCGCGACGCCGTCTGCGAGACCCGCTGCAGGTACCGATCGATCGAAATACCGGCCCGGCGCCCGTCGGAAATGGAGGTAATGGCCGAACGAAAATCGATGCTCCACAAGAGGCCGCCGCCGGCGTAAACCCCTTCGAGGCTGGTCGCAAGCGTGACCGGGTCGATCTTGATCTTGCCCTGGGAGTCGCGTTCCACTTCGAACGAGTCGTCCGTGTGAGCACCAAACGCGAGAAAGACGGCGTCGAATTCGGCGCGGAGCGCGGCCAGCTTGGGCGAGCGGCCGTTCAGGCCGAGACGATTCACCGGCGTGTCGTAGCGGACCTCGACGCCGAGCCGGGTCACGTTTTCCACGTCGGCCAGGATCACGTCCGCGGGGAGCTCCTCGCGCGACGTTTTCCAAAGGTTGCCGCCGAGTCGATCGCCGGCCTCGAGTATGACGACGCGATACCCCTTGCGCGCGAGATCGTACGCGGCCGTCATGCCACTGATTCCGCCCCCGACGACGGCGACGCGCTGATCGCGCGGCGGCAGGGGCCGCGGCCTCGTCGCGAGGGCGCCCCCATAGTTCACGCATGCGCGCTCGAGCGCGTTCACGGCGATGCTGCCGCCGGCTTCGTTACGCTTGCACGCGCTCTGGCAGGGGCTGTCGCAGACCCGGCTGATGATACCTGGAAAGGGGAGCGGCTTGGAGAGGATCGCGAGCGCGGCGGAGAAATCGCCCCGGCCGATCTCGCGCGCAATCGCCCGCACGTCGACGTGGATCGGACACGCGGCCTGACACGCCGGCGCGCACTCTTGAATACACCGGTCTTCCAGCGCCCGCAGTTCATTCTGTTCCATGCCGATTGCCTTTACGCATCGTCAAGCGCCGCACGCCAGGAGCGCCGTGCAGCGATGACCCCTGTCCGACGCGGCACAGGACGCCCTCCGCGTCCTCGACGAGAGCGCCTCCGAGCACGTCGATATTGTAGTCGAACAGGACGGGGCTGAGCGGGGTGCTCGGGCCCAGCATGACGACGCGTGCTCGCGGCGGAAACTGCGCGGCCAGCTCTTCGAACGTGCCGTTCATCAGCGTGTTCGCCGTCAGGCCGATCACGTCTGCCTGGGGGATCAACTCGGCGGCTCGCGCCGCCGGCGTATCGCCGTCCGAGGGATGCAGCTCGAGCACCCACACCTTCGCCGCGACCTGACGCAGCAGATCGCCGAAGGGAAAGTGCCCGATCATGACGACCTTGGCGCCGCGCCCGTGCTCCAGCAGGTACTCGCGCGCGTTCATCTCGACCCCGGCGGCTCGGTCGATCGGGAGCAGCGCGTTGAGTGCCGCGAGGCCGATGCTCGCTTCGACTGGATGGCTCGAGCGGAGCATCGCCGCGAGCTCCTGCGCGGAGCGCTCCTGCAGTTGGCCGGCCCCGGTCACGTCGCTGGCAAAGCAACAGGACGCATCGGCTTGCGTCGACGCGAGCCCGAGACGCGGCCCGCGCACCGCGGTCCAGAACAGCCCGACGCGCACATCTTCGACCGGCGCGTCGGGCGCGTTGCACACCGTAGCGAGCAGATCTTCGATTACGTTCACATTGACGTTCACATTGGGCTGCGCGAGACGGGCAAGGCTGCCCGTCCCACGCAGGCTGAATCAAGCGTGTACAGGCGTCCCCTTCGCGGCCGCTTCCTTGAGTCCCTCCAGCACCTTTTCGGGCCGTGCGGGCAGGTGGGTGATGCGAACGCCGGTCGCGTTGTTGATCGCGTTGATGACGGCGACGTGCGGCGAGGTCAGCGGGAGCTCGCCGACGCCGGCGGCGCCGAACGGTCCGTTCTCACGCGGGTTCTCAAAGTAGTGGATGTCGAGCTTGTCCGGGATGTCCGCGGCGAACGGGACGCCGGCTCCCAGCATGGTCGAGTGCTTTTGGATGTCCTCAAAGTCCTCGGACAATGCCAGGCCGATTCCCTGGGCCACCCCACCGTAGATCTGGCCGTCCACGACGAGCCGGTTGTTGATCTTGCCAACGTCCGCCATGACCGTCATGCCGTCGACTGTCGTCTTGCCGGTCTTGAGGTTGACGGCGACCTCCGCCATAAAGAGGCCGTACATGTAGATGGCAAAGGGACGGCCTTGACCGTTCGCATCGCAGTTCGAGTTCATGCTCGCGGTCCAGTTGCCCACGTACTTGAGCGGGATGTTCGCGGCAACCATTTCGTCGTAGGTGCGGAATTTTCCGTCCGGCTTGCGCATGGCGGTAATTAACTGTTCGCAGCCGTTCTTGATGGCGTTGCCTCCCACGACCTGGCTGCGGCTCCCACCCTAAGGT
>JAMCRS010000148.1:9380-16783 GCA_023380675.1 Chloroflexota bacterium
CGCCAACGCCGTGTCGTTCATCACCAGTTTGATCCGTTCCGGCGCAAGGCCCAGCGGCCGCAGCGCTTCGTGCGCGGTGCCGAGCGTTCCCATGTCCGCGCCCTGGCCGTGGTCCTGCCACGTGTTGAAGATGGTCACGCCTTCCTTGGTCAGCTCGACCGCCGCCTCGGCCGCATCGGTCCCGTCGATGCCGCAGCCGTAGATGCCGAGCGCGATTCCCACGCCCTTTTTGTTCTCCGGCGTGGACTCGCGTTTGGCTTTGGCGAGCGCGTCATGGTAGAGCGGTCGCAGTTTATCGAACATCTCCGGGAAGGGGTACACCTCCGGCGTCTGGCCGGTCGGCGTCGTGGCTCCCGGCCGATAGCAATTCAGATAGCGGAATTCGAGCGGGTCCATGCCCATCTTTTCCGCCAACACGTCAACCAGGCTCTCGGAAGCCAAAAAGGCCTGCGGCGAACCGTAGGCGCGGAACGGCGAGCCCCACGCGTGGTTCGTCGTGACCGTCCGGCCCAAGCCCCGGATGTTCGGGATGTTGTACCCGGCGCCCATGTACTGCGCGCCGCGAAGAGTCAGCAGGTCGCCGAACTCGGAATACGGACCGTGGTCGACCGACCAGTCGGTCTCCATCGCCACGAGCTTGCCCTGTTTGTCGGCGGCCAGCTTCATGTCGATCCAGAACGGCGAGCGCTTGCCGGTGTAGGTCATGAACTGCTGATAGTCGTACTCCAGATACACCGGCCGCCGGGTCGCCATGCACGCGACGCCCAGGAGCGCCTCCATGGTTGGGCAGAATTTATAGCCGAACGTTCCGCCGGCCGGGTTCTGCACCAGGCGCAGTTTCTCCGGCTCGATCCCCAGGCCGGGCGCTATCATGGCGTGATGCAGGTAGAGGCCGATGCTCTTGGAATGAATGGTCAACCGCTCCTGGTCGTCGAAGTACGCGAATCCGATATCGGATTCGAGCGTGAGGTGCGGCTGCCGTTGAAGGTAGAAGCTTCCTGCTGCGACGTGCGGCGCCGACGCCATGATCGGTTTGGTGTCTTCGCCCTTGGCGATCTTTTGCTCGTAGTAGACGTTCGGCGTCCCCGGGTGGATTTCGATCGCGTCGTCCGCCATGGCCGCGGGCGCGCTCATGTACGCCGGCAGCACCTCGAGCTCGACCTTGACCTTTTCCGCCGCGGCTTTCGCCTGCTCGATCGTGTCCGCGCAAACGATCGCGAGTGCGTCGCCGTACTGGAATACCTTCTGGTCGCACAAAATGGGGCGGTCCCACCCGTCGCCCTTGTTGGTGGGGAACGTGATCAGGCCGGTGATGCGGTTCTTGCCTTTGACGTCCTTGTGAGTGACGACTTTGACGACGCCCGGCATCTTTTCTGCTTCGGAGGTATCGATGGAGAGGATGTTCGCATGCGAGACCTTGGCTTGCACGAGCGCGAGCTGGAGCGTGCCGGGCGGCATCTTCAAGCCGAGGTCCTGGCCGTAGTCCAGCGTGCCGGTCGCTTTGGCGAGCGCGCTGGGGCGGGGATACTTGGTTCCCCAGACGCGGCCGTCGGGCGGCAGCTTGAATTCCAATTCCTCGCGCTTGATCTCGCCGCGCAGCACTTTGGCGGCGTCCATCGCCGCATCCACCAGCGGCTTGTAGCCGGTGCAGCGGCAGACATTGTGGTGCTGGGTGTACCACGCGCGCACCTGCTCGCGCGTCGGATTCGGGTTCCGGTCCAGCAGCGCTTTGATCGAAACGACAAAGCCCGGTGTGCAAAAACCGCACTGCGCCGAGCCGGTCGCGACGAGCGCGAGTTGAATGACGTGCGGATTTTCCGGCGTCCCGATGCCTTCGACCGTCGTAATCTTGGCGCCGTCGGGCACTCGGCTCATCTTGGTGACGCAGGCCAGGGTGAGCTTGCCGTCCACGATCACCGAGCAGGCGCCGCAGTGCCCGTCGTTGCAAGACACTTTGGTGCCTGTGAGGAGCATCTGCCGGCGGAGCACGTCCCCCAACGACGCCTCCGGGTCGGCGATCACCGTCCGGGTGGATCCATTAATGGTCAGAGTACGCTTCTGCATCTGCTCGCCTCCTTCACTACGTTGTGAATGCTCCGGTAACACCAACGATTGCAGGCGCGCGTCGCACGGCCGCACGCTCCTGCCCAAAAACACATGCCGACGTCCCGTCGACGAATCAAATGCCCTCAGGCCAAATTCCGGGATTGTGTGATAACCTCTTCCACGCCTCCTTTGAAAGCGTTCGCGGAACTGTCGATCGCGAGCCGGCGGCCACCCGATCCGGCTCCCGACCGCCCCCGCGCGCCCATTCTGTTTTTCGCGCCGCTCCACGCGACCTCTCGCGTAGACGTCGCGGCGTATGATCGGCTCGACGGTCGAAACTGCACCAGAACAAAAAACCTCTCCCCGCGCGCTCGGCACAAACGAGCCGCGATATCGGGAGAGGCTTACAAGACCTCACGCACGTGAGCCATCGCCGTTGATGGCCCGCCGCTTCTATAAACTATGCATATAGTACACTCAATTTCGTGTCTTGTCAAAGATTTGAGCGGCAAACCTGGGAACAGAGGGTCGCAACGCGAAAATCAGTATGGGGATGGAAGCAGGGATGACCGAATCCCTGGGCCGTCTAGCGGAACACTTGGCGGAGAATAGGCTCTTGTGAGGATTTAGGACCGCCGCGGCATTACGGTGGACCCGTTTGGATCGAGATCGGCCCTAATCCGTGTCCGGTCTCACGGCAACCCGGTAGTCGATCTGGAGGCCGTTGTCTGGATCGACCAGCCAATAGATCAGAGCCGTGCGCATACCCTGAGGCCAAACATAGCGTCCCTCGGCGAGGACCAGTCGGCGCTGCAGCAGATCGCACAAGTAATCGTCAAAGTCGGACCGTTCGCTCAACCCGAACCGGCGCTTGATCTCGAGCAGCGCCTCGGCCGGGCTGTCGCTCGACCAAGGCACCCAGGACGCGGGATATTCCATCAGGACGTTGGGAAAGATCCCCATCTGAAGCAGCGCGTTGAAGGCGATCTGATAGTTCGGACTGTCGTGCGGATGACCCAGGATTCGGCGCGCCGCCTCTGCCATGATTCCGTCCGGCGCGGGTGCCCGCAGGAGCAGAACGCACATGCGGCGGGTGACTGCCTGGAGGCTTGCAATCACCCCGGCAAAATCCGGAAACCCGTACAACGAGTGTGAGCACAGCGTGATGTCGTGCAGCCCCACGCTCGCCTGCGGCCACGCCTCTTCAAGCACGACGACGTTCGAGACGCCCGCGGCGGCAATGTTCTCGCGCAGTCGGACCCCCATGGCCGGCGAGGGCTCGACGGCGGTCACCTGTTTGGCGTGCCGCGCGAGCAGGACGGCCCATTTTCCGGTGCCCGCGCCGATGTCCAGGACGGTCGAGCCGGGCATCGCGTCTAAAGCGGACGTGAGAAAGCTGCGGCTCGAGTCCGGCCGCGCCCAACGGTCCCGCACGCGCGAGTCAAAATCTTCCGCACGCCGGTTCCAGCGGTCCCCGTTGTCCGCCGCGCGGCTCTGCTGCCGTCGCCGCGAGAGCTCGACCAGCTCGCTCCAGAGGGTGTTCCAATCGATCGACCCGTCCATACTCGGCGCTCCTGTTCGCGGCTTGCGCTCAGCTCCCGATCAAATGAATGGCGTTCTTGCGAAGCGAGACGTTCCACTCCCGCCGGCGGGCAAGTTCGAGTCGCTCGTAGATGTACACCGGCAGCTCGATCTGCAGGTCATAGTCCTGGTCCTCGGCAAGACGCTCTTGCTCAGAGCGAAAAAAGAGCGTCGCCATCATTCCGTCGTTCGACTCCCGGACGATCGTGCCCCGCAGCGCGTTCTCGTCGGAGGACTCCGCCCCACGCTCCGGGCGCAGCAGCATGACCCGCTCCGGTCGGAGACACACGTGGACCGGCGCGCCGGCCTCGAAAGGCCCGGGGGTCGTATCCAGGATGACCTGGCCGACCCGCACCCGGCAATGTGACGGGCCGCACTCCAGCACCGTGCCGGCCAGGACGTTCTTCACGCCGACCGCCCGGGCGACCCGGAGGCACGACGGGTGTTGCAGGATCTCTCCGGGCGAGTCCACCTGCCAGATACGTCCCCCGTCGATCACCGCAAGCCGGTCCGCCAGAAAATACGCTTCCCCGAGATCGTGCGTGACGAAGACGATCGGGACCCGAATCTGGCGCTGCAATGCCAGCACATCGTTCCGAAGTTGGACGCGCGTCGGCGCGTCCAACGCGCTGAACGGCTCGTCCAGCAGCAGCAATTCCGGGTCCGGCGCGAGCGCTCGCGCGAGCGCCACTCGCTGCTGCTGCCCGCCTGAAAGCTGCGCCGGGTAGCGATCCTCCAGCCCGTCGAGGCCCACCAGGTGCAGCAGCGCGCGCACCCGGTCACGGCGCGTCCCGGGCGGCTCGCGGACCAGGCCGTACGCGACATTCTGCGCGACCCTCAAGTGAGGAAAGAGCGTCAAGTCCTGTTTGACCAGACCGATGCGTCGCTTCTGAGGAGGAAGATCGATCCCTCGCGCGGAATCGTACAAGACTCGGCTGTTGGCGGCGATCCGCCCGGCATCCGGCGTAACAAAGCCGGCGATCGACGCCAGAGACATAGACTTGCCCGCTCCGCTCGGGCCGAAAAGAACGACGATCTTGCCTTCCGGCGCGGCGAATTCGACGTCGAGCTCGAATTCGCCGATGCGTCTTTGAATCTTGATTTCAAACATAATAGTCGTATTGGCTATCCCGCGTCAAGCCGAAACTGCCGCGGTCCGTACGTCAGCCCGCGCATCAGCCGAACGCAAAGCCTTTCGGAGTGACCAAGCGGACCAACGCGAGGATCGTGAACGAGACGACGATCAGGATGACGGACAACGTGAGCGCGCTCTCCAGATTAGAGTCCAGGCCGATGTAGATCGCCAGCGGCATCGTCTGCGTGCGCCCCTGGAAGTTGCCGGCAAACATGATCGTCGCCCCAAACTCCCCCAGCGCACGCGCCCACGTCATCAAGAGGCCGGCAAAAAGTGTGGGGCCGGCCAGCGGCAGAGTGACTCGGAAAAAGGTCCGGAGGCTGGAGGCGCCCAATAGCGCCGACATCTGTTCCAGCCCCCGGTCGACGGAAGCGAAACCGGCCTTGGCCGACCGAACGTAGAATGGAGCCGCCACGAAGGTCTCCGCCATTACGACCGCGGCCGTCGTGAACGGAAGCTCGATCCCGATCGACGAGAGCGCGGGACCCAGCAAGCCGCGTCGGCCGAACGTCACCAGCAGAGCGATGCCGGCAACGGCGGGAGGAAGCACCATCGGCAAGTCGATGAGCGTGTCGATCAGCGACTTGCCGCGGAATTCCTCACGCGCGAGCATGTAGGCGATCGGGGTGCCGACCGCCACGGCCAACAAGGCCGAGAGACTTGCCGTCAACAGGCTCAGCGTCAGCGCATCCAGCGTCGCGGGGTCGAGCCACCCTTTCAAGCCGAGCGGCAGTACCTGGAGGACGATGGCGACCAGCGGCAGCGTGAGAAAAAGTACGAGGAGCAACGTCGCGCCGAGAAAGGCACCCCTTCCCAACGGCACGCCGAGAGCATGGGCGCGGCGTGCGCGTCCCGTGGTCATTACTGCCATCCCATCACCTCTTTATCGCCAGCCTTATCGACCCGCTATTTGGGGGCAAACCCGTACTTGGCGAGTACCGCCTGCCCATCGCTCGACAGAACATAGTCGACGAACTTGAGCGCCAGGGATGCATTGGGGCTCGACTTGAGAACCGCAATGGGGTACGTGGCGACGACGTTGTACTGCTCCGGGATCGCAATCGTCGTGAGCTTGTCCGCGGCGACCTTCGCATCGGTCGTGTACACGACGCCCGCGTCTCCTTCTCCTAGACCCACCTTGGTTACGACGGCCTTGACGTCGGTCTCATTCGATACGACTTGAGCCAGGACCTTGGCCTTGAAATCGGAGCCGTAGGTCGGATCGGCGGAGAGCTTGTCGAGCGCCTGGAGCGTATAGTTCCCGACCGGCACGCTGGAGGCGGCGACGATCAGCTTGGTGCCAGCCTTGGACAGGTCTTTCAATTCCTTCAAGCCGCCCGGATTGGCCTTGGGAAGGATGACGACCAAAAGATTGCGGGTAAAGATCTGGGGATCGCTCGCCAGCAGATTGGCGGCTTTGACCGGATCCATGTTGTTGTTGTCCGCGCTCGCAAAGACGTCCGCCGTCACGCCCTGTTGGATCTGCGTTCGAAGAGTCTGCGAACCGGCGAAACTGAACGCGACCTTGACACCCGGGTTCGCCGCCTCAAAGCCTTTGGCGATCTCTTTGAAGGAATCGGTGAGTGAAGCGGCCGCCAAGATCGTGAGGGTCGTCCCACCGCCGCTGGTTCCCGCCGACGTAGCGGCTGGCGCGGTCGTCGGCGGAGCAGGCGTAACGGCAGCGCCGGACTCGCAAGCGCCGAGAGTCGCCGCCGTCAAGGCGAGCAATGCAACGAGCAGTACCTTTTTCACTTCTTCTCCTCCGAATATTGAGATTATGCTTTCCGCGAAACCCCGCCGCGTCCCGCGCGGGGCGGAGCGTCTTCGCCGAGAGAGCGCGGCCGCGTGCCGCCGCGACGGACACGCGTAAGCTCGACCGGCTCGGACGCGACGGGCGCGGCGGCCAGCCGAACCAGCTGTCCGCGATTGGCCTTGAGCCATTTGAGTATGGTCGTTAGCTGCTGGATCCTGAAATCGCGCGTCATTTGAAATAGTGGCGTCTCCTCGCCGATCGGGGACACTCGCCGAGCGCGCAGCTCCGTCAATTCGCGTTGGACCACGCTGATCTGCTGGTCGACCAGATCCCGGACGTACGGCTCGCCGAACACCTGCGCAAAGTGCAGTCGCAGGAAAAAGTCGACCCGGAACTCGCGGAGCCCGCGCGCCGGCTGCAGGAGCCATGCCTCGAACGCCGCGCGCCCGGCCGGCGTCAGCGCCAGCACCTTGCGCGACGGACGCACACCCTGTGAGTGCATCTGCGTGCGGATCCAACCGCGCGTCGCGTAGCTGTTGACAATGGCGTACATCTGGCTCATCCCGATGCGCCACACCATGCCGAGGTGGCGGCTGATCTGTTTGTACAGATCGTAGCCGTGCTTCGGCTCGTCCAAGAGGAATCCGAGCAACGCCGGTTCGGGAGAGATGTTGAGTCGCATCCTGCACCTCCTTCCAGACGGCCTACGTGCGCTGATTATATCCAATATATGAATAGTTGCAAGTTGAGTAGACATACCCATCTTCCCCCTGCGGGCCGCTAGACCCCGCGATTCCCTGCGGGGGGGAGGGGCGAGCAATGCCCCTGCAACCAAGTGAGCGGCTGGGCATGCTCGGATTAGCACGCCCAAAATGCCGAGGGCGCGTT
>JAMCRS010000149.1 GCA_023380675.1 Chloroflexota bacterium
GCGGATTTTTCGGCTTCGTTCGCGGCGAGGTTGATATACGCCGCCGGCTGGCACTCGAGGATGAAGAGGGTTTCGCCGGCCACGAGCATCGCGCCGCGCCTAAAGCGATTCAAGAGCTGAACCTGATACGGGTCGACGTTGGTGATGACCTGGATGGACGCGATCTCGGGTTTCTTGCGGTCGGCGATGCTCAAGCCGAGCCGATCGAGCACGACCTTGCCGGCTTCCAGCACCTCCGCTTGTGAGTGCGAGTGGACTTCGAACATGCCGAATTCGCGCTCGACGATCTGGGCGCCCGGTTTGGCCTGCGTTGCCTTGACGGCGATATCGACGAGCCTAAAGACCTCGTTGCCGGGCGCCACCTCGATGTAAAGATCGGCCATTCCCTGTACCGGCAGGTCGCCCTGCGTGACAGTCCCGACAAAAGCCGCATACTGCGGCTGCATGCGGTCTAGATACGCGTAACACCGAAGCTCGAATTTGTCTGCCACTTGTTCCTCTCGTGTCACTCTATTTGCCGTCGATCTGGATTGGAGCGACCTTCGTCTCGCCGAGAACGCGGCCGGTCCCGATCTGCCGAAGCTGGGCGAAGATTCCATACTCCCCCGGGGCCAGGTCGGTCGGAACGACGAAATCGTGCCAGTCGAGCAGCACTTCGCCGGGATCCCACTGCAGCGTCGGGTACGCCCCGTTGGCGGGGCGGCCATCCTGCTCGAACACGACTTCGCCGGCGGAATCGCGAAGCTGGACCGCGACCGCATAGTCCCCGGCCGGTTTGTCGCGCGCGCGCCAATAGATACCTACCGACAGGCGCTGCCCCGCCGCAACCGATTTGGGCGGCGGATAGCAACCGATGAACCTCAGCTCGCCCATGTCGACCAGGTACTCGTTCATCGGCTGGAGCTTGACCAGCTCGCTCGCCGTAATCGACTCTTTGTCTTTTGCGACCGTGACGCTTGCGAGCGTCGGCTGGGTCCCCAGCGACCGGCCTGTTACATCGAACGAGTCCAGGTATTTGCTGGTGCCTGGCACGTGAACGGCGATCTTCACCTGATAATCCCCTGGCGGCATCGTCGGAGGCAGTTTGAGCGAATATTGATCGCCCACCGGCTGCCCTGTCATCCACTGGTCCGTCGGCACCTTACCGTCGTCCGGCTCGCGATCTTCGGTCGCCCAAACGTCGCCCTGCGGGTCGACCACGCTGACCGTGACGGCGTACCGATCGGCGATGGGTTTTTCGGCGTGCCACTCTACGATCGGGCGAAACGTCGTGCCGCCGCGGACCGTGTCGGTTAGAACGATCGAATAGCCGTCCAGAGTCATGTGATTTCCAAATCGAATGTCGGTCGAATTTTCCGGCGGGCGGCGCTTGGCGACGATGTAGCCGTCCTGCGCCGCGACCACCTGAAAGTAACCGGTCGAGAGAACATAGTCCCAGATTCCGCGATGCACGCCGTACCAACCGCGGGTCTGGTCGGCGAACAAATAGTCGACCTGGCGATAGTCCGGGATCGGGATCTCGTATACGGAGCGGCGATCGGACAGCCGCGCGAGCATCTCGTTCTGAGCGACGACGAACGCGTTTTGCGGCACCCGGCTCGCCAGCTCATTGCCCAGGAGCGCGTGCGCATCCAGGTCGTAGCGCTCCGGCTGAAAATAGCGAGCCAGGGGCCCGGGCGCTTGCAGGACATAGCTCGCGCCCGCAGCGGCGAGCAAGAGCGCCGCCGCCGCCGCCCGCCACGCGGCCGGGGCGGAGCGCCGACCCGCCCAGCGCAGCACGCGCCCGATGCCGACGACGGCGGCAAAGAAGAAAAACGGCAGCATCGGCGCAAAATAGTAGGACCGGATCGAATATTGCAGCCCGTAGGTGCTGAGGAGCGAATAGCCCAGGGTGGGCAGCGCGAGCGCGAACACTTCGATCCCAAGCAGCGGAACGAACGCGAACGGGACGAGCAACTGAAGCACGTATTCGATCTTGTCCGGGATCACGACCATCTGCCACACGAGCGCCGGCCGTGTGACGATCGTCTCCGCGATCTCCGGAAGGCTGTGCCCAAGGTATCCGTAGCGTGTGCCGCCCCCGCCGATCTCGCCCTGACCGAAATAGTAAAAGGCCGAGCCGTAGCCGTTGCCTCGAAAATATGGGATGATGGTCTGAAGCAGGAGATACGCAAAGACCGTGCCGAACACCGCCAAGCCGATTCCGAGGCGGGGGCGCCGCTGCACGACTAGAATGAACAGGCCGAAAATCACGGCGATGAGCGCGATCTCTTCCTTGACCATCAGCGCCAGACCAAGGCAGACCAAAAAACCAGCCGTGTGGCGGCGCAGTAGCAAGTACGTCGCGAACGCCAGGAGTGGCGTCGCAAACGCGATCTCGTGAAACTCGGTCAGCCCGATGTTTTCGACCGCGGGGGACAAGAGATACATCAGCCCGACGACGAGCGCTAGGGGACGGCCGACGGACTGCCGCGCGAACCAATAGACCGGCAGTGCGCCCAGCCCCAGACCCACGGTCTGCACGACGAGCAGGACCATCGGGCTGCTCCACAAGGCGTACAGCGGGACCAGGGCGAGCAGGATCGGCGAAAAGCTCTTGCCGAGGAACGAGTCGGCGTCGGTAACGTAGGTCCCTTGAAGCAAGCGGCCGTTGAGCGAATTCCAGATGAGTTGTGAGTACTGTCCCAGGTCCCATGACGTGCTTTCCTGCAAATAGCCGGTGTGAAACGTCAGGTAGCGCAGGACGGCGAGACCGGCGAACAGGACGACGTATCCCGCCACCAGCAGCCCAAAGATGAGGTCGGCGCGACGCGACCAAAACGCGCCCCATCGCGCAGGGTTGACGCGGCCCGACCGAACAGCGAAGAACGCGGCGGCTGCGGCGACGAGCGCCAATACCAGAGTTGCAGCAAAATCTGCGACGTCGATCATCGGGTACGACACTCTCGGACAGCCGGTTCAGTCGCCGTTCGTTCGCCTGCCGGACTGGAACGGCCACACGTTATTGAATACTCCATATCCTCTCTAGCGCTCGACGGTCAAGGTAGAGATAGTCGTCTGCCCCAAGACACGCCGGTTCGCGTCGGTCAATACGACCGTGATTTCATATTCGCCCGGCGCGATATCCGACGGCAGATTGAAGTCATGCCAATCGAGCAGGACCTCGCCGACGCTCCACTCGTTCGTTGGATATGTCCCGCCCGCCGGGCGCGCCGCTTGCTCAAAGGCGATTGCGCCGGCCGCGTCGCGCAATTGCACTGCGACCGTATAGTCGCCGAGCGGCTTGGCGCGTGCTCGCCAGTAGAGCCCGATGTGGAGTGGCTCCCCCGGCGTTACCGTCTGACGCGGCGGCACGTAGCCCAGAAACCGCATCTCCGCCATATCGACGTACTTGGGCTCCTCGATTCGCAGCTCGCTTGCCGTGAACGACGATTTGTTCCTTGAGACTTGGACTTGGGCGATCACAGGGTTGGCGCCAAGCGAATTTCCGTCCGAGTCTTTGGCGGCCAGTCCGTCGGAGCTGCCGACGTCGTGCACCGCTGCAGTGACAAAGTACTCTCCCCCCGGCATCGTCGGCGGAAGATCGAGCGCATATTGGTCGCCGACCGACTTTTCCACCGTCCACTCGGTCGTCGGCAAGCGGCCGCCCTGCGGCTCGCTATCTTGGGTAACCCAAACGTGGCCGGCGGCGTCGACCACCTCGACGTCGATCGCGTAGCGCTTGACGAGCGGAACGTCCGCCTGCCACGCGAGGATGGGACGCAGGGTCGTTCCACCCATCGGAGCGGTGGCGCCGACCGCACAGCCTAGCAGCGTGATTTGCCCTCCAAACCGGAGCCGTGGGCCGGCCGGTATCACGCGCCGGGCGACGACGTACCCGTCCTGCGACGCGACAGTCTCGAAATACCCCGTGTTGAGAAAATAGTCCCAGTGCCCCTGGTGGATCCTGTACCAATTGTCCGTCTTGTCCAGGAACAAATAGTCGGCTTGCCGGTAATCCGGTATCGCCGGCACTTCGTAAATCGACTGCCGTTCCGATAGATGCGCCAGGTACTCCGTCTGCGCCACGACGATCGCGTCCTTCGGCACCAGCCCCAAAAGCGCGTGGCCAATCTCCGCGTGCGGAATTCGGGAGATGTTGGCGAAAGCATAGTTGAGCGACAAGGGTCCCTGAGATTGAAGCCAATAGCTGCTGACGCTGGCAACCAACAGCAGCGCGGCGATTGCCGCGCCGGGCGCTCCGCCGAGATCCCCGCGGTCGCTCTTCCAACGTGCCACGCGACGGCTCAACCGCTCCAATCCAACGACCGTCGCTACAAACAAGAACGGGATGAGCGGCGCAGGATACAATGTCTGAATGTCGTACTGCCAGACGTAATCGCTCAGCAGAGTGTAGCCGAGCGTCGCAAGCGCGAGTATCGCCACATCGGCCCCGAGCACCGGCAGAAACGCGAGCGGAACCAAAAGCTGCAGCAGGTACTCGATCTTGCCCGGAACCAGCACGTGCGCCAGGACGACCTCGGGCCGAGTGAGCAGTGTGGCGGCGACCTCGGTTAACGAGTGCCCTAGGTAGCCGTAGCGCGTGGCGCCGCCGGCAAATGAGCCGCTGCCGAAATAGTAAAAGTCGCCCGGCTTGGCGCCGCGAAAGTACGGGATCACGTATTGCAGGAGAACAGCTCCGAACGCTCCGCCAAAGCCCGCCAGCGTAAGGCCCAAGGCACGGCGGCGCTGAATAAGAAAGACAAAGACGCCGAATCCGACGACGATGAACGCGATCTCTTCCTTGACCAAGAGCGCAACGCCGATGCAAACCAGGAACGGCCGATCGCGTTTTCGAAGCAAGAAAAAGGTCGCCAGGCCGAGCAGCGGAATCGCGAGCGCAATCTCGCTGAATCCGATCAAGTTGACATACGTCACCGCCGGATAGAGGAAATACGCGGCGGCGACGACAAGCGCAAGCGGACGTCCAAGCCGGGCGCGTGCGAGCCAGTAGATTGGTAAAGAGCCAACGCCGATCGCAAGCGTCTCGACGATCAGAAGAACGATCGGACTGCTCCAGACGGCGTAGAGCGGCACCAGCGCCAACAGGATCGGCGAGAAGGATTTGCCCAAGAACTGCGGCGCATCCGGGATGTAGGAATTAAGCAGCAGCCGGCCGTTGAGCGAATTCCAGATGAGCTGATCGTACTGGGCCAGGTCGTTCGTCGCCGCCTCGAACACGAGGTAGCGCAGAATCACGAACGCGCCGAACACCACCGTGTAACCGAGCACGATCGCGAGAAAGATCCGGTCGGCCCTTTTCGCCGACAGCGGATGTGCCGCCCTCGCCGCTGGAGATGCAGTCGTTTGCCGCGCCGTCCGCCGGGCGACCACCGCGTAGACGACGACACTCACCCCGAGCGCGAGGGTAAGCGTAATCAGAAACTCAAAGAATACGTTCACGCTTTCATCGGCACCGCGTTACGCTTCGCTCATGGCAATTCCGAGCGGCGTGACGAACAATGGCTTGACCGGCACCTCGGTCCGGACTCCGGTAACCTCCTCCACCACCTGTGCGATTCCCTTAAAGCTCGACGTACCGCCAACCATGAATATCCGGTCGACCGGGTGCGCCTGAATCTGTCGCGCGACGATCGTGCCGACCTTTTCCATCACCGGTCGAACGAGCGGAAACAAGCGGTCCTGCTCGCGCTCGTCCGTCTTGAGCTTCTCCGCTTGCTCGAACGAAATATTCAACGCGCCGGCAACGACGAGGGTGAAATGAGTCCCGCCGGTCGCTTCGTCCGCCGTCGCGACCACCCGGCCGTCTTTCACGATCGCGACCCCGGTCGTCCCGCCGCCTACGTCGACGATGGCTCCATCGCGCACTTGGAGCACTGCGTTGGCCGCCGTCGGCTCATCGATTTCCGAATTGCAGTCGAGACCGGCCGCACGCACGACGTTCGCGGTCGCCCGCACTTCGGCCAACGGCACGCCCGGCGGGTAACCGGTCGACGCGTGCGTGAGCTCGAACCCGAGCCGCGTTTCGACCTCGCGCTTGAGCTCGCGCAGCAGGTCGATGGCGCCTATGAAATCGACCACCAGTCCGTCGCGGACGACATTCGCAAAACGATATGCGCCTGCCAAAGGCTGGCGCTCGTCGTCAAGTACGACCAGTACGGTGTAGGCCGTCCCGAGATCGACCCCAACGTGGTAAGCGCCGCGATATCCCGGTCGGATGACCTGATGCATCGATCGCTCGGTCAGCTCGAGGAGAGAATCCAATCGCTCGCTAAGCGTCAGGAACGCTCCTGCACGTTCTTCCACCGAGTGTCGAGGTATGGGAGGCCGTCCTCCGAATAGTGCGAGACGCGCGGCCACGACTGTTCGATCGGCTCTCCGCCGACCCGGACGTCGAGTTCCCACTGATTGATAAAGTCGAGCGCCGCGGGACTGAAACGCGTCCCGGGCGGGAACTCAAAGTGACTGACCGCTCCCTTTTGCCACTGCTCCCGCAGCTCTGCTTCGGTAATGAATACCATACATGAACCCTCCGGCCGGCGATCAACGATCGACGGTCAGCGGCGAGATTGCCGCCTCTCCCAAAGCCTGACCGCTGTTCAAATCTAGTAGTGCAACGAACAACTCGTACGCTCCTGGCGTGAGGTCGGCCGGCAGATCGACCGCGTGCCAGTCGAGCAACACCTCTCCTTGAGCCCACTCAGTCGTCGAGTACGTGCCCTCCGCCGGGCGACTGGCCTGTTCGAACGCCACGTTTCCGGCAGAATCGCGAAGTTGAATGGCGACGGCATAGTCGCCTTGTGGTTTCTCCCGTGCACGCCAGTAGATTCCAACGTCGAGCGTTTCGCCGACTTTCGCGGTGTTCGTAACCGTCTTGTAGCCGATGAGGCGCATGTCGCCCATGTCGACAAAGAATGGGTTGTCAAGCTGGAACCGGTCCTGCAATTCGGTCGCCGTATATGAGCGCTTGTCCTTCTCGACCGCGATCTCGGCGACCTGGAGAACCTCGCCGGTCGTCTGCCCGGCGGGCGCGACGACGGCGAGATGGATCCTGCTCGATTTGTCGACCACGCCGACCTTGAGCTCGTAGGTGCCGGCCGGCATGGTCGGTGGGAGAGCCAGCGAATACTGGTCCGCAAACACCTCGCCCCGATCGAGCGCGTCCGTTGGGCATGCGCCTTGCCCGGGTTCCGCCTCGCTCAACGCCCACGCGTGGCCCCGGTCATCGTACAGCCCGACCGAAACCGCTTCGCGTTCCTCGCTATCGTCGGTCTTCTGCCACTGCAGGACCGGCTTGAGCGTTTGACCGCCCATGACCGTATGTGTCAAATCCAGGCTGTAGCCCACCAGGCTCAGTCTGTCGCCGAAATTGGCGTTCAGCATTTGAGCAGGAGCGATCCGTTTCTCCAATACGAGTCCGTCTTCGTCACGCAGCGGCTGGAAGAGATCGCTCGACAGAATGCCGTCCCATCCCTGTTTGAGATAGGCGTACCAGGGGCGCTTTTTGTCTACAAAGACATAGTCGGCTATTCCCAGACAGGGTGCCGCCATGTCCAGGTACAGCCTCTTGCGTTCGGACACGTACGGCGCCAGTTCCGTCTGCGCGACAAGGACGGCATCCCGCGGGACCACCTGTGCCATCGACAGCGCGACCTGAGTATGTGGAGTCAGCCCTCGATCCGTCAACAGCGCGAGGTCGCTCGCCGGCGGAACGCTCAGCCCTGACAGGAAGAACGCGAGCGCTACAGCCAGGGTGAACGTCCCCACCGCAACAGGATCGCAAGCGATCGTTCTCATGGCGTTCCACGGTCCGATATTCCCTGCGCCGGCCGGCCGCCACGATAGAATGCGCTTGATCCCCGCGACCAATCCGCCGAACAGAAACGGAATCACGAGCGTGTAATGCCAGGACCCAAACGTGTAGACCCACGACGCGTCGCTGAGCAGGATATAACCCAGTATCGGCAGCGCGACAAAGGTGACCTGCCATCCCAACAGCGGCAGGAGACCGAGAGGCAACAAGAGCCGGCCGATCGCATCGACGACGGCCGGCGTCGCCACGTGCTGCCAAACGGCAACCGGGTGCGTGAAAAACCCGCCAACGATGCTGGTCAGATCCGAGCCCAGGTAACCATACAGATTCTGCCCGCTCCGACCGGGGCTGGAGCCGAAAAAGTAATAGTTCGAGCTGGATTGAAAATGCGGGATCACGACGACGAGTAGGAACAGTGTGGCCGCGAGGCAGAACGACGACAGAGCGACGCCAAAGCGGGGCTTGCGTTGGACCAGAGCGACGTAGATGCCCAGGCCGATAGCCGCAAATGCCACCTCTTCTTTCACCAAGAGCGCGAGCCCCAAGCACACCAAGAACGGAGCAAACCGCCGGCGCAGCAGAAACAGCATGCCGAAAGACAGCAGCGGAACTGCCAGGTCCAGATCGTAGAACTGACCCATTGCGGCGTACTGCGCCACGGGGGAAAGCAAGTAGGCGACGACGATTACGAGGGCCAAAGGGCGCCCCAGCTCTTTCCGGGCCAGCCAATAGATCGGGAATGAGGCAAGCGAGATCGCGAACGGCGGCACCAGGGCAAGCATTCGCGGATCGCTCAGCAAACCGTACAACGGAACAATTGCGAGCAGCAGGGGCGAAAAATGGTGACCCAGGATCGTGGGGCTGTCCAAGTAGATCGTTTGTTGCAGTACCCGGCCGTGGAGCGAATTCCAGATCGCCTGGTCGAAAAACGCGAAATCGACGCCAAAGACGCTCAGCGACTCTAGCTTCCGAACAGCGACGATCGAGAACACGGCAAAGAAGACGGCCGTAAGGCCATAGGCGCAAAGATCGATGCCCCGTAGAATCGAGCATTTCCGCTGGCGGATGTTGGCAAGATACGATTCGACCGGAGGCACATGTGATATCCGGTATGTGATAACGGCGATTCCAAGGCCAAGCGAAAGTAGGAAAACCCATTCGGGAAACGTCCCCATGTCGACTTGTTTCTTTAGATTCCAAGCCTAACGTGCGTTCGCGCGACGAGCGGACATCCGATACAGAAGGTGCCGGTTGACTCTCGGCCGCCGGTGCGCTGGATCCCCGTCCATCTCGCGCGGTCCGTTTCATCCGAACCAGAGAACTCGTTTTACGGCAAGACCTGGACGGCGTCGGTCATAATCCAAGAGTTGCCCAACGGCTTGCCGCTGGCATCCGAAATCGTAAGCCGGTTGAGGCTCGCGAGCTCGTACATCCCGATCTCGATACGGTAGGTGCCAGGCGCCAGGTCTGACGGCAACTCGAGCGCGTAATCGTCCCGGACGATCTCGCCGTCGTCCCACAGCGAGGTAGGATAAGTGGAAGCGCGCGGCTGCGAATCAACCTGCGCCCGTAGCCGTCCCTGCGCATCGACGAGATGCACAAACACGGTATAGTCCGCCGCCGGCTTGCCTTGCGCCTGCCAGTAAAGCGTCAGATGCAGCGTATCGCCATCGCGGGTTGGCTGAGGCGGAACGTAACTCCGCAATTCGACGTTGTCGCCCAAACGGATGCCGGCGTTTTGCGCTTGCTGCAGCTCCAGAGCCGGTGGAGGCGCGACGCTCAGTTTGAATGGACCGAGGGTTACTTTGCCTACATCGTCCCCGGCCCAATTCTTCGCCGGGGTCACGTACTCAAAGCGGGTCTGCATGACACTCACCACGACCCGATACGCACCGGGAATTGCGTCCGGCGGAGCCGGAATGGTCCACTCGTCCGTGAATATGCCCTCCGGCCAACCCTGACCCCGGAACAAGTCCCCCGATACGCTCGAGACCTCTTTGCCTTGCGAATCCAAGAGATGCAGTGTCAAAGCCAGCGGCTCGCTTTGATCGGCAAGCGCCCGCCAGGCAAGGGTCACTTGCAGCGGATCGCCAGGTTCCCACTTGCGCACGTCGTCGTAGCCAACGAGTTCGACGAATTCGCCATAGTTGCCGAATCGTGCCGCTACGCGGTGCGCTGGCAAAGCCGCGCCCGTCTTGTAGACACGAATCTCATAGCCGTTGTCGTCGAACTGTTTCACCAACGCAAGGCTGGAAAAGAATTCGTCGTACTTGTCGATGGACTCACTATAGAGCTGTGGATCGGCGAAAAAGCGGCCGTACATCCCCTGGCTGAACACCAGGTACTCAAACCCGTTCGCCGCATACCAGTTCGGCGAATGGTCCGTTATCGAAGAGACGCCCTGTACGACGTACTTTTCCGTGTCGACGTACGGCGAATAAGATTCCTCGGCGATCCGCGTTCCGGCAGGAAGATTGTGCTCGATCCATACCCGCGCGGTCTCGCGGCTGTCCGCCTGCAAGAGGCGCATATCGGACGCATACGCCGTTTGCGCGTTCGGCACGGCCAGCAGAGCGGCCACGGCCACTCCTACTGTCGCGATCGCCGCGGTCGGCAGCGGCTGACGCCGCTTGAGCTCGACAAGCGCGCTCACAACCAATTCCGCGGCTTGCACACACAGGAACGGAATGACGAGCAGGATCGTGCGGTCGTTCCGAATGAGAAGCTGACTGACAAAGGCAAAATACAGGACTGGAAAGCTGGCCAATACGATCAAATGCGAATTGCGCCGGAATGCCGCGATCACGATCGACAGCGCGGCCAACAAGACGACCGGACCCTCCGTCTGCCACAGAAAGTTGACGTACCACGCGAGTGCGCCGCCTTCCTGACCGGCGTGCCCCTCGACCGTGTACGAATTCGCCTGAAAAAGCACTCCATCCCAAAAGTGCGAAAAATCCAGGAGCGCAAACGGACTGGCGACGACGAACGCACCGGCCGCAGCGACCGCGGCGACGAACAACTCTTTGCGGCGCCAGCCGCTGCGGCCGAAGCGAATCAGGTGCGCGACGACGAGCGCGACCAGGACAAAGCCGGCGTTGTACTTGCTCGCGATCGCCAGACCCGCCGCAAGGCCGGCGAACGCATAGTTGCGAAGGCGCGGGTCGTCGACGATTCGCAGGATGAAGAAAAACGCGACCAGATCAAAGAACATCGCGTAGACGTCGGGCCCGAAGCGATGGCTGAGCGACACGGCCGTGGGCGATACCGCAAAGAACAGGGCAGCCAGAATCGCAACCCATCGGTTGGAAGCCAGTCGGCGTCCGATAGCATATGCGACCGGGACCGACGCCGCGCTGAAGAGTGCGGTCAACCCACGCGCGATCAGCAGCTCGTCAGGCCGCGCGAGACGCCCGACGCCCATGGTAACGATTTCTGGAAAGGGAGCGGCCGCGCCGGCGGCGACCGGGACGAGGCCAATCAGGTGCCCGACCCCATAATAGAGCGCGTACGTGATCGCCGTCACGTAGAACATCAGGGTCGGATAGTACCACCAGTGCGGGTTGAGATCGCCCGTCCTCAGCATCGTCAAGGCGATCGTGATATACGTCGGCTCGTCGGGACCGTAGGTGTACGGCAGACCGTAGTTGGCGCCCAAGAGCCGCAGCGCGAGCCCCAGAACGGTCACCGCGACGAGCGAAAATTCCAATTTGCTCGCCGCCTCCAGCAAGTGGGCGCGATTCACACGTTTGCTCATGTCAGGATGCACTCATCCGCCAACGGCGATCCTGCGGCCCCGCCATCTCACCCGGCGCAGTCTTGGCTAAGCGCCAAACCAACTCGCATTCCAAGATGGCGAACTCTCATCTGGACCCGGCACACAGTGAGGCACTACGCACTTGCGCCTTACCCCTGCGGGTGCCGGGATCACAGCCAGAGTCGTCGAAGCGAAAACCCCGGCGACGCGGCATCCGGATCGCGCCGAGGTGATTGCGAGGAAAGAATCCGGATCACTAGCGTTCGCAGCGGCGCGGGTACTGGCTCAGTCTATAGTCTGTCGGTCGGTCCAGCGCCCGGCAGTCGCGGCGCACGTCTATCGCGGCAGAATGGCATCTGGGCCCGGCGCTCTCGGCGCCGAGCCTGGCGTTTCATTCGCTTGCGGTGAGCGCGCCAATCCGTATATCGCGCATGCACCGTCAATATTCGCACACGCTCCGGCTCGGCCTAGAACCATCCGGCTGCCGGCCGGCGACTATTGACCGGACCCCTCACCCGCGCGGCCGCCGAAGGACCCCTTTGTGCCCTGGGGCAGGATCGACTCGACGTCGCCGTGAGGTCTCGGAATGACGTGTACACTGACGAGTTCCCCCACGCGTTTGGCTGCGGCGGCTCCCGCGTCCGTAGCCGCCTTGACCGCGCCGACATCGCCGCGCACCATCACGGTGACGAAACCTCCTCCGATGTACTCACTTCCGATCAGACGGACGTTGGCGGCCTTGACCATGGCATCTGCAGCCTCGATCGAGCCGATCAGTCCTCGGGTCTCGACCATTCCGAGGGCAATCATTTCTGGAGCGACCATTCGTGGTACCTCCTGTGTGGTTTCTGGCGCGGGCGCCGGACTCTTTTTAGCCGCGCGTGTTCGCACTGGACGCTTTGGTGGAGTGACCTTTCGCTTTGTAGCCATTTCTGCGCTCGTCCGACGACCGGAGAGTCCGCGTCGTCCTCCAGCCCGCGACCCGGCCCGTATCAGCCGACAACCCCGGCAGCCGTGTTGGACATGTACGCCGCCCAGATGTGGCGGCGAGTCAGTTCGGCAGCGGCGCTGCGCAATAGGCGCAAACCCTGGCGTCGCGCGGGTTTTTCCTGCCGCAGTTGGGACAGATGTACCTGGCCGCAGTGGGAGCACTTAATCGCAGTGCTGGCGTAGGGAGCCTCGGCCGGGGCGCACGCTCCACAAGCCCGCGCGCCGCCTCCCGTCCCCGTGCCAAGGCGTCGGCGTATGCCTGGCGCATTCCGCGGCCGGTGAGTTTCTGTCCCGTCCGATACCAATACAGAATTGCTTCGCCGATCGCATAGGTGCCGGCATACGCGACCGCGACTTTGGGAACGATGCCCCAAACCGGGACAAGCCCCACCAGCTGCCGGGCCACCTGCCGCCACATGAATCCCGCTCCGACGACCCCGCCCAGCTGCGTCACGTGGTCCTGCCAGCGCGGCGATAGTCCCAAGGCCAAGCCAAGCTTGTACGACATCAGACCCTGATTTTTCGTCAGCACGACCACGTCCGCGACATTGAACGGAATGTCGAGCGCAGGGAGGACTTCCGCAAGTCCAGATCCAAGCGCATACGTGGCGTTTGCAAACGACGTATCGTCTATCAAGCGGCGGGCGACGGCCGACCGGAACAACGGAAAACCGCGCGCAAGCGCGATGAGCCGCTCGGGCAGCGCCTCGATTACGCGTGGGACAAACTCGCCGGCGAGCGAGTCCGGATCGAGCGCGCTCCCCACGGCAACCCGCGCACCGCCCCAGCCGCCCACGGCCGTTCCGATCACACCGGCATCGCCCGGCGCGTCCGCCTTGTTCAAGAAGACGACGAGATTGCGACCCGCGGCTTGCCAGCCGGCGACGAGTGGTGCCTGGTCGCGCCAGTCGTCGCGCGTGACATCCAGAACAAGCACGATCAGATCGGCACCGCCGACACGCGCCGTGGCGTCCAGATCGATTTCGACGGCCGTTCCGATCGACGCCCCGTGGCTGCGTGCGCGGGCTGCGTCCGACCGCGCGTCGCCACGCATTGCGGCGATCAGCGTGCTCTTGCCGGCCCCGGCGGATCCGACGACTGCGATCTGGACCACGCGCTCCGCTTGTTCGCGAATCGGACGGACGTCCAGTTCCTTGAATGTCGTCCAGATATTTCCCAAGTCGAGCCAGCCGGCCATCGGACGTTCTCCGCCATAATGCGTGCTCGGTCGCGGATACGGCCGCGAATCGGCCGCCGCGCCGGTTCTTTGCATCAAAACAGCCTGGCTCACTGCCGGGGTCCACGCGGGGTGGCCGGGGACAGTGCCAGGCTGATTTCAGCTCAGGCCTTTCTAAACGTGACCTTTCCTTCGAGCTCGAGCGAGTCCACGATCGCCATAATCACGGCGTCGGTGGGAGTCTCCTTCGTAATGTTCGTCTGGCGTGCGGAGCTTCCCTGCGCGATCAAGACGACGTCGCCAACGCCCGCGTCGACCGTGTCGACTGCGACGATCGGCTTGCCCACAATCTCATTCTCGACGGTCACTTCGCGGACGATGAGCAGCTTGCGGCCCGAAATCTTGTCATCTTTGATCGTGGCTACAACGTCGCCAACGACGCGTGCGATAAGCATCGCCGTCCCCCCTGACAGGATTGACAGGATTATATGTCATAAAGGGTACAAGTCAAGGTATCGCAAACGCAGCCCGGTGCGTTCGGAGAACACAAAGGCGCGCAGGGGGCTATTCTGCGCTACGCTGCGCCGACTGAGCCCGAGTGACGCGCCTGTAGGTTGGCGTTTTGTCATCGGAAAAACACGCCGGCGCGGCGGCGATAGCTCTGACTGTTGGCGGCGGAAGAGCCTCAGCAGAAGGACCGCTTGACCGCTCTCGCACGAGCGGAAAGCCTCGTGGATCGCCGTCTAGACGGCGTCTTTGAGTCCTTTTAGCACGCGAGCCTTGACGATCTTGCGCTCTGGCTTGGCCTTGAACGTCGTCGGCTGCTTGGTGAAGGGATTGATGCCTTCTCGCGCCGGCACCGCCGGCTTGACCACGACGTTCAACTTGAGCAGGCCGGGCAAAACGACCTCGCCGGGCCCGCCTTTGCCCAACTCTTTGGCGACTATGGAATTCAGAGCCTCGAGTACCGTGGATACTTCTTTCTTACTGAGCCCTGATTTCTCAGAGATGGCGCCTACGAAATCGGACTTGGACATTCGGTCTGACATGGTGTGCCTCCAGTTTTGATAGCCTTGCAGATTTCATTGCTGCAAACGAGGGGAATCGTTGTCGAGCACCTCCGTGGGGATGAACTGAACGTCCAGACAGCGCACAGTATATGACAGTTAACCATGCGAGTCAACGGTACCCCACGGCTTCTCAAAAGTCAGACAACCTGCGTAGGACAAGCTGCTGCGCCTTGGCCGGATGAGCGTCGAAATAGCGCCGCGCTTCAGGGAGATTAGTCCATCCCAGTCTGACTACGAGCCCTACGATC
>JAMCRS010000150.1 GCA_023380675.1 Chloroflexota bacterium
CCGACACCGTCGAGGCGATCGCCATCGAGCGGGCAATGACGCTCTTCGGCGCCGAACATGCCAACGTGCAGCCGCACGCCGGCGTTCAAGCGAACATGGCCGTGTACATGGCACTGCTCAAGCCCGGCGATCGTGTGCTGGGCATGGATCTCGCGCATGGCGGCCACTTGACGCATGGGGCACCGGCGAGTTTCTCCGGGCGTTTCTACGACGCGTATTCCTATGGGCTGAATCCGGAGACCGAACGACTGGACTACGATGCCATCGCCGTGAAGGCGCGCGAAACACGCCCGAAACTGGTC
This sequence comes from Chloroflexota bacterium, assembly GCA_023380675.1. Next base: position 303 of record JAMCRS010000150.1, read on the forward strand.
ATCTGTGGCGCCAGCGCGTACCCGAGGATTATCGATTTCGCCCGTATGGGAGAGATCGCGCGCGAAGTGGGCGCCTACTTGATGGCCGATATTGCCCACATCGGCGGCCTCGTTGCTGCCGGTATTCATCCCAGCCCCGTCCCACACGCCGACGTCGTCACGGGGACCACGCACAAGACGCTCCGTGGACCGCGGGGCGGCCTCATCCTCTGCCGCTCCGCGTTCGGCTCGCTGATCGACAAGACGATCTTCCCGGGTATGCAGGGCGGGCCGCTCATGCACATCATTGCTGCCAAAGCGGTCTGTTTCCTGGAAGCAATGCAGCCGAGCTTCCATGCATATCAACGGCAAATCGTGAACAACTGCCGGGTGCTCGGCGAAGAGTTGCAGCGGCGTGGCCTGCGCCTCGTCACCGGCGGCACCGATAACCACCTCATTCTGGTGGATCTCACGTCAACCGGCGTCACCGGCAAAGAAGCGCAATACGCCCTGGATGGGGTGGGCATCACCGCAAACCGCAACCGGATACCGTTCGACACGCGCACCGCGGACGTCACCAGCGGCATTCGATTCGGCACGGCGGCGGTCACCAGCCGTGGATTCAGCGAACTGGAGATGCGACAGATTGCGCGCCTGATCGTCCGTGTGATCGAGCACCTGCACGACAGCGCCGTTCTCGAAGAGGTGAGTGAGGAAACGCGCGCGCTGTGCGAGCGATTCCCAGTGCCCGGGCAGGGCGAAAACGGCCGCGTTGCGGCCAAGGACGACTTCCATAGGGGGTAGGGGACAGGAGACAGGGGAACGGAGATTGGAGATTGGAGATTGGAGATTGGAGATTCAATCTCTAATCTCCAATCTCCAATCTCCAATCTCCCCAGGAGAGAACGATGCGGCCTTCATGGGATAGCTACTTCATGCAAATTGCTCTGGACGTGGCAACGCGTTCCACGTGCCTGCGGCGGCAGGTGGGAGCCGTCATCGTCAAGGACAAGCGTATCCTCACCACCGGCTACAACGGCGCCCCGCGCGGCCTCGCGCACTGTCTGGAGATCGGGTGCATGCGCGAACGACTGGCTATACCATCCGGCGAGCGCACCGAGCTATGCCGGGGACTGCACGCGGAGCAGAATGCTATTATCCAGGCGGCCCTCTATGGCGTCCCCATCGCCGGCGCCGACATCTACTCCACCCATCAGCCGTGCGTCCTCTGCGCCAAGATGATCGTCAACGCCGACATCAGGCGCATCGTTTACCGCGGCAGCTATCCCGACGAGATCGCCCGTGCAATGCTCGCTGAGGCAGGCACGGAACTTGTGCAGTTGCTGGAACTGGAATAGCGTGGTGCACGCTCCTCTGTTTCCGAATGCTTCGCCCCTACCCCCGGGGACGCTTCACCGGGATGTTGGCCACCAGTCGATCGGAACTTTCACCGCGCGTCACCGTCACATCCATGCCCATGCGATCGATCTCCACATGACGCGAGATGACGCCGATGATCTCCTCTTTGATGAGCTCCACCAGTTCGGGCGAAAGCCGGGACCGGTCGTGCACCAGCACCAGCTTGAGGCGCTCCTTCGCCACATCCTTGCTCGTCTCAGTACGGCGCTTGAACAGATTAGGCATTTTCATCGCCTCCACCTCCGGCCGTTATTGTCACCCCGGTCCCCGCTCCCTTTCCCCGAGCCAAGCCCCACCAGCCGACCGAGTCGCTGCATAAGACCACGGCCGTCGTCCAGGTTGATAAACGGCACCTCATCACCCATGAGCCGGCGGGCGACGTTGAGGAAAGCTTGCCCGGCTCCGGACTTCCGGTCAAGCACGGCCGACTCCCCCCTGTTGGTAGACACGATAATTGCTTCGTCGTCAGGGACGATTCCGATGAGTTCAACCGCCAAGATATCGATGACGTCGCTCGTGTCAAGCATGTCCCCCCTGCGCACCATCGCAGGCTTGATCCGGTTGATAATCAAGCGCGGCTCACCCTTGCCTGCCGCCTCTGCCAACCCGATGACACGGTCCGCATCGCGCACCGCGGAGACCTCGGGCGTGGTAACGACCACGACTTCGTCCGCCCCTGCGATGGCGTTGCGGAATCCCTGCTCAATGCCGGCAGGGGAGTCGACGAGCACGAAGTCGAACTCCTCGCGCAATTGGGAGCAGATGGCTGCCATGTCCGCCGTGGAGAGAGCGTTCTTGTCTCTGGTCTGTGCGGCTGGTAACAGGCATAGCTCCGGAAAGCGCTTGTCCTTGATCA
>JAMCRS010000151.1 GCA_023380675.1 Chloroflexota bacterium
AAAAGTTTGCGGGCGCCGACTGGGCGGAGAGCCTTATCGGGCTCCTGGGGGGTATCGAGCTCGTCCGGACCATCCACCACATTTGCGCCGTGATCCTCATCCTCGCGTCGATCTATCACGTGGTCGTCGTTGCGTACAAGGTGTTCGTGCTCCGCGTGCGCTGGACGATGTTCCCGCGCGTCGACGACGTGCTGGACGCGCTCGACGCCGTCCGCTACAACCTCGGCCTGACGAAAGAGCAGCCCCGTTCCGGCCGCTACAATTATGCCGAAAAGGTCGAATACTGGGCGCTGGTGTGGGGCACGATCATCATGGCCGCGACCGGGTTCATCATGTGGAACCCGATCTACGCTACCCGTTTCGTTTCTGGAGAGATCATCCCGGCCGCCAAAGCCGCCCACGGCGCGGAAGCCATTCTGGCAGTGCTCGCGATCGTGATCTGGCACTTTTACGGAGTGCACATAAAGTCGTTCAGCAAGGCAATGTTCGACGGCAAGCTCTCCGCGCATCAGATGGAAGAAGAACACCCGCTGGAGCTCGAGCGGATCGAGCAAGGCAAGACCGATCCGCGTCCTTCCGCCGATGTCGTCAAAAAGCGCGAGCGCCTCTTCATACCGATTGCCGCAGTCGCCACGGTGGTTACCCTTGCCACGTTGTTCTTCTTCGTCACGCATCAAGAGGTCGCGCTCGCTACGGTGCCCCGTCGCGTTCAACAAGTGCAGATCTACGTTCCGTTGACGCCGACGCCGTTCGTCCCGGGCGGCGCGACGCCGGCTTCAAGCAGCGCCCCGACCGCCGCACAACTCCCGGCAGACCACGCCGGACGTACGACCTGCCTCGCGTGTCACGCGAATGGAGTGGGCCCGGCGCTGCCCGCCGATCACTCCGGCCGGACGGACGCGACCTGCTCGGGATGCCACAAGTTTGGCGACTCGGCTAACGGCGAGCCGACCGGCACGCCTGCCGCCGGCGCCGAAGGTACGGTTGCAGCGCCAGCCTCGCCGTCAAGCAGCGCCGGCACTGCTTTGGTCCTGCCGGCCGACCACGCCGGCCGCACGATCTGTCTCGGCTGCCACGCAAACGGCGTCGGTCCCGCGCTACCGGCCGATCACGCTGGCCGGACCGACTCGGTCTGCTTGACGTGCCACAAAGAGCCGTGACGCCGCCATCCCGGCAATTGCGGAGGCGACTGCTCTCTCGCAATGGACCCGTCGAGAGCGGGATGTTCGCGTGTTGCCGCGATTGAAATCGAACCGGGACTCGGTTTTGACCCGGTTTTGACCTGAGTCGGCTATAGTTCAGTCGAGCTCTACTTGCATGGGCGGTGATGTCGCCGCCAGCCGTTGCGTTACAGTAGGTGACGATGCCTCCTGACGCCGTATTCACGCGTCGGAGGCATCTCTATTTGTCAGGCAAACCCTTCTCAGGAGTGGGAAAATATGGCCCGGCTGCGCCAACTCTGGGGACGCATACGCTCCATCCGCAGGCGACAACTGGCATTCAGCCTCGTCGCGCTTGCGATCGGCTTCGTCGCGCTGATGGGGTTTTTGTACGCGTGGGACTATACCAACAGCCCGCAATTCTGCGGCACGACCTGCCATACCATGCCCCCGGAGTATACCGCCTGGCAGAGATCGCCCCACGCACGCGTCAACTGCGTCGAATGCCACCTGGGTCGCGACATTATTACGACGACCTTTACGCGCAAGGCCGGCGACCTCATGCACGTCGTCCGCTACTCGAGCGGCCAGTTCACGTTCCCCCTCTACGCCACGACGATGATCCCCGCGCGCGAAGCATGCGAGAAATGTCACTGGCCGGAAAAATTCTCCGACGATCGCTCGGTGGCGATCACGCACTATGCGGACGACGAGAAGAATACGCCTATCACCACATATCTTCTGCTCAAGACCGGGGGCGGCACCGAACGCCAGGGACAGGGTTACGGTATCCACTGGCACATTGAGAACCAGATCGACTTTATCGCAACCGACGACCTGAAGCAGAACATTCCCTGGGTCCAGGTTACCGACAGCTCCGGCAAAAAGACGACGTACGTCGACGTCCAGAACCCGTTGACGCCCGACGAGATTGCCAAAGCCGACAAGCGCCGGATGGACTGTATCGATTGTCACAACCGCGTTTCGCACTCGTTCCTGTCGCCAGACCAGGCCGTCGACCAGGCCATCGAGCTGAAACAAATCGACGCGTCGATTCCAGACATCAAGAAAAAGGCAGTCGAGGTCTTGTCCGCCACGTACTCCAGCTTCGGCGAAGCCGACAAGGCGATTGACTCGCTCGGGCAGTTCTATGCCCAGAACTACGCCGACTACTACCAAGGCAATGCGTCGAAAGTCGATGCGGCCGTGAGCGACTTGAAAACGGTTTACCAGGACCTCGTCTTCCCCACGCAGGACCTTTCCTGGACCACGCACCCGGACAATCTCGGACACAAGGATTGGCCCGGTTGCTTCCGCTGCCACGACGGCAAGCACTTTACGCAGGACAAGTCGCAGGCGATCCGGCTCGAATGCAACATTTGCCACACGCTGCCGGTCGTGTCGAAACCGGGTGGCCCGGCGCCAGTGATCTCTCTGGCCCAGAGCGACGAGCCGGCCTCGCACAAAACGACCACGTGGATCGCACAGCACAGCTCGGCCTTCGACGCCACATGCCAAAACTGCCACGATACCAACAACGCCGGCGGAAGCGACGACTCGTCGTTTTGTTCCAACAGCGCCTGCCACGGAACGAACTGGAAGTTCGCCGGCCTGGACGCGCCGGCAATGGCGACCGTCTTCCCGCCTCCCGTCGTGGCCAAGCCTGACCCGAACGCGACGCCGCCGGCCATTCCCCATCCGATCGGCGGATCGCCCGATTGCCAGATCTGCCACGCGCAGACGAGCAAGGTGCATCCGTATCCGGCGGACCACGTCGGCCGCACGAACGACACTTGCCTCGCCTGCCACAAGGCGACGCTTCCTGCAGCAAGCGCGTCGCCGGCGGCTGGCGCTGCGCCGGCCGCCGGCCCCACGGCCATTTCGGCTGGCGGTCCCCCTCCGATTCCGCACAGCACTGCCGGGCGGACAGAGTGCTTGGGCTGCCATGCGAGCGGATCGGCCGGCATACCCCAGGTCCCGCAATCTCACAAAGACGGCGGGTTCGGAAACGAGACGTGTCTCACTTGCCATCAATCATCTGCGCTTCCGTCTCCGAGTCCTCTGCCCACGGCCGTCGCGGCGACTGCAACGCCCGCGCCGACTCTGGCGCCCGCGATCAGCGTGTCAACGTCGGAGCCAGTTCTGGCGCCTACCGCCAGCGCATCCGCGACGAAGGAGCCGACGCTCGCGCCCACACTTGGCGCTCCGTCGTCGACGCCCGCATCGGCGGCCGGCGGACCACCGGCGATTCCGGCCGATCACGCTGGGCGTACGGCTTGCT
>JAMCRS010000152.1 GCA_023380675.1 Chloroflexota bacterium
ACGGCCACCCACCTCCTGCACGCCGCGCTGCACGGTGTATTGGGCGAGCACGCTCTTCAGAAGGGATCGGTGGTCGATCCGGACAGGCTCAGGTTCGACTTCTCGCACTTCCAGGCGGTCACCCCCGATGAGATGCGGCGGATAGAGGACCGGGTCAACGAGCTCATCCTCGATGACCTCCAGGCGAATACGGTGATCGCCAGCCTTGAAGATGCCCGCAAGATGGGCGCGACCGCGCTGTTCGGCGAGAAATACGGCAATGAAGTTCGCGTCGTGAGGATGGGGGATGTCTCGGTCGAGCTGTGCGGCGGGACTCATCTCTGCCACAGTTCGCAGGTCGGATTGTTCAAGCTGGTGAGCGAGTCGAGCGTCGGCGCGGGGCTTCGCAGGATCGAGGCCGTGACGGGTGAGGCGGCGGTCAAGTTCGTTCACGATCTCGAAAATCAGGTGAGGAGCACCGCCGATGCGCTGGGCGCGTCGGTGGCGGAGGTCGTATCGGCGGCTGAGAGAACCGCTCAGGCCCTTCGCGAGACCCAGCGGGAGATGGACAAGTTAAAGGCCAAAGGCGCGGCCGAGCAGGCAGGCGACCTGGTTGAATCCGCTCAGGAAGCCGGGGGGGTCAAGTTCGTGACCGCCTCGGTCCCGACCGTCGACGTGCCGACGCTTCAAAAGCTCGCGGACGGCGTCGCGGACAAGCTCAGATCGGGGGTTGTGGTGCTGGCGGGCGTATCGGACGGCAAGGTGCTTTTCATCGGCAAGGTCACGCCGGACCTCGTCGGCAGGGGCTTCCACGCAGGGAACACGCTGCGAGAAGTCGCCAGGATCGCCGGCGGCGGAGGGGGCGGCAAGCCCGAGTTCGCCCAGGCCGGCGGCAAGGACGCCTCGAAAGTCGATGAGGCGCTGGCGAAGGCGGCTGAGATTATAAGGGCGCAGGCGAGTTGATCGGGGATCGGGAACAGGGAACAGGGAACAGGGAACAGAAGGGAGGGCCCGGATTGCAGACTCGGCCCAACGTACCTATGATGGGTGGCGATCTCCAAATCGCCACCCCAAAGCCAATCCGGGATTTCCAAATCCCTCCCTTCCCTTTCGCGCTTTCGCTCTTTCGCGTTTTCGCGATTCTTCTCCTTCTGCTGGCGTGCCTCCCCGCAAACGCGGCTGATTCCACGAAGCTGATAGTTGTAGTTGCCAATCGCCTGCTCCTTTCGGACATCGATGATCCTTCTCTTCCTACAATTCACAAGATAGTTCAAGAAGGCCGTGTCGGCCTTATCAGCCCGAACTGTGCTGGGGCCAAAACCGAGGGGTCGGTCCTGCTCACGGCCGGGGCCGGTGTCGGCTGCCGGGGCGGCGGGTTCGTGGATGATGTTTACGGCGCGGGTGAAGTCCTGCCTTCCGGCCTGACAGCGGCGGACGAATATGCCACACGGACCGGGTACGCCGCCGGCGACTCTTCGGGAGTGTTTCTGGCGCTGCCGCTCGCACAAAGGGCGAACGTGGATATCGCCGGAGTCAGGCTCGGAGCACTCGCGGATGCCCTGCACAAGGCCGGAAAGAAGACCGCCTCGGTCGGCTGTCCTGGAGGCCGGGAGTCCGGGAGTCCGGCAGTCCGACAGATCGGGAATCCGGCTGTGCTCGCGATGGATTCCAGGGGCCAAATCGACTACGCCGACTTTCGATTCGTGCCCGCGAAGGGCGATAGTTGCGGGCTGCTGTCGGACGTGAACTTGCTGAGCAGGCGTGTGAGTCTTGCGTTAGAGCGGGCGGACTATGTGATTGTTGATTTCGGCGACACGACCAGCCTTGACAATATGAAGGTTTCGTTGTCCGATAAGGCTTACACGGCGCATCGGGAGGCGGCGCTGCGCGGGCTGGATCGGCTGCTGAAGAATTTGCTTGCGGATTCGGGTGTCGGGCTGGTGCTGGTGTCGTTCAGCCCACCTTCCCCGGATGAGTGGAACCGCCTTACTCCTATCGTGATATCGACCCGCGACACGAAGCCCGGCCTCCTCACGTCCCTCACAACGCGCACGCGGGGCCTTATTGCGGCGAGTGACTTCGCGCCGACAATACTCGGGATGATGGGCGTGTCGGTGGACCAGAGCATGCTCGGGCAAAAGGCTGCGGGAGCGTCGGGAACGAGCGAGCTTGCTTCGCTGCATGTCATGGAGAAACGAGTAGTCGCAAATGAGTCGCTCGTGTGGCCGATACTCCTGTTTCTTGCGTTCACGGGCGCGCTGGCGTTCTTCGTGACGAGCGTGCTGGTGGCGTTCTCGCTGCCGATCTCGCGCAAGATATCCGGGTTGCTGAAGGCGTGCCTGATGATCGGGGCTGCGTCGCCTCTGGCCATGCTTCTTGCTGTAATTGCACCGGCTGGGGTCGTGGGATATGCCTCGGGGCTGGGTGTTTCGCTCGTGGTTCTCGTGCCGGGGGCGCTGGCGATTGGTTGGCTGCTTTCGAGGGTAGGATCATCCATCTCTCTTCCCGTGCGGGTGGTCTATGCCGTGACAGTCGTCGTGCTGATGTTTGATGCCGCGCTGGGATGCCCGCTGTGTAAGTTCTCATTACCGAGCTCATATCAGATAACGGCGATGCGGTTCTACGGAATTGGCAACGAATATGCAGGCATTCTGATAGCAATGTCGGCGGCGGCCTGCCTGTTCGCCGATTTACGTGTGCGGAAATGGGCGGTCGTATTGGTCGGTGCGCTGGTGGTGAGCGTACTCGGGGTGGGGAGCCTGGGGGCGAACTATGGCGCGACCATCGCGGCGATTGTCACGTTCGGACTGCTGGGGACGGCGATTTGGCGCGGCGGGTTCGGCACGCGGCACGTCGCGGCGTGGCTCGTGATCGCGTTTGCTCTGGTGGCCGGGCTTGCGTTTGTGGATTTGAAGATGGCGGGGGCCGCGGCGTCGCATGCCGGGCGGGCGACAGGGCTTGCCGAAAAGATCGGAGCGGGCTATTTGTTTGAACTGGTGTCCAGGAAGATGATGCTTAACATCCGCCTGGCGGGGACTAAGCAATCGATCTGGGTGACCATGTCGTTTATGCCGTTCCTTGCGCTGTGGTTCTGGGGCGTTCAGGCGAAAGTACTGAAGACGCTCGGCAAGGACCCCTCGCTCGTGGCTGGCCTCAAAGCCTCGCTGATCGGCGCGGCGGTCGCGTTTCTGTTCAATGACTCGGGCGTCGTGATGGCGAGCATAATGATAGCCATGACGGTGCTTGTGCTGGTATACTCATTGCTGGAGAGGCCGGAGGGTGGGGCGTGCCGAGAATAGTGGCGCTCGATGTCGGTGACGCCACCATTGGCGTCGCCGCCGCCGATGAACTTAAGATCACAGTGAACCCCATCCGCACTATTCGGCGTAGTAAGAGTGTGAAGACTGATCTGCGTGAGGTGGAGGCGATGCTGCAAGAGCTTGACGCGGCGACGGTCGTGGTCGGCCTGCCGTTGGGCCCGGAGGGTGAAGAGGGGCCCCAGGCGCTGAAGGTCAGGGATTTTGTCGAGCGGCTGGCCAGGCGGGTCAAGGTTCCGGTCGAGACCTGGGACGAACGGTTCAGCACCGTCGATGCGGAGGATATCCTGCTCAGGCTGGATGTCTCCCGAGCGAAGAGGCGCGAGATAATCGACCAGGTGGCGGCGGTGGTGATATTGGAGAGCTATCTAGGGGAGAAGGGATTGCAGAATGTAGATTGCAGAATGCAGAATGAAGGGACCTCTCAATTATAGGTCAATCTGCATTATTCCTTCTCCTTTCGCGATTCAAGGAACTGATGAAGAAAGTCCTTTCGACCACAAGATGGTATATCGCGACGCTGGCGGGGGTGCTGGTGATGATCGCGCTGGTGCTGGCGATGGGGTCGCGACCGGTGTCGGGTGACCGCACGCCGGTGCGCGTCGTCATTGCCAAGGGCGCGACCGCCTCGGATATCGCGCAGGTCTTGAGCGAGAGCGGCGTGCTGCGGAGCCCGTTCGTGTTTCGGCTGTCGTGCCGGATGAACGGTTCGGGCAACAAGCTCAAGCCGGGAGTGTTTGAGTTGAACCGGGCGATGAGCGTTCCGGTGATAATCGACAAACTCGTGAATGGAGAATCGCTGGAGCTTTGGGTTACGCTGCCGGAGGGGTTCACGGTGCGCCAGGTCGCGGATGAGCTTGCCTCGAAGCAGCTTGCCGACGGCGACACATTCACCCGCCTTGCGATGAGCGAAGGCTACGATTTCACGGAGTATAGATTCATCAACGGCGAGAACCTGGAGGGGTATCTCTTTCCCGACACATACCTGGTCGGGCGCGAAATGGACCCTGAAGCCATCATAAAGAAAATGCTCGATACGTTCGGCAAGAAAGTGGCTGGTCCGCTGCGGCCCAGGATCACGGAAGTGAGCAAAGCGCGCTTCGGGTTGAATGAATACTCTTTCGCGGAGGGCTTGCACCGGATACTGACTATGGCGTCGCTTGTGGAGCGGGAGGCGAAGATTCCCAAGGACAGGCCGCTGATCGCCGCCGTGCTGTGGAACCGCCTAGACAAGAATATGAAGCTGGAGGTCTGCGCGACTGTCAGCTATCGACCCGGCGAGAGCACTAATAATAAGAGCAAGGTCTACTTGTCTGACCTCCAGGTTGATTCGCCATACAATACATATGTGCACGCCGGTCTGCCGCCC
>JAMCRS010000153.1:0-2284 GCA_023380675.1 Chloroflexota bacterium
TGGTCCGTGAAGGGGTCGAGGTCGCATTCGGATATCCGGGCGGCGCGATCCTGCCGACCTACGACGCGATGCTCGACTACCCGATCCACCACGTTCTGGTTCAGCTCGATCAATTTGAGGATTTGCGAGGCGGCCTGTTTTGCCAGCTCGGTCCGCTGCTCTGTCTCGGCGAGCGCCGAGCCGTTGTAGGGGAGGGCCAGACCGAGCGCTTCCATCAGGCAGTTCATCGAGTTGGCGGTAAAGAGACCGGAGCACGAGCCGCAGGACGGGCACGCATAATCCTCGATCTCCTTCAATTGCGCCGCGTCGATCTTGCCGGCCTGGTACGCCCCCACTCCCTCGAACACGCTGATGAGGTCGACCACCTTGCCGGCCGGCGTGCGGCCGGCGGGCATCGCGCCGCCGGACACAAAGATCGCCGGAACGTCCAGTCGCATCGCCGCCATCAACATCCCCGGCACGATCTTGTCGCAATTGGGGATGCAGACCATACCGTCGAACCAATGCGCCGTGATCATCGTCTCGACGCAGTCGGCGATCAGCTCGCGTGAGGGAAGCGAGAACTTCATGCCGGCGTGTCCCATAGCGATCCCGTCGTCGACGCCGATCGTGTTGAATTCGAACGGCACGCCGCCGGCGTCACGAACGGCTTGCTTGACCAGGGCGCCGAACTTGCTCAGATGGGCGTGGCCGGGCACGATGTCGACGTACGAATTCACGACCGCGACGAACGGCTTGCCAAAGTCCGAATCCCGTACCCCCACGGCCTTGAGGAGGCTGCGGTGAGGAGCACGCTCGAGTCCGCGCGTAATGTGATCGGAGCGCATCTCAGTCATTGTAGCAAGCCGTCATTCGTTCGTTCAGCCACCGCGCACTTTCCTCGTCGCCGCCGGCCGGGTCTCTCCGCTCTACGCCGTCGAATCGCGCCGCGCCCGCCGGCGCAGACCCCTGCGTCGCCACGACGAATTCGACCTTGCCGGTCCGTTTGCCCCAAGGCCCGTCATTCTCGGTTTCGCCTGTACGAAACATAAGACCTCCCAGAAAATAGAAAACCGCCTGAGGGCTCAGGCGGTTTTTTCTAATCGGCGCTCGTTTCTCCCGATTAGCGTCGGGAGCGTACCCCGACTTTCGCCCAAACCCTATCACGCCTGTTGCTAAGGATGACAACAAGCGAAATAAGGAGGCTAATAATCGAGAGACTGACTATGGACGCGAAGAACCTACTTATCTGACCTCAGACTCAAAAACGCCCCACGGCGGTCGTCCGTCGACCTGCCTGATGGGGTACGGCTCCATTCAAGACATTATTGTCATTATATCGACTACTTGCCGCAACGTCTACGTTCAAAGGCTCCAATTGTACCCAATCAGACTTGTATACTATGCACAAACAGCCCATTGCGCCATCTGAAAGCCGTTTGTAGACCTGCGCCGCACCGTCCCCTCCGCCTGCCTCACTCCTCCCTGGCGGTGATGAGGCGATGCGCACGCAACGCCAGCTGAATGCTCAAGCGGGTTTCGGGATTGTCGAGATCGAGGCCGCTGATTTCTCGAATGCGCTCCATCCGGTAGAGCAGCGTGTTCCGATGCACGAAAAGAGCCTCGGCCGTCTGGCTCAGATTGCCCTTGTGTGCGAAATAGCCGGAGAGCGTTTCGACCAGTTCCGTGCCCTGCGCGCGATCGTACGCGATCAGCTTCCCGATGATCTCTTCGCAGAACGTGCCCAGTTCGGCGCTGTATTCGAGCTGAAAAAGGAGCCGGTAAACGTTCAATTCACCAAAGTACATCGGGTTCGGTTCGGCGAGGCGGCGCGCCATCGAAAGTGCCTGCCGCGCCTCGCGTACGATCGCGCGCAGGCCGATCAGGGAATCGACCGGGCGGCCGATTCCGATGGCGATCGGGTCGGTCGCAAATTCGGCGGTGGCCTGTCGTCGGATGCTTTCCGCGGTCGACCGGGCGCTTTCGATCCCTTGCCGCGGCTCCAGGCGGGTGAAGATGACGACCTCACTCTCGCGCGCCTGGATCAACGCATGCCCGTGAAACTCCGACGCCAATCCGTGGACCAACGTCTCGAGGCGCCGGTAGCTGGGGTGTTCCTTCTTGCTCCAATCGACCACGATGGCAGCGTGCCGTCCGTCCGGATCGTACTTGTTTCGCCGCGCCCACTGAGTGGCCTCCAGGGGTGTGAGATTCCCGGAGAGCATTGCATCCACAAAGCTGCCGCGCAGTCGTTTCTCCGCCTCGCTCACTGCCTTGGCCTTGGCCATCTCGAGCGCGCAGGCGG
>JAMCRS010000153.1:2294-2962 GCA_023380675.1 Chloroflexota bacterium
CGCTCCGTTCCGCAACGGTCCGGTCGAACGATCCGAGCGAGGAGGATTCGCCGATCAGCGACAAAAAGCCGCGTGCCATCCCCTTGGAAATGATCGGGACGATGACCCGGGTCAAGCCGTCCAAAGCGAGCGGCTGCTCGACGATACTTGGACCTTGTGCGGCGAGCTTGCGATCGCGCAGCTCCTCCGGCAGGTTGCCGGCCGCGGTCAACCACGCCTCGACTTGCTCGCGCCGCGGACCCAATTCGGGAGCCAGAGCGGAGGCCATGATGGTGAGGCGCTTGTCCTGGATCAAGACTGTTTTGCCGGTCGTGCGGCCGATGAGAGCGGCCATCTCTTCCAGGCCAGCGTCCTCCGCCGAGAGGACGGTCAATTGGGCGTACACCTGACCGGCGCGCCGTTCCATCGCCGCGTTCCGGTCCACCAACAAACCGAGCACGGCCCGCTCGAGCCTGCGGACGTCGTCAGACGGGGGAAGGGTCAGCAGCGTCAAGCCGCACTGCTCGGCGGCAAGAATCACGTCCGGCGCGGGCGACTCGAGGAGCGCAAGCGCGACCGCGCCCCGCTCCACCAGAACCGGGATCACTTCCGCAACTGATTCTGTGTAGGGCGGCAGCGCGAACACAAAATCGCCCGGGGAAGCCTTGACGGCGCATTCGGCGGCGGGT
>JAMCRS010000154.1 GCA_023380675.1 Chloroflexota bacterium
CCAAGGCGGACACCTCACGCACGGCGCGAACGTCAACCTCTCCGGACAACTTTACAAGTTCATCGGCTACGGCGTAAGCCGGGAGACGGAGACTCTGGACTACGACGAGATCGCACGTCTCGCCCAGACTCACCGGCCCAAGCTGATCGTCGCCGGGGCGACTGCTTACCCGCGCAAGATCGATTTCGTCCAAATGCGCCAGATCGCCGATACGGTGGACGCCCGGTTCATGGTCGACATGGCGCACATCGCCGGTCTCGTCGCCGCCAAGATCCATCCGGACCCGGTCGCCGTGGCCGACGTCGTGACCACAACGACACACAAGACGCTGCGCGGTCCTCGGGGCGGAATGACCCTGGCGACGGAAGCGTTCGCCAAGCCGGTCGACAAGGCGATCTTTCCAGGGACGCAGGGCGGGCCGTTGGAACACGTGATCGCCGGCAAGGCGGTGGCGCTGCACGAAGCGCTCCAACCAACGTTCGTCGAGTATCAAAAGCAGATCGTCGCCAACGCACGCGCTCTGGGCGAGCAGCTACAAGCGCGCGGCATTCGGGTCGTCTCAGGCGGCACCGACAACCATCTGCTGCTCGTCGATTTGAGCAGACAGGGTGTAAGCGGAAAAGATGCGGCGAACGCGCTGCAACAGGTGGGGATCACTTGCAACAAGAACCTGATCCCGTTCGATCCACAGTCGGCGACCGTGACCAGCGGCGTACGCCTCGGAACGCCGGCGCTGACCACGCGCGGGTTGAGTGAAAGCGACCTGCGTCAGGTCGGGGACTGGATAGCCGACATCGTCACGCACATGGACGACGCCGCGCTCCACGCGCGCGTCAAGCAAGCCGTGACGGCGTTTGCTTCCAAGTTTCCAATGCCGGGGATCGACACCTAGGGGACGCAAGAGTTCAAGCGCTCGATCGACATCGGGCGTTTTACAAGATGTCGAATCGATAGCCCATGTCTCGCTCGGTGTGTATGTAGTGGGGGTGGTCGGGAGAATCGCCGATCTTGCGGCGGAGATGGGAGATGAATACTTTGAGGTAGTTGTATTCGTGCTCGTACCCCTCGCCCCAGGCATAGTGCAGCAGTGTTTCCCGTGACGCCACGCGGCCCTGGTGCTTAACGAGGCACTCGAGCAGCCGCCACTCTTTCGCCGAAAGCGGAATGACGTCCCCATCCACACGAACTTGGCGGGCGTCGAAATCGATGATGAGCCGCTCGTCCTCGAACGCCTGTCGCGGCGTCGTGCTGGGTCGGCTGCGCCGGAGGATCGCGCGGATGCGCGCGACCAGCTCGTCGTTGTTGAACGGCTTGGTCACAAAGTCGTCGGCTCCGCCGGCAAAGCTCTCCATTTTTTGTTTTTCGGCGGAGACGGCGGTCAGCATGATGATCGGCACGTCGGAAATCTCGCGCAATCGGCGGCATGCCTCGTTCCCGTCCTTGTTCGGCATCATAATGTCGAGTAGGATCAGGGCGGGATGCACCTCGTAAGCCAGTCGGAGGCACTCGGCTCCGTCCGTCGCCTTGAACACCCGGTAGCCCTCCTCTTGCAGCAAGACACCCAGAACCGTCAGCAGCGACGGATCGTCGTCGGCGATCAGAATCGTCTCTCGATCTCTCATTCGTACCTCCGCAGCGTAAAATGAAAGGCCGAGCCATGGTCCTTGCGGGCATCGACCCAGATCTCGCCCCCCATCTGCTTGACCATGCTCTGCGCGATCGAGAGGCCGAGGCCGTGGCCGTAGGCGTGCCGACCCGCCAGGTTCGCCGAACGATAAAACGGCTCGAAAACGCGATCCCGATCCTCGATCGCAACGCCCTCCCCTTCGTCCTCGACCGTGACCTGGATCACATCCTTGCCCAGCGATTTGACCGACACGTCTACTGTGCTACGGGTCGGCGAGTAACTCACCGCGTTGTCCAAGAGATTGTCCAAAACGTTCTCCACTCTCCAAAAATCTGCGTAGACGACGGGCTCCGGCTTGCACGTCGTGACCCGAAAGCGATGCCCGCGACGCTCGGTCCCGTATTTGTGAACGAGGCTACGCGCGATGACGGCGATGGACAGCGGTTCCATCTGGAGAGGCCTCGGCGATTGGACGGTCGCCTCCAGGCCGAGGAACTCGTCGGCGAACTTTCTCAGCCTTTCGCCGTCGCTTTTGACGACCGACCACAGTTGCGCGCGCTGCTGGCTCGAGAGATTTCGACGCTGGAGGAGCTGCAGCGCGCTCAACATTCCGGTGAGCGGCGACCTCAGCTGATGCGCAACCATGGTCAGGAAATATTCCCGCGATCGCTCGGCCGATTGTTCCTTCGTGAGGTCCCAGAACGCACCGACCGCGCCATTCACCTTTCCCTTTTCGTCAAACAGCGGGGCCACCGCCTCGGCGACGGGGATCACACGGCCGTCGCACGCGGTCAGCCGCCGACCATCGGGATAGTACGCGGTTTCTTTTTGCTCGAGCGCTTTGGCGATCAGCGGCGCGGGGTCGGCGAAGACGTCCTTCCACTCCCGGCC
>JAMCRS010000155.1 GCA_023380675.1 Chloroflexota bacterium
AGAAAGTATCCGTGCGCGCGATCCTCGGTTGCCGGGAGCAAGACGCATTTGGGCAAAGACGTATTCGAAGAAAACGGGTTTCTTGACACGCGCGTTGCCGGCGGCGGGTGCGGCGTTCGCCGGCAAGGGCGGCCAGGGTGGCGACCACATAGGGCCGGCCCTACGTCTGCCGGCGCGGCGCGCACGAGCGGAGGCAACGCGCACTACTCCGCCAGCAACTCGATCCGGGCGTCTAAGGTCGACTCGCTTTCAAAGGGGCCAATGAAATTGCTTCCCAATCTGAAGCGATCAGAAGGTTCTTGCTGCTGTTGGATGGATCGTTCGTCTTGAGCGCGATCTGGAACAGATGCTTGCCTTCCATTCCCGCGTGCATCATGAATTCGGTGTAGAGGGTGGTGGATTCGCCGGGCCGCAGCGTCGTCTGACCGACGACGATGTCCGGCGGTCAGCAGCCTTCCAGAAGCGTGGCGACACGCGGCACATCCAGTTTGAGCGTGCCGTCACCTGTGTTCTTGATGTTAAAGGCGGCACGCACGGTCCGGTTCAACGGTTGGAGGCCCAGGTCGATCTGATCGTGATCGACCTGCAGGCGCGGCGTGCCGTCAGCCTGTGCGGCCGAGGGGTTGGACCGCGCATACCACGTCGTCGCGGCCACGACGAACAGGACGAACGCGGCGGCGATCAGTGCGACAACCAGCTTCAATTTGTTCTTGCGGCGCTCTTGTGCCCGGCCCTGCTCGCGTCGCGTGACGCGTACCTGGGTCCGACGCATGGGTTTGTCTGACATTCATCCTCCTGGCTATGGACTCTGGCTCAAGCCGTAGTCGAATACAAACGATCGAATGTAACTTGTCACAGCGCCGATGTCCTGGTCGGCGTATAGCGATCTCCACTCGGGCATGCCGGTCCCCATACCGCCGCGCAGGACCTTGCCCTGCAAAAGCGCGTCGCTGGCACCGAGCATTTGAGACGCGTCGCCGAGGTCCGCCGGACCGCGCCGGGCGCCGGGGTCTATCGCCGCGCGGCCCGGAAGCTCGCGGCCCGCCGGACCGTCGCCCGCGCTGGACTCGCCGTGACACGCTGCGCAGTCCCGTGCGTAAAGCTGCTGCCCTCGCGCGATCGCCGCGTCGCCGGCGGCACGTTTCCACTCGAACGCGATCGCATCCCACAACTGCGTGTCGCCATAGGAGCTCAGCGCCCGCTCGGACCGCAGCCGCGCGAAGACGTCGCTCGGCGATTGCGTTTGAGTGTCCGCGTCGATCGCAATTGGGTTGGCGAGCGTCGCGCCGCGGGCCGCGGACGGGCGTGTCGACGGCAAATTCTGCGCCGGGTGCGGCTCGTCGATGTCAAGTTTGAGTTGCTGGTAGAGCGGAGGCGCCGTCGTGGGCAATACCGGCGTTGGATTCTGCGGATCGACGACCTCGATCACTCCACGCATTCGCCAGTGGTCGACGCTGCACCAGCGCGTACAGGCGAAGGGAAATCGTCCAACGCGCGAGGCGACGAATTCGACCTCCTGCACATGGCCGGGCAAGATCTCGTCCACCTTGATGCCGAGCGCGGGCACCACGAATCCGTGGACCACATCGGGTGACGAGATGCGAAGGCGCACCCGCTCGCCCAGACGGACGCGAATCGTATCGGGCTGCCAACCGCCGTCGGCCGGTACGTTTGCCGTCAGGTCTATCACGCGGACGCCCGCCGCGTTCGTCCGCCACGCCTGATACGCAAAGAGCGATGCGGGAAACCCGATGACGATGACGATGACGACGAGCGCGGCGAAGAGCTCACGATTCAAAACGAACCCTCCTCATCGAGAAACGACAAAACGGAAATCGCATCTTTTCACACATACAATCCAACGAACGCCAACGTGAACAGGGTGCAAAAACCGATGATCGGCAGCGCTGCGAGCGGCGGCACCCGTTGTTCGCGCGCCGTGCGGACGGTGACCGCGATCGCCCCGATCAGACCCACGAGCAGTATCGGCACCTGTAGCGTCGACTGCCAGCCCGCAAGGTACGGGGTCCACGGCCAATTCGCGGTACCGTTCAAGTTCCATCCCCAGCCGAATGGATCGGATACCACCGGCCACGCGTACGACAAATTGGTCGTGACGAAAGAGAGACTGAACGCTGCCCAGGCGGCCAGCCCGAGCGGCACGAGCGCGTAGGCATGATCGACGAAGAACCGACGGGTCGACAGGTTCGCGCGTCCCAGTTTCTTGGCGGCGAGAACACAGACGAGAAATATCCCCGGCACGACGGCGAGGTTTATGGCGAGAAAGGCGGCCGCGTAAATCCACCAACTGGCCGTGCCGACGGCGTATGCGGTCTCGCGGAGAATCGCCCAGGGACCGGTCAGGACGATCGAGTAGGCGAGCGCGCACGTCAGCATGATGAACGCCTTGTACGCTTCGTCGAGACGGCGCCCTTGGCCGCGAGCAGGTCCGCGCCGAAGGGACGCACGAACACGCCGACGTTGTCGAGGGGGCAGGTTTTCAAGCATTCGGTACAGAGGCCGCAGTACGTGTTCTTCTCGAGCGCGCCTGGAAACACCAGCCACGGGCAGCCGTAGCCGGCAGCGCTGCCGACGTAGCACGTTTTTTGCTTGTGCGTCATGCACACCGCTCGGTCTCGCGCCCGGATCTCGACCGGTGCGAGCTGGGAGTACAGACCGATGAATCCGCCGACCGGGCACAGGTAGCGGCAGAAGGTACGGCGCTCGAACAGCAGGCTCGTGCCGACTGCCATCGCGGCAAAGAGCGCGAGCACGAGTGCGCTGACCGATGGAGTGGTCAGAATCACGACCGAGAACAAAGCGACGGTGAGAAAACTTGCGCTCTGCAGCCAGATGTTGGCGAGCCTCCGCGGCCACTTGAGGCCGAGTGTGTAGAGCCGGCCGCCCCGGCGCGGCTCCACCAATGCCCTGCGTTGAAGCCACTCGCCCGGCGCGGGGATCGGGCAGATCGCGCACCACAGCCGGCCGCCCAAGGGCAGCAAGAGCAGGATGAGGAAAGCCCACCATACGACCCAGACAAAGACGATGCCAAAGTTGCGGCTGCCCGCGGGTGTGCCGAACCCGCCGGCGAGGATGGCGAGCAGGAACACGGGCAGCGTGATGGCGATCATCGACCACTGCAGCCAACGGCTGGTGAGGATTCGTTTGACGATCGGTTCGCGTGTTAGTTCTATACGACGATAAGACATTAGGCTAATCGGATCGGATGGACCCGTGTTGGCGCAGCGGCGGACGACATCCGGCGCACCCGTCTCACGCTGTCCAGAAGAAGAGGCTCGCGCCAACGGCGACGAGGAGCGTTATGGTGATGGCATGCGCCAGCGGGAGATCCGGCTCCACGGTCAGCTCGCCGATCATGAAAGGGTGAAGCGGGCCGCAAGTTACCGAACAGCGAAACCTGAACGCACCGATCTTGTCCGCCACAAACGTGACGTCGGCGGTCTTGCCCGGCTCGGCCTGCATGTCCACGCCGTATCCGTCGATCGACAATCCGTGCGACGCATCGAGCGATTGGAAATGGATCGTAACCGTATCGCCGCGTCGAACAGCGATCGTCGCCGGCTCAAAGGCGAACTGCCGCGCGTCGACCTCGAATGTGACAGCCCGGGGACTCGCCGTCGCACCGGGCAGCGGCACAAAGATCGCCGCAAGGGTCAACAGCACGACGCTCGCGGCAATCAATGGTTTCTGGCGGCCGCGCAATTGTCGAATCATCAATTCACCGGCTGGTTGGGCGGTCCATATTGGCTGTAAGTCGAGATAATGGCGGCGCGGATCGCCGGCGGCGCGCGCCCTTCGCGCGTCATCCGCATTACGTCCTGCGTGATGTCGACGCATACGCTGCAACCGAGCGCGTGGTCATCGAACACAATAGCTCCATCGGCTTTCGCCTCATTGACGTAGCATGAATAGTTGCTCGTATGTCCCATCGCACCGCAGCCGCAGTAGCACGGCACGTTTGTGAGCGCGTCGGGATTGGCGACCGCGAACTGGTACGCCTCGCGCACGCGCGTCGGCGCGTTCTGCATTTCAACGGGAAGCGCGGACATGGGTGCCATCTTGAGCTCATGCGCGGGATTTGCCGCGCACGCGGTCGTCAACAAAGCTGGAGAGAACAAGAACACAAACAGGACAAGGGACAAGATGCGGCTCACGCTCAACCTTTCATGGGTGGACCCGATTCCACGTTGGATGCTACGGCTTCAGCAGCTCTTCAATCTTATCTGTCAGAGTTGGGACGTCGATAGGACCGATGTGATTGCCATACAGATTACCATCTCTACCGACGAAATAGGTTTCCGGCACGCCCTGGATGTGATAGGCCTGTGAGGCCTGCGTTCCAATATCCGGGCCGTTCGGATACGTGACGCCAAACTCTTTGATAAACGCCAGCGCTTCCTTGTCCGTATCTACGTAATCGACGCCGATGAACACGACGTCGCGATCCTTGTAGTCGCGCCAGGTACTTTCGAGAACTGGCGCTTCGTCCCGGCACGGCTGACACCACGATGCCCAGAAATTGACGACGACGACCTTGCCGCGTTCCGCCGCCAGGGAAAACGTGCCGCCGCCATAGAGGGGAATATTGATCTGCGGGGCGGCGCCGCGCTCGACCGGTTGAGCGCTTCGATTCACCATTCCGACCGCGAAAAGCGCGATAATGGCGATCACCAGGCCAAGGGCGCCGAGCTGAACCAAGTTGAAACCGCGCATTCGCGGCGAAGTTGGCGCTGAGACTTGCCTTTCCATCGTTACTGCAAATCCCATCTGAAGACGCGTTCGGGAACGCCGGCGAGTCCTTTGATCACCAACTCGACGAATTTGGGCTTGCTCGGCAGCGCGGCGAAGGTGAGCGTCCCGGAGCGGTGGTGGCCGCCGCCACCAGGCCCGTCCCACGCCATCGGCCTGTAAACCTTGCCCGTGTCATCGCGCAGGACGACGATCTTGGTCATGTCGTCGTTCAGATCAACCGAGTGCGTATTCATCGCAATATCAAAGGCAATCGGTTTGCCCACTTGGAGCGCGCCGGGCTGCACATCCACGGTAACGCTGCCGCTCGAATTGTTTTGGGTCTCAAACACAGACGACGGCGGAGCCGGCTTTGACGCATTGCTCGCCGACGGCGGCACCGTCGCGGGTACCGGGGCTACAGTTGGAGTTGCTGCGCCGCTACATGCCGCGAGCACCAGCGCGACGAGCGCAAAGCTACCGGTAAGCAAAGCCATTCTTCTGGTCATCGTATCTCTCCTGGATTTGTCAGTCAGATGTTTGCTCCGACGTGTAGAGTAAGAGTCAATTGAATCTTCGCCGTACCATTGAACAAGGTCATGCGTACTGTTCTATGGCCTACATCGGTGCTTGGTCAGCCACAGGCCCACTTGATGCCACTCTCGCTCGCGCCGTCCTCGGTCCCGGGCACGTAAGCCACAATTCCTGTCGAGAAGATAGGCGCGCCACAGCTCACGATGAATGGCGCGCAGGGCTCCACGTACCGCCAATAGTTGGCGAAGGATGTCGACAAAGGACGCGTCGGTCTCGATCATCTGTGCAATCGCACCCAAGTGACCCTGAGCGCTTCGGATGCGATTTCGCAAGTCGCGTTGGTTCATTGCCCGCGGGTTGCGAGTCGCCTCATTGCAGGTTCTTATCCTGGTCCGCATTCTTCCGTGTTGATCCACCCAATTCCGGTTGCGCGGCGGTTGAGCCAGACCGCGAGCGGAATGGCCACGGCGATGGTCGCAAGTGGGTATCCCGCAACCATCCGTGTCATTCAACGCTTGTCATTTTCGTGATGATGTGCAGCTTTAATTCATCTTTGGCGCGCTCCAAACGAGCAAGATGGTCGTCGCGCAAAAGCCAGAATTGTTCGAGGGCCTGCGACAACTCTGTTTCGTGCGCCAGGCGATAGAACGTCCAACTGTTCAGGACAGCCTTGCGTTCAATGAGCCGTGCGTCAGTCAGCTGATCCAACGCATCGATGGCTTGCGACTCCGATCGCCGTAGATGATAGGCTATGTCGCTGGCTTGGAGCCAGGTGAGTGACCGTTGGCGGAAGAAATCCAGAACCTCGCACGCGCATTCGCAGTCCAATACCCGGGCAATCAGCGGCCGCAGGCGCGGACATAATTCGTTCAGAAATTCTTGACGCGTCGAATCGTTCATCTTATTCCCGATGGAAATGAATTCCATTCCTGGCTCTGGTCCAATAACTGATGCAGCCTGCCTCGACGACGGTGCCTGCGCATAGACGACGCCCTTTAGCGCGCGGCCCGAGGTAATCGGTCACGCGAACAACAGCGCCGGCTAGAATAGTCAGCACGGCAAATCCACGCAGCCATTTCAGAATCCGCGACGGGCGTCCGCTGGGACGGGTCAGGTGGTGTGATCCACGCGACCGGCCTGGAGCGTGTGAAGCTTCAAATCAATGTAACTGCTCACGCTCTGGCACGGTCGTCTCAACTGTACCCTTGGCATTCCCCGTGATACGGGGCGTGTCTACGTAACCAAGGTCGGAACGGTGATGCTGCGCGACGTCTGCGCCGTGCTCCTGGCTCATCCCGCGCATCATGAAGAACATCATCAGCGGGCACAGCAAAACGAGCGCGTAGGGCAACAAGCCTGACAACGGGCCGAGCGAGAGCCCGAGCACGCCCACGGCAACAATCAGAGCAATCGGAACAAGACAGCATAGGACCATCAACAGCATGTGCTTGCCCATTCCGCTCGAGTGATCGTGATTCATTCTTTTGTCTCTCCTTCGAAAAAGGGTGTGTTATTGCGCCGGACCGCGAATTACAGTGCCGGTTCTCGAGGAACCACTGTCATGCCGATCCGGTTTGCCGCGCGCCCGTATTGGTTTCGTCTCTTCTCCCATCTCGGGGTGCGCGAACTTGTCGGGTGCGCGTTCAAAATCGGTCTGGCAGCGCGGGCAGCACAGATAGTACGTGACGCCGCGGAAATCTATCGCGATGTGGGCCCGCTGGCGTTTGATACGTTTGCCGCACACGGGATCGGTCAGCATTTCGGTTTACCTCCTCAGGAATCTTTGGAAAGAAGCAGATGCCCCAACATGCGGCGAGTGCCATCGGAAATGTTATTGCCGCTGCGGCAAGACCGCCTTGCCATCCAAAAAATGGCAACGTGAACAAGAGAACGAACGGAACCACGCAAAACCAGATGACGAGCGTCAGGAACATCGTCGTGTCGTGAAACCCGTTCAGCAGTCTGCGAATCCTGGGCATCGTTCCTCCTCCGTCCAATGGTCGCGTCGTCTTTTAGTCACTTGGCATTTGCCAATGCAACAACACGACCATCCGACTACCTGACCGTCTGACTATGTGACTTTGATCCGCCGTTTCACCGCAGACGTGACGAGCGGCATCGTCACGATGAACGATAAGAGCATTACCCACGCCGAGCCGCCGAACCGCGCGACATCGGTGTAACCGCCACGCAGAGTAGCCGCAGCAAAAAATAGCACGCTCGTGGTCACCGAGACAGCGGTGTAGATTGCCGCGCTTGCAATTCCTATTCTGCGATCAATATCCATATCCGATTCTCCAACTTTGGACGAGAGGACGAACTGGGGAGATACGAGCCAGTCCGCTTTCGCATGTCTCTCCTCGCCAAGCGGTTTCTTCGGCCTGTCCTCGGCTCCTCGGCGAGACGTGCGACCTCTCGATTGTTTTCACGCGCTCGCGTTCGCTCTCGGCTCTCCCTCCGCGAGCAACGTGTCGACCGTGACTACTCAGCGAGGAGCGTTTTCTTGCGACGAAGCAATCTCCAAATCGGCAATGAGACGGCTTCGCTGCGCGCGCAACCCTGGCATGACTGTGGAGAACTGCGCCACAGCCACGTTTCCGCCAGGGCAAGTGCGACACGGCTGGCAGTTACTGTCGGCCTTATTCTGCTGGCGCCGTTGCCAGTGCGTGCCGCGCTTGGGCGGTCTCGCGTTCACCTGTTCCACCTGAACCGCGCCGCACCGACGGAACGAACCCGCGCAGGAACAGCGTGTTCAGCGTCACCGTCAGCGAACTGATCGCCATCATAAAGCCGGCCAGTTCAGGACTCACTACGACGCGGAACGCCGGGTAGAACAAACCCGCGGCAAGCGGAATGCCGAGCGTGTTGTAGACGAATGCCCAGAACAGGTTCTGCTTCACCTTGCCCATCGTCGCCTTGCCCACTTCAATCGCGACGACGACATCGTTCAAGTCATCCTTGATGAGGATGACATGCCCTGTCTCTTTCGCGACGTCCGTCCCCGAACCAATCGCCATCCCGACATCCGCCTGCGCAAGCGCCGGCGCGTCGTTCACGCCATCGCCGACCATTGCAACTTTCTTGCCGAGCGCCTGCAGTTTTCTCACTTCGTTCGCTTTATCTTGCGGCAGCACTTCCGCCAGCACACGGTCACCCGTGATCATCACGGTTTCGATCCCGAGTTTGTGCAGCGCGCGTATCGCGTCCGTCGAATGTTCCTTGAGCGTATCCGCGACCGCGATGAGTCCCGCCGCGCGCCGATCGACTGCGACGAACATCGCCGTCTTGCCATTTCGCTCCAAGTTCTCGGCTTGTGCCAGCAGCGCGGACAAGTCCACCCCGCGCGCCTGCATCAACTTGCGATTGCCCAACAGGACCTGGCGTCCGGCGATACCTGCCTCGACCCCGTGACCAGGAATCGAGTTAAACGACTCGGCGTGGGCAACGTCCAAGCCGCGTTCGTTCGCGCCGCGCACGATCGCCTCGCCGAGCGGGTGTTCGCTGTTCTTTTCCGCGAGGGCGGCGAGGCGAAGGACCTCAGATGGAGCTGGCATTTCTGAAAGGGTTTGAAACCTGAAATCAGCGATCACATTGGTCACCGACGGTTCACCGTTGGTCAGCGTTCCGGTCTTGTCAAACACAATGGTCTGCAATTTGGAGACGTTCTCAATCGCCTCGGCGTTCTTGAACAGTACGCCGTGCTCCGCTGCTTTGCCGGTGCCTGCCATCATCGCGCTCGGCGTCGCGAGTCCCACGGCGCACGGGCATGAAATCACCAGCACCGTCACACTCAACAGGAGCGCGAAACCAAACACGCCAACGTCGCCGAGAGTGTACGGAGAGAACACAAACCGTGTCCCTGGATCGAAGAAGAGCTGATAGCCGGCGAAGAACCAAAAGACGAATACGGCAACTGCGAGGATATGCACACCCAGAATGAAATGCCCTGCGACCCAGTCGGCGAGCTTCTGGATCGGCGCTTTCGACGCCTGTGCATCTTCCACCAACTGGATGATTTGCGCGAGCGCGCTATCGGCACCGACTTTCGTCGCCACGAACTTAAATGCGCCCGTCTTGTTCATCGTCCCACCGATGACATTGTCGCCGACCTTTTTCTCGACGGGCAGCGACTCACCCGTGAGCATGGATTCGTCCACCGCGCTGTAGCCCTCCTTAACGACGCCATCCACCGGCACGCGCTCGCCCGGACGCACCAGCACGATGTCTTCAGCGATGACTGCGTCCGCGGGAATTTCGATTTCGTTGCCATCGCGAATCACGCGCGCAATTTTCGGTTGCAGACTCATCAACTTGCGAATCGCCTCCGATGTTCGCCCGCGCGTCAACGCTTCGAGGAATCGCCCGAGGATGATGAACCAAGTCAACAGCGCCGCAGACTCGAAGAACGTCGCCCCCTTACCGCCAAAGCCCGCGTCAGGGAAAAGCGTGTTGATGACCGCGATGCCATACGCCGCGCCAATGCCCGTCGCATAGAGCAGATTCATGTCGGTGACGCCATGGCGCAGTCCGCGGAAACTATTGACAAAAAACTGTCGCCCCGGTCCGAACACGATGGGCGTGGTAAGCAAGCCGAGAAACCATTTTTCGCCAAGCAGTCCAGGGATCCACTGCATCCAGCTTGCGGGCAGCATATCGCGGAACGTGCCGAGCATGATGATGAGCGCGATCGGCGTCGCAATAGCGAGATAAGTTCCCTGTCGCCGAATTTCCTTTTGCCGCATCTCCCGTTCGCGATCCATCGCCGAGACCTGGTCGTTTTTCTGTTCGGCCTCGTAGCCGACCGCGTGAATCGCGGTTTTCATTTGCGCGACCGTCACGAGGGTTGGCACGTACTCGACCTTGGTGGTGTTCAGTGCGAGGTTGACGGTCGCTTTCGTCACGCCGTCGAGTTCGTTCAGCGCGCCTTCGACGTGCGCAACGCAGCTCGCGCACGTCATCCCCGTGACATTGAGAGTGACGCTCGCGCTGCCGACTTCGTAGCCGACATCCGCGACTGCCGCGAACATCTGCGCGGGCGAGACGCGTTCTGGGTCGTACTCCACATTCGCCTTTGCCGCGCCGAGATTTACAACCGCTTTCTCGACGCCGCTCAGATTATTCAACTTTCCCTGTTTTTCCTTCCCTCCGTGACACGCTGGCGCAGTTTCTGTTGCCGCCGTTGCCACACCTGCACTTGCGGTAACCGCAGGTGCAAGTGTCGCATCCAAATGCGCCTTCGATTTGCGAATCGTCCGCAGGGTGACGACAACGCCAATCGCGTTTATCACCAAGCCGAGAGCGATGAACGCATATTTCCATTCGGTGAAGAATCCAATCGCGCCGGACAGTCCGCCGGCGCCCGTCAAACCGACCAGCGGCGCGATGTCGGTGAGATGATGCGCGCAGCACGCGATCATGCCGAGCGTGGACGTGCCGGTGCCCGTTCCAGCCACACCTGCACTTGCGTTAACCGCAGGTGCAAGTGTCGCCGTTGCCCCGGCGGCTTGCGCGGCGTGAATAATGACGCGCAGATAGGTGTACAATCCGATCTGGGTGCCGAACCCCAACGCAACCAGCCCAACCCACAGCCAATCCTGAGCCGCCTGTTGCATCGCGTGAGAGAAATCTTGGAACACGGTCAGGATGAGGATGTACACCCCGAGCATCGCCAGCGCCGCGATCATTCCTGCGACAATCGGAACGACGAACAGTTTGACGTCCCGTGTTGCGGGTCGTGCAGGGATTGAGACTCGCCGCATGCTCATGATTCGGCCTCCGACACAGACGCCGGCGCAGGCCGTTCGCGCAGCGATCTTAAGGAAGGGATGAACGCCGGAGTCTGCTCGCGGTAGGAGACGTATCGATCGCCGAACTTTTCAGTCACCTCACGTTCCTCGCGGCGCGCCAAGCGCACGTAGGTGATGAAAAGGATCGGCGCCAGGATCCACGATAAAAGGGCCGGCCACTGAATGAGGAGCGAGACGATCAACAAGAACAGCGCACTGTACTGCGGGTGACGCACCTGTCGATAGAGCCCATCGGTCACCAGGTCACCTTTGGCGCGGTGAATTTGACTGAATGCTTTGGCCATCAAGACCAGCGCGATGAAGAACATGAGGCTCGTCACGGCATCCACGGCTAGTTCAACCGCCGGCGAACCCCCCGCGAGAACTACCAACAGATGTCCATTGAGATGGGAGAACGGTTCGGCGACCGGATACGCACGGCCGAGCCAATTCGACAAAAGATAGATCGTGAGCGGAAAACCGTACATCTCGGTGAATAGCGCGACGACCCACGCGGCGAAGACGCCCATCGAGCGCCACTCCACGCGGCGCCTGGGCGCGAGATAAGTCAGCGCAAAGATCAGCACGAAGCCGACGTTGAATGCGACGATCCACCACAAGCCGTAGGCATATTCGTTCGACGAGGCATGCATCGTTCAACTCCTGTTGTGCAAACATTCTAAAGGGAATCCCTTCTCTACACCACTGCCGTTAGCCCAGTTTTCGAGCGGGCAGCTCGGCGTCTTTCCAAATACGCCATTCGGCGCGGTCGCGCGCTCGGGGTCAACGTCGAGTGTGATACAACCCCGCGCAGACTCACGGAACGGGTGACGGGTTGCGAGACGGACCGGTCATCTCCCCGCCACCCGTCATCCACCATCCGAGTACGCCTCCAGCGAAGACGTTCGGCTGCTGATGGCGCCAGGTAATCCGCTGCCGATAATCACTCATTGGATCGAAGTGAACCGGAAGCCAAGCCTCCCCACCGGCCTAGAAGCGGAGTCAACCGCCGATCTAACCCAAGGTAAAGACCTGAGGAGGTCAGAAACAAGCCTGCGAAGACGAGCACGTAGATAACCGCGGAGCCAATGTCGGTTGATCCTGGCGCGTAAGGACCGCCAAAGCCTTCGGCTGTCGACCAAATCACCAGCGACAGCAGAATACCGCCCAGATAGGTGAGGTTGCTAAAGAGGCCGAAGATCAAGCCCACGGCGATGGCGGTCTCGCCAAGGGCCACCAGGTATGCCAGGGCGCGCGGATTGACGTTGACAATGTTAATCCACAGGTTGATCCACGCCTGAACCACGGCCGGCTGTCCATCGAGTGCACCGGTAAGAAAGTCCGTGAACTTGCCGATGAACTCGGGTTGCCACTTGAACCAGGCGTCGATCAACCAAATGATCCCGAAAACAATGCGCAGAAGGCCCAGCCCGTTTAGCCGCCACGCGTCTTGCGCGATGACGCCAGACGGAGTGCGCGCCGGTGCGCCCGTCAGAGCAACTGCATGTGTTGTCATTTCAAATCCCCTTTCTTGGCTTGAGCCCACACCGTACGAGCCGGGTTCGACTCAATTCGTAATCGATTGAATTCTGCGTTCATCCTAGCACGGCTTCGATTGGCTGCCCAGCGCCATAACGCCCGTTGACCACGGGTATGGTTTCCAGCGTTGCATTCGTTCTAAGGGATGGGCATCCGACAGGTAAATTGGCGCGGTCAGGCGCGCGCCGATCAGGACGACCGCGAACGGCAAGATCAACCAGAGCAGAATCTGAGTGCGCGTATCACGAAACAGCGTGTTCGCTCGTCTGCATTCTGCGGTCAATCAACCAACAATGACCGGCAAGACGCGGGCTAGCACAGGTCAATCCATTTGTTGCGAACCGCGAAAAGAACTGCTTCGGTGCGGGTCGCGACCTGCAATTTCGAATAGACATTGGCCAGATGTCCTTGCACTGTGCGATCGCTGATCACAAGCGCGACTCCGATTTGTTTATTGCCCATCCCCTTCGCTACGAGCTGCAGCACCTGCAGTTCCCGATCGGTGAGCGGTTCGACGTCCTCGTCGGCGTGAGCCTTATCCGAAATGCGCTGCACCAATTTCTTGATGACGGCGGGCGACAACTTCGTTTCACCTGCGGCGATCGCGTGCACCGCATGGATCAGGTCGTCGGAGCTCGCGGTTTTGAGGAGATACCCGCAGGCACCCGCCCTCAAGGCATCGAGGATGTACGGCTCGTCCTCGTACGCGGTCAGTATCAGCACGCGTGTGTCTGGAATTTGCTCTTTCACACGGCGTGTAGCGGCCAGCCCATTCAGGCGCGGCATTTGAATGTCGAACACGGCGACGTCCGGTAGTTCACGCGCGACCAGCTCCACCGCCTCCGCGCCGTCGCTTGCTTCGCCGACGACGCGGATCGCCGAGTCTTGCTCCAGGAATTCTCGTATGCCCTTGCGCACCACGGCGTGGTCGTCGGCAAGAACGACGCGGACCTGCCCGGTTGATTTCGTTTCAGTCACTCTGCCATCCTCGCTTGCCCACGGCCGCATCGTTTCGTTTCACGGATCTGCCGCGTCCCGGTGTCGAGTTGCCGCCACGCTTGCCGCGACGGCGGCAATTGTCTTGTCCCAGCCGAGCACCCGCCCACGCTGACAGTGCAGTCGCACGCGGTTCCGGTTCGAACTAAACCGTCGCTAGAATCAGGATGCCCATCACAGTGACGCCGCTGCCCAGCGCCAACCGCACCCACTCTTTGTGATGCAGGTTCCAGTGCGCGAGTTTGTTCAGCGTTGGTCGAGCGGAAGCCGCGACGAGCAGCGCGACCAGTGGCAGGATGAACAGCAGATTGTAAAGCACGAGATAGGCATATCCGACCAGCGCAGTCGTCTGCATCGAAAGGAGCGCCAAGACCGCAAGATACACGGCGCCGCTGCACGGCACCGTGCATAGTCCGATCAAGAATCCCCCCAAGATCAGTGCCGGGATCGTCATTCGGCGAGCCGCGTCGGCCGTCCACCGGCCCACGATTTCGGGCGCGGCGAGTCGCGGACCCACTCCCGGCATAAAGAAATCCTTGAGCATCCACAAGCCCAGGCCGATCGCCAAGAGCGCGCCGACGCGGGCCGGCGCGTGATAGCGCGAAAAGAGCGCACTCGTCGCGAGCAAGCCGACCCCCAGGCCGAGGTACGTCAGGAACACCGCGGCGATGTAGATCGAGCCCATGCCGACGATGCGCGCCCGCGCGACGCTGATCTCCCGGGAGGTGCTTGCTTGCAGGGTCGCCAGCATCGCAGTGACAAACAGGATCAGCACCGTGAACGCACACGGATTGATGCCATCGATCAATCCGCCGACGATGACCGTGCCGAGCGTGACGGTAGGAAGATATGCTTCCATCCCTACCGTCGGAGCATGCGGATGGATAAACCCAAAGTAGACTGCAATGGCCATCGCGGCCAGGATGGCCGCGGAAACGACAAGGATGTTCCGGACGCTAGAGCGGCTATACGACCGGGTGACCATCTCTACGCCTCGACGATCAACGTGCCGTTCATGGCCGGGTTGGCTTTTCCGCCGCAGCAAATGTCACAGTAGAACGTGTACGTTCCCGGCTGAGTTGGCGTGAACGTCGCGCTCGCAACAGACATCGGCGGGGCAATCATATTCACACCCAAGGCGTCGATTGCGAATTGGTGCCGGCCGCCGCCATCCGTATGAAACTCGTTGTCGAGGCTCCGCAAGTTCACCTTAACAGGCTCGCCGGCCTTGATGTGGATTTCTTGCATGTCGAATCCGTCCATGCCGGCTTGCAGATTGACCACCTGCGTTTTGCCGATGTCGGCGATGCCAGCCGTCGTGGGCGCGAACACGGGCGCGAGAAGATACGTGACCGCGAGGACCACCGCGACGACGATCGCGGTGAATGCACCCAATCGCGCCATCCGTCTAACCCGCTGTCCTCGGGTTTCTGTGCGCTTGCGCTCGGATTTGCGTGTGTGTGAACCACTCATACCAACTCCTTCTCACGATAGGACGTGCGCGTGATAATTCGGCCGCCTCAGATCGATCGGCGCTGATGCACAGCACCGACGCGAGTGAATTGAATGTTCAACGTACTCCATTGCTTCCATCGCCCACAGCCACAAAGCTCAATCGACCCGCGGCCACCGTCACTCGCGCCGTGAATGCCGTTCCCACCACGCGAACGATGTAGTCGCCGGCTGGCAAATCGCCAATCACAAAGTTCTCCCCTAGCCCGTCATCTGAATTGACGCTGGGTTGTTCGTCCGCGCCATAAGTCTCCGTTTCGCGGTACAACTTTGTCGGCTCTTGTGAGCGGAAGAAGTCGACGATCGCGCCGCGGACGAGATTACCTTCGCGATCAACGTACCGACCGGCGAGCACCCCGCGCCCCGGCAGTGGTGAAAGCCACAACATGGGATTGAGCGTGCCTGCGTAATCGTTCGTCCCGAATCGAATCTCAAAGTGAACGTGCGGCCCGATCGCGATGCCTGTCATTCCGACGGTGCCAATCGCATCGCCGCGTCGGACGCGCTGTCCAACTTGAACTTGAATGCGCGATTGATGTCCATACAACGCATACAGGATCTGTCCGCGATAACCCTGGTCCAGGCGAACGACGGTAACGAGTCCATAGTATTCCAAGAAGCGGCCGCACACCTCGTTGCCGCTCGAGCCACATAGCGGTTGACGGTCATCGCCGGCGGTGACGACGACACCGTCACCGACAGCATATACGGGCACCCCAATCGGATTGAGATCAAAGTCAACCCCGTGATGCACTTCATACTTGCCCAGTTCCGTCGTGCCGTATAGGTAAACCGAATCCGGCGAGGGCTCCGGCGCATCCAGTGCGAGCGGCCGTCCGAACATGAAATGCGCGACCGCGAGGCGCGGCTCGGTGACTCGGCTCGCGCCCTTCGGTATGACGTTCGGCGCGGCAGTGCCCGAGTATGCTGCGGTTGCCAGAGGCGACCCCGCGGTCGTTGGCGTGAATGCCGGCTCCGGCTTCCAGGTCGGCGACGGGGACACGGCGACGGCAAACGACGCTACGGTCAGCGTCGACTTGCTGGAGCGCTACTACGCTGAGCACAATCGCAATCGCAAAGCCGATACCGGTGGCGACGAGCAATTGCTTGGCGACCAGGCTTGACATTCAGTGCGTCAACATTCGCCGCGCGCCTTCAGCTCTTCCAGCGCGGCATTTACATCGGGATCGAGCGGGGCGCGTTTCTCCATCTCCACGCGCACCGCTTCCTTTGGAAAGAGATAACGGTTCCAGAGCGTGACCTCGCCCTCGACAGCTCTCGAGTCCCATCCGCGGCTCAGCAATTCCTTGCTCAACCCCTCGAGCGCCTGATGATGACCGCACCTGCAGTTTCGGCTCTCGTCGCGCGAGGGAGTGGACCAATCGCAGCACGGAAGAAGCAAATCGAGCGACTCGTACGCATTGGCGAAGCGGTCCTCGAGCTCGACATCCGCATTCCAGCCGACCAAAGTCTCATATCCCAGGTCGCTGAAGGTAACGCCGTAGTCGGTTGACTTGCCTTCGCGTGGCGCGATTTCATTGCGCATGCGTGCGAGCACGGCACGTGCTTGGGCCATGCCCGGCGAATCGGTCGGCGTCGCCGAAACCGCGCCCCCGGATTCCAATTCAGGTATGCTGGCGTCTGGGGTGGAGAGAACGACGAGGCTTGAAACGAGCCGCGGCACGAGAATTACCAGCACGATGTTCGAAACGAGAATTACCCCGAGCGAAATGACGTTAACCCAATTTGTGTGAAACCGTGACATCTATTCCTCATCGGTTAGCGGGTTCAGCAACACGCCCACCTTGCCGCTTACGGCGACGAACATCGGCGTTTTGCCCTGCGCAGAGAGCTGAGCCGCTTGACTCTTAGCCGCCGAGGGCGATCTTTTCGCGCGGTATCAACTTTAGATTGCCGATCACCACCGGCTGGTCTTGAATCCGTGTGCGGATTCCATGACCAGGAAACGAAATGCCCCACGCATACCCTACCACGCGGGCTGGATCGCGCCAACGGGCTTGCGGCTAGACTGGGTCTACGTCGAAAGCCTTGCTCGTTCGCAAGCCAATAAGCACCCGCTTTGGTGACCCATCAAGCGCTGAGATCGCGCTTCAATTCATCGAACTGCTCTTTCGTGATCTCGCCGTTGGCGTAACGCATCTTCAAGTTGTCGAGCGGCGCCTGACTGGACGCAGGCATGCCGCTGGCTGTGTGCGCAAAAGTCTGTCCCTGAGTCCCACGCACCAGCGTGGCGACCAACCACACCGCTCCGCCAATGACGAGCGCCCAGAAGGCGAGCATCATAAACGCGCCGATTCCAAACATTCCGAATCCCAATCCACCCATCATTTCTATTGCTCCTTTACTCGATATCCCTTTTCATTGCGTCGAACTGATCTTTCGAGATCTCACCTTTGGCGTAGCGTCCCTTCAAGATCTCAAGGGCAGAATTGGCCGAAGCCGTCGCGTGGGCGTTGTTCCGGGCGAGCCAGACGACCAAGAGGACGAAACCGCCGATGATGAGTGCCCAAAAAATCAGCGAGAGGACGCCGCCAACGGGGTTATACGCAATGCCATATTGCCCACCGTAGCCGCCCGCACCTGCACTTGCGTGCGGTGCAAGTGTCATCCCGTAGCCGCCGGCAAACCCAGGCCCCATCATACCGAAGCCGCCGAACCCCATCATTCCCGCGCCCCCGAGTAGCAACAGAACTAAAAGTGCGACGAGGACTACGGTTAGCAATGCACCGGTGGTTTTCATTCTTAACCTCCGTATCGGATTCTAATTGAACTGTAGCAGAGACTCTTGAAGATCCGGTGAAGGACCTATAGCGATTTTGTGAGTGACCGGGCGGCCAAATTCACCTATTACTTCGTCCGGCCGCTCAAATGCCGACGCGGTTATTTGAGTGTTTTCAAGTACGCGATCAAATCGTCCAGGTCGGCCGGCGACATGCTCCAGTGTGGCATCGGCGCTTCGAGCGGGTGACCCCCCGGATCGACTCCTTGCGTGATTGCACGTTTGAGCGTCGCGTCGGTATACGGAGGGTGGTCTTCGGCCATTGCTTGTGACGAGAGCGTCTCGTAGCGAATGTCCGGCGCGTCAAAGCTATACATCATGAACCTGACCGGACCGCCGCGCGCGTCTGGCCCATGACAGGTCACGCACGCAACCGTCCTCGAGCCCATCATTCCGACTTGCAAGTCCGAGGTGATCGGTGCGCCGCGTTGGCTCGTGGCCGTAAAATAGATCTGCCGCCCATTGGCACTCGCTGGCTGATCCGAGCTCTGAGTCGGCGCGGCATGGGTCGCGGCAGCCGTCGGCGCGGTTGCAGGCGCCACCGTCGGAGCAGCGTAGGTTGTGCATCCGATGGCAAGCACCAACAGGGCACAGCCCGCCAAGGACGTGCGAGACACATGCCAGATGTTAATCACGGGTCCTCTCTCCTTCATCAATACCTTGATTGCCCAATTGCAATAGAGTATTCCGAAAGCAACTTCCCTTGTTCAGCGCAACTGAGCTCACAACTCGCGGCTTTTCGTGCAGGTCGCCGTCGTCAAAGGTGCCTGTCGTCGCGCTTGAAGCAGCACAACTCGCCCGCGACGCGCTGCAAAAAGAACTCCGCCGTCAAATGCTCGGCCGCGTATGCGTAGCAAATCTTCGGTCAACTACTTAACCTCCCGCGCGATTGAACTTACTCTACGATAAGCTTACCGTGGAGCATGCCCATCTGGCATTGAAAATCGAACTCTCCCACCTTGTCAGGTGTGAATTCCACGGAGACGGTTTCCCCGGTGGGGAGCTTGGCGCTCTTGTTAAAGTCGGGAAAAAGCACCATCTCCGAACACGACGCGGTTTCCTGCCGATTGAAATTCAAGCGTACGGGCTGGCCGGCCTTGACGACCAGGACGTCAGGCGTGTAACCGCCCTTGACGATGATGTTCGCTTCTTGCACGCCGCTGCTCTCAGCCAATCGCGTCCCCGTCTTCTGCGAAAGGAAGAAGAACCACACGACCAAGCCGGACAAGACGACCGCACCCAAAAGAACGCTCCATTGAATGATTGCCATTTTTTCCCCTTCTGCGCTATTTCGCTGCCGCCGTCGGCTTGAAGCCGCGCAAGCGCAGCGCATTGCTGACGACGGTCACGCTGCTCAGCGCCATGGCCGCGCTCGCGATGATCGGGCTGAGCAGGATGCCGAAGAACGGAAACAAGACACCCGCCGCGATCGGGACGCCGAGCGTGTTGTAGATAAAGCTGCCGAACAGGTTCTGCTTGATGTTGCGCATCGTCGCTTTGCTCAGCTCGATCGCGACGGCGACGCCGGTAAGGCTTCCCTTGATCAGCGTAATGTCTGATGCTTCGATGGCGACGTCCGTGCCGGTGCCGATGGCGAGACCCACGTCCGCCTGCGCCAGCGCCGGGGCGTCGTTGATGCCGTCGCCCACCATGACGACGACCTTGCCCTCCCGCTGAAGCATCTGCACATTGCGCGCCTTG
Organism: Chloroflexota bacterium; assembly: GCA_023380675.1. The sequence goes on from JAMCRS010000155.1 coordinate 19,618, forward strand.
TCCTCCGGCAGCACTTCCGCCAGCACCCGGTCGACGCCGACCTGGCGCGCGATCGCAGTCGCCGTGCGCTTGTTGTCGCCCGTGATCATCACCACCTCCAGCCCTAGTCGCTTGAGTCGCGCAATGGCTTCGCGGCTGTCGTCTTTGACGGTGTCCGCTACCGCGACGATGCCAGCCGCTTGACCGTCTACGGCGACGTACATTGGCGTCTTGCCGTCTTCGGCGAGATGACGGGCCGCGATGTCGAGATCACCGAGAGCAATATTCTCTTTTGCCATGAGTTGGGCGTTCCCCAGCAGCACGCGTCGTCCATCGACTTTGGCAATGACGCCGTGACCCGGGACCGCGTCGAAATCGGTCGCGTCCGCGAGCGTGATCCCGCGCCCCTTGGCGCCTTCGACGATGGCCGCGGCGAGCGGATGCTCGGACGACTTTTCGACCGATGCGGCGAGCCGAAGCAGCTCATTCTGATTATCGACGACCGCAGGCTGATTGCCGATTACATCCGTCAGCTCCGGTTTGCCCTTCGTGATCGTCCCGGTCTTGTCCAACACGATAGCGTTCACCTTGTGCGCGGTCTCCAGCGCTTCCGCCGAGCGGATCAGGATGCCGTTCTCCGCGCCCTTGCCCGTGCCGACCATGATCGAAGTCGGAGTCGCGAGCCCCAAAGCGCACGGGCAGGCGATGATGAGCACGGTCACGGCGGAAACCAATGCGTGAATGAATTGCGGCTGCGGGCCAAAGATGAACCAAAGAGTGAAACTCCATATCGCGATCAAGATCACCGTCGGCACAAAGTAGCCCGAAATGACGTCTGCCAGGCGCTGGATCGGGGCTTTGGTCCCTTGGGCCTGCTGCACCAATTGGACGATTTGGCTCAACGCCGTATCTTTGCCCACCTTGGTCGCCTGGAATCGGAACGCGCCGGTTTTGTTCAAGGTCGCTCCGATCACTTCGTCGCCAGACTTTTTGCTCACCGGCAGCGACTCGCCCGTAATCATGCTTTCGTCGACGGTCGAGCTGCCTTCGTTCACGACGCCGTCGACCGGGATCTGCTCGCCGGGGCGCACGATCACCACGTCGCCCACCAGCACCTCTTCGACCGGAATGTCTACATCCTGGCCGTCGCGGACAACGCGCGCCGTCTTGGCTTGCAGACCCATCAGCTTGCGGATCGCCTCGTTGGTTTGGCCCTTGGCCCGCGCTTCGAGCATCTGGCCGAGTAGGATCAAGGCGACGATGATCGCGGTGGTGTCAAAGTAGACGTCGCGCAGCGCTTCGGGCAGTACGCCGGGGAGGAAGGTAGCCACCGCGGAGTAGAGATAAGCCGCGCCCGTGCCGAGCGCGATCAGCGTGTTCATGTCGGCGGCGTGGTGGCGGAACGCGCTCCAAGCGCCTACGAAAAAGCGGCTGCCCGCCCAGAAGAGGACGGGCGTCGTCAGCACGAAAAGGATGAACCAGTTGATCTGAGTCGGTATGCCTTTCAGCACCGGAATGAATTCAGCGTAAGTGAGTACGAGAATCGCCGCCGAGAGTAGGGTGGCGAAGACAAACCGGTTGCGCAGGTTGAGGTATTCCGCCTGCCGTGCGGCGCGCTCCGCGTCCTCTGCCGGCGCGCCTTTTGTCGGTTCAACCGTCTTGTAGCCCGCGGATTCCACGACGCGATGAAGATCGGCTAGTGTCGTCACGCCCGGAAGGTATTCGACGTCCGCTCTCTGCGCGGCGAGGTTGACGCTGGCCTTGAGCACGCCGGGAGTGGCCTTGAGACTCTCTTCGATGAATGTGACGCAAGAAGCGCAGCGCAGATCCTGGATTCCGATCTGCGTCCTCGCCCCGCCGACGGCATAGCCGGCTTGCTTGACCGCGCGCTCCATATCCGTAAGCGAGACTCGCGCCGGGTCATAGGTGACATGCGCCTTGCCGGTCGCGCAATTGACGTTTGCCTTCTGTACTCCTTCCATGCCGCCGAGCACCCGTTCGGTCGTCAACGCGCACGTCGCGCAGTCCAGGTTGACGATCGGCAGCTCGACTCGGACGGGACCTGCCAGACTCGGGTTGACGCCGGTCGTGGCGGATCCGACGATCGGCTTGCCGGCTGCATTCGCATGAACGTATTGGCTCGGGTTGTGATCGAATTGATCCACGCAGCCCGGCGAGCAAAATGAATACCGCCTTCCGTTCACGCGGCGCGCTGCAAATACGGCTCGATCATCGATCTCCATTCCGCAAACAGGATCCCTGACCACTTGCTCACCTCCTTTGACCACTCACAGGGTATCACGCCGCTTTCATATTCACATGAGCGAACGCGCTTGTTGCAGCCAATGAAAAAGACCAGTCTCCGGACTGGTCTACGGTCGAGCTCTGAATTGGACGTGCGGCCAGGACAAGGGCGACGACGAAATACTAGGTCACGTGGTGCCTGACCGCGAACAAGGCAGCCAGAGTCCGGTCGGCCAGCTCCAATTTGCTCAGCACGCTGCTCACGTGGAACTTGACTGTCTTTTCGCTAATCGTGAGTTCCGAGGCGATCTCCTTGTTGCTCTTGCCTTGCCCCCAAAGCGC
>JAMCRS010000156.1 GCA_023380675.1 Chloroflexota bacterium
TCCCTTAACGACTACCTTCAGGGCGGCAAGCACCTGCGGGTGCTCCAAAAGGACCTGGACCGCCGTCACCGCGGACCAGGCGGCGGGCTCGTCCAATCCGAGCGAACGAAGCGTCTCCCCGATCACGCTGCCCAGCATCCACTCGTCCATCCACGCGCGGCTCTGCTCGTGCCGGTCTCCCGGACCAACGACCTGACCGAGCGAGCGGACACACACCCAGCCAAGCAAGGTACCCCAGAACGAAATGTCGGCCTGCGCCGCGTCAGACGGCCCGAACGATGCGGCGATATAAGCAAGCGCCGCGTCGTTCGACTTTGATCTGGACGAAAAGCGGGCGCCGACCACCGGAAGCTGAAGCAGGGCATGGAGCTGGCGGCGCACCTGAGCCGCTACGGCGGCCGGGTCGCCGGTCCCACCGGCGAATCCTTTGGCGCCGTTCAAGAGAGCGAGCATTTTGCGCTCGGCCTGATCGAGCACCTCGGGATCGACCTCGTCCTTCGGACTGCCGACACGTCGATCGAGCGCCCAGCGAAACCAACCGGCATTTGCCACTTCGCGGAAAGGAGCCAGGACCGGCTGGAGCGCGAGCTCGCGCAGCGCTCCGTCGACGCTGGGGACGCCGCGTCCATTCAGGCTCGCTACGAGTCGGGCGTAGAGACCGCCGTCGTCGCGGACCTCGCGCCAATCGAGGAAGACGTTGCGCTCGTAGGCATTCAACTCGAGATAGAGGCCGCGCTCACACAGGTCACCGGAATTGCGCAGGAACTCGAGGCCGCTGACCTGGTCCCGAAAAATGCAAAAGCACTTTGGGTCCGGAGTCAGCCCCAGTCCTTCGCCCAGACTTTTCTGGGCCAGCCGCTTGTCGGCGCCGGCACCGTTCTTGACCGCGTACGCCGCTGACGTGCGAATCCAGCCGCGCGCGGTGCCGAACTTGTTGTGGTAGGCAACCAGCGCGCGTTCCCCGCCGGCGCGATTCGAGTAGACGAACACGTCCTCGTTCACGCGGCCGTCGGTGTAGAGGTCGTAGAGGAGAAAATCGCCGACGCCGGCGAACAGGTATCGTCGGCGGAGGAGGGGGAAGATCGCGCTGTCGTGTGTCGCGATCAAGCCCGGATCGGGCTGCTCGTCCCAGTACGCGCGCGGGTATTCCATCCCGTATTTCTCGGCATAGCCCTCGATCTGGCCGTGACCGAACATGGGGAGTCCCGGGAGCGTCGCCATGAGCGTGGCGATCCCGAAATACTTGTCCCCCTTGCCGAACTGCTCGACGGCGGTCTTTTCGTCCGGGTTGTTCATGAAATTCACATAGCGTTTGAGAATCTCCGGGTCGAACTCGAGCGTGTTCTTCATCACCTGGCGATACTCGGAATTCTTTTCGTCGCGCAGCATGTTCATGAACGCGCTGTTGTAGACCCGGTGCATCCCGAGCGTCCGGACGAAATATCCCTCCATGAGCCAGAACGCTTCCGCAAGCAAGAGCGTGTCCGGCGCCTCCAGCGCCACGCGGTCGACGACCTCGCGCCAGAACTCTTGCGGCACCAGGGCATCGAGCTGTTCGCGCGTCATGCCGAACTCCGCGCGCGAGGGAATAGCGCCGCCGGTGCCGGGCTCTGGAAACCACAGTCGCTGCAGGTGTTTCTTCGCCAGGGTCATCGCGGCGTCGAAGCGGATGATCGGGAATTGCCGGGCCACGTGGAGGATAGTCTGGATCACCGCCTCGCGCACGTCGGGCTTGACATAGTTCAGCTGCGCCGTGTCGTTCCACGGCATGCTCGTTCCATCGTTGCCGTGGTAGATGAATTGCGCGGCGCCAGTCCAACGGTCGAGGCGCTTGAAGACGACAGCGGCGTCGGTGTGCGTGTAATAATGGTCTTCGAGGAACACGCCGACGCGCGAATCCCAGGACAGATCAGGGCCGTCGAAGGTGTACGAAGGAAACGGGCTGTAGTCGAGCGAGATGAACCAGTCGGGGTGTTCGATCACCCAGCGCGAATCGATGCCCATGTGATTCGGGACCATGTCGCTGGCGAGGCGAATACCTCGGGACGCGGCGCGCGCTTTGAGGTCTTGCAGCGCCGCGTCGCCGCCGAGTGCATCGGCCAGGCCGTATTCGAAGAGTGAATACGCCGACGCGACGGCGTCCGGGTTGCCCATCATCTGCTTGATGCGGCGGGAGGCTTGGCTGCGCTGCCACACGCCGATCAGCCACAGGCCGGTGAAACCCCAGCGCGCGAGCTGGTCGAGCTCATCGTCCGGAATCTGGTCCAGACGCGTGATCGCGCGCTGGTGTTTTTTCGATAGTTGATCGAGCCACACGTAGGCGTTCTTGGCGATCAGCACGAGGTTGGGCATCCAGTCGAGATCGGGGCTGAAACGTTCGGGCTCGAACTCGACGCCGGCGTAGCAGAAGGTCGGGACCGGCACGTTCGGGGGGCCGCCGATGCCGACGAACGCGGCCATCCGCTCTTCCTCTTTGATGAAATCGAGGCTGCTGAGAAGCCGGGTCAGATGCTCGCCCAAGAGAGCGCTCCAGCGGGTGAGAATGAATCGAAGCTGACCGGCGAGGGAATCCGGGGACGCCCGCGCCGGCGCGCGAAGCATGTCGATCAGATTTTCGTGATCCGGCCCAAAACGCGGCTGGGTATCGAAGAACCGGTGGAGCTCTGCGGCGATGTGGAGGTAGATCGTCGTCTTTTCGAGCTCGGCGTCGTCGAACAACTCGCCGAAGGGAGAAAAAGCCGGGTTGACGTTGGCGAGCCAGAGCATGAGCATTTCTTCCAGGACAATCTCGCGATTGGGCGTCCCGGTGGTCTGGCCCTGAAGGTAGTCGTTAAGGGAGAGACGACCGCGATAGACGTCGATTGGCGGGAATTGCTCGGCAAAGCTGGCGAGCGCGGCCTGCACACCTTCCTCTCCCAGGTGCGCGTCGAGCCAGTCGACCGCGCGCCGAATCGCCGCCGGATTGCGCTGTTCCTGGTAGTGCTTGACGACGAGGTGGAGGACCTCGTCGATCAAGCCCATGGCGTTGAGCTGGCCAGCGCGGACGGTCCGTTCCGGGTGGAGCGCGAGGTCACGCCGCGCGTTCATTTTCTGCGCGAACTGGCGTGCGGCGCGGAAATTCGCAAGGACGACGTTGCCGTTGAGCGCGAACAGCGTTTCGTCAAACCGATAGCGATCGCGGGCGACGCGGGAAACGTGGAATTCACGATGCAGGTAGGGCTCGGCCATGCTGTTCTCCCAGTTGAGGCTGCGTCGATCGTTTTGGTCATTGTGCTTCAAGGCGGCGCATTCGTCAAGTCGGCCGGCTGGGGCGACGGGCACATCCAAGGTTGCACATGTTCGCGGCAGCATAGGTAGCATACGTATACATAAGTTGATGGCTCGCGGTTGAGGTTTGGTACTATTCTGGTCAGAGTTAAAATAACTTAACCCGCCTGAGGGGTTTCGTGAGTAGTTTCGTGAGTATTTCGTCATTACCTCTGTGATACAATAGGTTGCGATGACCTGAAAAATCGCAAAGGGCCTCCAGCCTGGTCAAGAGAGTTGTGCCAGTTCAAAGCGACGGCATGGCGCCGCCGCGTAGAACTGACGGGTATGAGACCTGTCGCTTGGCGCGTGTGCGCCGACGGCAGGTTTTTTGTTTTGGCTGACATGTATTACCTGCAATGTTCGTATTCGTCGTGATTCCATTCTCAGGGAGGAGACGATGAAGCGCAGCGCGGCAATACGGTTTGCAGTTCTATTCGTACTTCTCGCGACGCTCAGCGTTGGCTTGACCGCGGGCGCGAATGCGGACGATGTATCTGCGCGCGGGAGTGCAATCGGCTCGAGCCAGGACAGTCTGAGTGCGCAGGCTCGTACAGGGATTGGCGCGAGCTTACCCTCAGGCCGGCACGATGCCTTTTCACCTCAGGCAGCGGAACCGGTCACCGATACCGAGACCACGGTTCCGACCGAGCCGCCGACCGCGACCGAGGTCCCGAGTGCGGCGCCTACGTCACCGCCGACGGACACGCCGGAAGCGACCGCGACGACGACCCAGATCCCTCCCCCACCCAAAACGCGTTTTCCGACCGACACGCCGACCGCGGCTCGCGAACCGTCGCCGACCCCCACGGAGACGCCGACGGTATCCGCTATCACTCTCACCCCAACGTTCGTTCCGACCGAATCCGAAACGGCCGCGCCGACCATCACCGCGACTGCGACACTCACCAAAACAATCACCGAAACACCAACCATCACAGCGACCGCGACCATCACGGAAACGCCGACGATCACTGCGACCGCGACAGTCACGGCGACGCCGACGGTGACACCGACGGCTGCGATCACCAGCACAGGCATCATCACGGTGGAGTTGGGCGGCTTTGCCGACATCGACTCATCCCAAGACCAGGAAATCGACCTGGCGGATGGTACGGTTACAGTCCGTTTCCCGAAAGGGGTGTTCTCGAGGTTCCACCGGATCCGTTTCGATCAGCCGACGGTCGATTTCGCGAAAGAGGACCTCCGGCGCCAGCAGGTCCTCTATCGGTTTACGATCCGCGCGTTCGACCGCAGCAATCTGAAGCAAGAGGTAAAGCAATTTGCAAAGCCGATTCGCATCTCCTTCCGTTACGATCTCAAGACGATCGGCAAATGGGACCAAAAAGATCTGACCGTCGTTTACTGGGACGCTCAGAAGAAACGCTGGGTGCCGGTCCCGAGCATCGTCGACCAAAAGTCGCACCAGGTTATCGCCGAGACGAACCATTTCACGGACTATGGGCTCGGCGAAGCGCCCGACATCCAGACGTACTTGCCCAGCATGGAGAGCTTTCAAACCGACGCTTTCACCGGCTCCGCCGGCGCCAGCTACAGCATGGAGGTCCCCGCTGGCCGGGGCGGGCTGCAGCCCGTACTGACACTCTCGTACTCGAGCCAGAGCGTCGACGGTATGGACGGGAGCTCACAGGCATCCTTTGTAGGCACAGGGTGGCAGTTCAGCGGCAGCTATATCGCGCGAGATACCCGGGACACGTGGGAATCGGACGACGACGCGTTCAGCCTGGTTATGAACGGCGCCGGCTATGACCTCGTGCCCGACCCTAACGCCGCAGGCATTTACCACACCACGAACGAGCAATTCTGGCGCATAAGCTACGACCAGAGCGGCGATAAATGGCTGGTGGTCACGAACAATGGGACCCGCTACGAGTACGGATGGTCGGATAACAGCCGCGCGGTGCAGGCGCGGCTGGACAATCATCCCGTGCGCCTAAAGACGGAGGCGTACGCATGGTGGCTGACGCAAGTGACCGACGTCCACTCAAACGTCATCACGTATGAGTACTGGCATGATACCAACACCACGGTCTGCGGCGACCAGTACCACCCCACCCGCGACAACGCGATCTATCCTCAGACGATCCAGTACAACGGCGGCCTGACGGAGATCACGTTAACCTACACGGATCGAACCGATTACAACGTGATCTACCCCAACAACCAGTGCGGGGCCGCGCCGTACCAGACGAAGAAGCTCGAACGCGTGGATGTCTCCACGACCGCAGACGGTTCGATGCAGCTCGTGCGAAAGTACTCCTTTCAATATGACTATTCACTCTTTCCCGGCGTTTGGAACGTGCACGACGACGGGAGCGGCGCGTACGGACGGCTGGCGTTGAAGCAAATCACGCATTACGGCACTGACGGCCAGACCGCGCTTCCCGCGTACACTTTGACTTACAATTCGAGCAACCTGCTGGCGCAAGCCGGCAATGGGATAGGCGGCAGCGTCAGTTTTGCGTACGATTCGGTTACGCTTGGGACCAAGACATTCCATCGTGTCGTCACCAAGACGACGAACGACGGCGTGAGCCCGGCGGCGACCTGGTCCTACGCCTACGAGGGCGCGGCGGTCAACGACGCGGCGCATTCGGCTGCCGCTCAGACCGGAAACCCCCGAGCTCCGGCCGGCTCGCAATCCCGCGGCCACTCGAAAGTGACGGTGACGGACCCGACTGGCGCCAAGACTGCAACGACTTTTCTCCAGGACGACGTCATGGCCGGACGCGCGGAGCGAGTGGAACAACTCGACCGGGATGGTAATCCAATGACCGTGGTCACGAACAATTACGCTCAGCGCACCATCGTCCCGGCCGTGGCCGGTTTCCCCAAGGAGGGCTATAGACTTGGCCTGGGGGGTCCGCTGCCAGCCGACTACGACGGAGACGGAAAGACGGACCTCGCGCTCCAATGGCAGAACTACTGGCATATTTATCCTTCCAGCACAAGCTACACGCAGACAGTGACGGTGCAGCCCAGTTGGGGAACCGGGGAGCCGGCGGACTACAACGGGGACGGTAAGGACGAGGTGGCCGTCTTTCGCGATGATGGCGTCTGGGAAATCCGCTCGCCCTACCCTACCTACGGCGTCGTCGAGACCCATTCGTTTGCAAACGGCGGCCCCGTCCAGCCGGCTGACTACGACGGCGACGGCAAGGCCGACCCGACCACCCGGTTCCAGAACGACTGGCACCTGTTGAAATCGTCCTCCGGATACACCGAGTACATCACTGTTCATACCAGCCCGGGGACTTTGGTCCCGGGCAACTACGTTGGAGACGGTAAGGCGGACGTAACGGTCTTTCGGGGCGACGGCGTCTTTGAGATTCACAGTCCATACCCCAGTTATGGCATTACGACCACCTACTCCCTCGGGTTAGGTTCGGCTCTCCCGCCGGCCGACTACGATGGGGACGGCAAGATCGACCCAGCGACCCTTTGGCAGAACCATTGGGACATCCTGACCTCGACTTCCAACTACACGCAGATCATCCATTACCCGTTCGACGCTGGGATCGCGGTCCCGGGTGACTACGACGGCGACGGCAAAGCCGAGATCGCCGTCCTCGCCGGCGGCGAGACCGGCGTGCAGTATTGGAAGATCCAGAACAGGTACCTCACCGGCGAGTCGTCGAATTTCGTCTATTTGACACAGACGATCAAAGAGACCCACGACGGCCAGCAATCGTACAAAGACACAAAGACCACACATGCCTACGATGATTATGGGAACTTGATCGAGACCGACGAGTTCGAGAATGGCGATGCGCCGTCGGCTTATCGCAAGACCATAAGCACATTCAACCCCAACACCGATCCCGCCGCGTGGGTCTTGAACAAGGCCGGTTCGACAAAGGTCGTCGACGAAAATGGCACTACCGTCTCGGAGACCCGCAATTTCTACGATCACAACGCGAGCTATGCCAGCCCGCCTTTCCGCGGCGACCTCACACGCGTCGACGTCTCCGCTGACGTGGGGACGCCGACCAACTTTTTCCCACAGACTCAAAACGGTTATGACTCCTACGGCAACCTTACGTCTGTCACGGACGCTATCAGTCACACCGTCCAATACGATTACGACTCCAGTTATCACACGTTTGTAACAACCGTAACAAACGCGTTGGGCCAGCAGACCGGGAGCGGTTACGACTATCGCCTGGGGAAGGTGGCAGCGACGACAGACCCGAATCAAGCGACGACCTCGTACGAATACGACGTCTTTGGAAGGCCGACATCGGTGACGGCGCCGCTGGAGCAGGGCCATGCTGCAACGGCGTTATATGACTACACCTTGGGGAATCCGCGGTCAATGGTTCACGTGCAAGTGCGACGCGACGCCGGCGGCTCGGCCGACCCAGAATACCAGGAGGCCTGGTGGTTCTACGACGGTCTGGGGCGCGTAATCCAGCAGCAGACCACGAGCGCTCACGGCTCGATCATCCTGACCAACACACAGTACGACGCACTCGGCCGGCTCGCACGAACGTCCAATCCATACGACCTATCTGCTCAAGGGAATCCGGTCTACGGCTATCGCGCGTTTTTGCCTGAGCTGTTTGGAGGCGCGGGAGGACCGACTCCAACGCCGACGCCGGGCCCGGCGCAGGGAGGGACATACGTCGACGCGGACTGGCTGCAGCCGTACACGGAGCACCAGTACGATGCGATCAGCCGTGAGATCAAGACGGTCAATCCCGACCGGACTTTCCAAACCGCCCAGTTCAACCAATGGACGACGACGACGACGGACGCCAGCGGGCATCAAAAGCGCGCGACGCTCGACGCGTATGGGCGGACGATCGCGGTCGAGGAATTCAAGGGGGGCCAAACGTTCACGACCGAGTATGATTACGATCCCCTCGACCGACTTTCGGTCGTAACTGACACGCTAAATTCGGCGATAACATTCTCTTACGACACGCTGGGACGTAAGATCGGAATGAGCGACCCCGACCTGGGGGTCTGGTCGTACGGCTACGACCCTGCCGGCAACCTGATCCAACAAACCGACCAGAAGGAACAGCGCACGTGCCTCTACTACGATGCACTCAACCGGCTCGTCGGCAAGAACTATCAGACGAGTGCATCCGCGTGCCCGGGCGCCAGCGGAACGTATTCCGTGACGAACAGGTACGACGAGGGCACGCACCAAGTGGGTCATCGGACCGGCGAGACGAAGCGTGACGTCGCTTCGACGAATTGGACGTACGACCTCCAGGGTAGGATGACGAGCGAGACCGATACGATCTCCGGCGCGCCAGCCGCCTATGAGACACACTGGACGTACGACGCAATGGGCCGGACGCTGGAGATGACTTACCCGGACGGCGAGCACGTCCCGATGCAATACGACGACCAAGGACTGCTGGAGACACTGGGCGGTTACATCAGCGGCTCTGAGTACAACGCGGCCGGCCAATTGCTTTCGCTCAACTTTGGAGACGGCACGGCGACGACCTATGCCTACAACTCTCAGAACCTCCGGTTGACGAGGTTGCAGACGACTGGCGGGACGGAGGCCATCCAGGACCTGACGTATGCGTACGATGCGGTCGGAAACGTTACGGGGCTTACGGATGGCGTGCGGAACGAATCGACTACCTATGAGTACGACGAGCTCGATCGGCTCACGAGCGCGTCGATCGCGGGGCTTTATACCCAGACCTGGGAGTACGACGCGGTCGGCAACATCACCCAGCGCACGGATAACGGTACGCAGAAAAACTATACCTACGGAGACCCGGCGCACAAACACGCTGCAACTGCCGTTGGCGGGCAGAACTATTCCTACGACGCGAACGGGAATATGACAGATCACGCCGGGGATAGCCTGACCTATGACAGCGAGAACCGCCTGACGCAGGTCAACTCGAGTGGAGTGATCTCCGACTATGCTTACGACGGCGCCGGCAACCGGGTGAAAAAGGCGGTCACGGCAGGCGGGACTACGACGACCACGTTCTACGTCGGCAACTACTTCGAAGTGACCGGAAGCAGCACTACCAAGTACTATTACTTCGGCGCGCAGCGCGTCGCGATGCGGAACGCCCAGGGCGTCACCTATCTGCACGGGGACAATCTGGGTAGCACGAGCGTCACGAGCGGTGCGGTCGCGAGCTCCCAGACGTATTTTGCCTTCGGAGGCGTGCGCACCACAACGGGCAACGTGCCGACCGATTTCGGATTCACGGGGCAGCGCTTTGACTCCGATGCCGGGCTGATGTACTATGTCGCAAGATACTACGATCCGGCGATCGGCCGCTTCACCCAGCCGGACACGCTCATCCCGGACCTGTACGACCCGCAGTCGCTCAACCGTTACACTTACGTCCGCAACAACCCGGTGCGGAATACGGATCCGACGGGACACGACCCCCGTGACCAGTGGTACCACGCC
>JAMCRS010000157.1 GCA_023380675.1 Chloroflexota bacterium
GTGTGGAGGAGGTATCGAGGCCGTCGACGATGACCCGGCCGCGCAGGGAGCCGCGAAAGTGGTGAGGCACAAAACCGGCGAGCGCGGCGCAGAGCGTCGACTTGCCGGCGCCGCTCGCACCGACGACCGCGAGGAACGTCCCGGCGTCCACCTGGAGATCGACGTCGCGGAGCGCCGGGCTGGACGACTGCGGATAAGTGTAGGTGACGCGCTCGAGTCGAATCACGTCAGTCCGCCCCGGGGAGTCGCCGCGTCAACACGCCGCCTTTACGCGCACGGCGTCAGGCGACCCGCTCGAACAGGCTCGCGGCAAGCGCGACCGCAAGCATGAGCCAGCGCGCGACGGCTTGCGCGCGGGTGTCCACCAGCTCCTTATAGCTCGTCTTGACGCGGCCGGACGAAAACGCACGCGCTTCGAGCGCCATCGCGCGCTCGTCCACGTCCGCGAGCGCGCCGAAGACGAGCGGCGCCAGGAGGGGAAAGACGGCGCTCGCGCGGCGGACGAGCGTGCCTTCAGTTTCGAGCCCGCGCGACCGCTGCGCGTCGACGATCGCGGCGGCGCGCGCCTGCATCTGCGGCAGCAGCTGAATCGCGGCGACCACGATGTAGGCGAGCGCGTTCGGCATGCCGCGCTCTTGCAGGGAAAAGGTCAGGTCCGAAGGTTGGGTGGAAAAGAGAAGGAGGAGGCCGGCGCCGGCAAGAAGCAGGATCTTGCCGGCCGTTACGTAGGCGAAGACGAGACCCTCCTGCTTGAATGACAGCGGGCCTGCGGCTAGCAACACGTGGCTCGCCCCGGGATAGAACAAGCCCTGTACGAGCGCGATCGGCAGAACGACGAACAAGAATAGCGCGATGGGCAGATGCGGCCATCGCGCCAGGAATCCGGCGAGGACGAGCGAAAACGCGCCGACCAGCTTGGTGAGCGGGTGCAGCGCGTGCAGTCCGCTCGGGCGGGTCAGGTAGAAACTGCGGCTCACGGCCTCTCCACGATCACATTCGACGCCCGCGGAAACCGCACGAGGTAACGCGAGGAGAGCCCGCGCAAGATCAGCCAAACGACGACAAAGGAAACGAGTTTATCCAACGGATCGGAGACGAGCCCTTGACCAAGGGTCGCCTGCAAGATGTTGGCGCCGCTCGCCTGGAACAGAGCGACCAAGAGATCGGTCCCGCTGCCCATGACACCGCCGAACACAAAGGCGGAAATCGGCGCGGAGACGACGGCCGCGACAATGCCGGTCAACACTCCGCCGACGGCCACGGAGACGACTCCCTGGGCTGGCGGCAGCTCCCGTCTGAACCAGCCGAGGCGGGCCAAGAGACCGGCGACGAGACCGATGAAAAACGCGGTGATCGCAAACGGCATCGACTGCGGAGAATTGAACACGATGCCCCAGATAATATTCGAAAGCGCGCCGGTGAGAGCGCCGGCAAGGGGTCCGGCCAATACGGCGACGAGCACGGTGCCGATCGAATCGAGATAGATCGGAAGCTTGATCACGTTCTGCACGATCTGTCCGACGACGACGTTGATCACGATCGCGACGGGGATCAGGGTCAACGTTAAAGTAGTGAAATCTGATTTGATCTTGTCCATGCTGCTCCTTGCCGATCAGGATTATGAAGCGACACGAGCGACCCGCTCGCGCCGCGTAAGAATAGATTGGAATCGGCACGCCGACGGACACCGGGTGCAGATTATAGCACGATAGAGTGAAGAATCAAAACGATTGCGGACCCTAGTGTTAACAAGTCATTACACAACCTTTACAGTGAGTTTGTCGTACCTGGCTGTTTGCTTAACACACCTACGCTAACATCAGGATAGTCGCGCACGGCGAAATGACAATCGGGACGTGCGCGATCGACGTGGAGAGACATGCATACTATGGATTGGGTACTCGTGGTCGCCTTGGCCCTATATTTTGTGGTACTGGTCCGCATCGCTCCAGGCTTGTTCACACCGCACTGCCCAATTTGCAGCGCGCGAATGGAATCCGGGAACGTCGAGACGATAACCCATTGGAAGCTGCATCTGGGCTGGCGTCGCTACGTCTGCCCTCAGTGTCTATACGTTCAGCGCCGCTTGACGTTCCATTACGAACCTAAGGAGGCAAAGTCATGAAACGCGTGCTGTTCGTAGACGTCCGCAACGCGCACCGGAGTCAAATCGCCGAGGCGTGGTTCAATCACTTGGCGGGCCGGCAGGCGCGCGCGCGTTCGTGCGGAACACTCCCGGCGGAGCGAACCGGCGTGCGGGCAGTCCAGGTCATGCAGGAGCTCGGCGTCGACATCAGCAAGAAATGGCCCAAGCCGGTCAGCCAACGGATGCTGGACCAGGCCGACGTGGTCGTGTTTATGGGCAGCGGCATCTATCCCCGCGTTCACCGCGGAGTACGCGTCTGGGACTTTGAGGACTCGACCGGCAAGCCGATCGACGAGGTCCGCAAATTGCGTGACGAGATCTGCCGCAGTACGGAGCAGTTGGTCGCGGAGGTCACGCGCACAGAGACGGCGACCGGCTGGCTCGATTGGAATATTTTCCTACCCCGGCGCTTGCGCGAAGTCTGGAATTAGCCTTGGCCTGCGCGCACGGACCCACGTCCCAGCTGGATCAGGCGCCGCCGGGGTTTGTCGCCCGATGCTTGCACGTATCGTCGATCAACGCGTTCGATAGCTCGAATTGGTCGCAGACCAAAATTCATATCTCTTAGGAGGAGAAGTAAACATGTTCAAGCTCAAAACCGCCTTCGTCGTTGGCACTGTGCTGGCGGTCGCGATCTTCGTCGGCGGATGCGCCGCTCCGACAGCGGCACCACAGCCGACCAGCGCGCCGGTCGTGCAGACGGTAGCCGTCCCGCAAACCGTGGCCGTCCCGCAGACCGTCGTGGTCGAAAAGGTCATCACGCCGACTCCGGGCGCTCAAGCCACCAGCGCTCCGCAGGGCTCGGCAGTGACGATCAACGGCGCCGGCGCCACCTTCCCGTATCCCCTCTACTCGCGCTGGTTCTACGAGTACGCGTTCGTCGATCCCTCCGTCAAGTTCAATTACCAGGCGATCGGCTCGGGCGGCGGGATCGCCCAGATCACCGCCAAGACGGTCGATTTTGGCGCGAGCGACGCGATCCTGACGGACGCCCAGCTCCAGGCCGCGCCGGGCCTACACATGTTCCCCGCCGTTGCCGGCGGCATTGTTCCCAGCTACAATCTGACGGACGACGCAGGCAAGCCGATCACGGCCACGATCAAGTTCCCGGCGACCTCGCTGGCCAATATCTATCTCGGCAAGATCACGAAATGGAATGATCCCGTACTCACGCAGGCGAATCCGGACCTCAAGCTGCCCGCCAAGGACATTCTGCTCGTCCACCGGTCGGACGGCTCCGGCACGACATTTGCCTTTACCGACTATTTGTCCAAGATCAGTCCCGAGTGGAAGAGCCAGGTAGGAAATGCGACATCGGTCAAATGGCCTTCCGGCCTGGGAGGGAAGGGAAATGACGGCGTCTCCGGCGTGGTGGCGCAGAACGACGGCGCGTTGGGTTACGTCGAGCTGGCTTACGCCATTCAGAACAAGCTGGCGTACGGCACGGTGCAAAACGCAGCCGGCAACTACCCGCTTGCGACCCAGGCCGCGGTACAGAACGCCATGGCTGATTTCGGCACCAACATGGGCGACAAGCTGGCGCTTTCGATCGCAAATGCGCCGGGCAAGGATTCGTGGCCCATTGCGACCTACACCTACTTGCTGCTTTACATGGATCAAACTGATTGCGCAAAGGCGCAAAAGGTGATAAACTTCGTCAAGTGGGCGTACGGCGACGGAACGAAATTTGCCAACGATCTGCTGTACGTGCCGCTGCCTGACGCAGTGAAATCCCAAGTTCTGACCAAGCTCGGCCAAATCACCTGCAACGGCAAACCGCTCTAAGCAGCGTCGACGAAGCTGAATGGGGGCGCAAACGAACGCTCCCATTCAGCGCGTCTACAGGTATCGAAAAGGGCGCCATGACAGTGATTCCCGGTGCACGACAGATTCAGTCGACTGCGCCCTCGGCGCGGTGGACACGGTTTATCCGGCACGGCGACATTCCGTTCAATGCTCTGACCGTTCTGGCTTCGCTCTCGGTCCTCGCGGCGACGATCGCGATCGGCTTTGAGCTCTGGCAAAACTCGGCGCTGCCGCGGGCCCAGTTCGGTCTGGACTTTCTCACGGGCGTCGACTGGGACCCGGTCACACAGGTCTTTGGGGCCCTGCCGTTCATCTACGGCACCCTGCAGACGTCGTTCCTCGCGCTCGTCCTCGCACTGCCGGTCGGTCTCGGCATCGCCATTTTTCTGGCGGAGCTCGCGCCGGACTGGCTGCGCCAGCCGCTCGGGTTTCTTGTCGAGCTATTGGCTGCTGTGCCCAGCGTGGTCTATGGCCTATGGGGGCTCTTCGTCTTCGTCCCGGTATTCGTCCAACCGACTGCCAAACTCTTGAACAACAGTCTAGGCTTTATCCCGCTATTCGACGGGCCCGTCTTCGGTCCGAGCCGGTTCGCGGCCTCTCTTATCCTCGCGATCATGATCCTTCCTACCATCAGCTCGGTCAGCCGTGACGTGTTCATGGCGATCCCCCGCGCGCAGCGGGAGGCGTCACTCGCGCTCGGCGCGACGCAGTGGGAGACGATCGGGCAGGTGCTCATACCCTACGGACTATCCGGCATTCTGGGGGCCGTGATCCTCGGGTTGGGCCGCGCGCTCGGCGAAACGATCGCCGTGACGATGGTGATCGGCAACAACCTCGACCTCTCGGCGTCCATCCTTCATCCCGGCTACACGATGGCGAGTATCATTGCGAACGAGTTCACCGAGGCGACATACGATCTTTACATTCAATCGCTCATCGAGATCGCACTGGTCTTGTTCGCGATCACGCTTGTGCTGAACGTCATCGCGCGGTTTCTCGTTTGGCGGGTGGCGCGGCGAGTCCCGACGGAGGCGCGCGTATGAGCACATCGCCCGTACTGGCCCGGTCGCACAGCGCGAACTATACCCGGCGCATGATCACCAATCGCGTGATGCTTTCCCTCACGGGGATCGCGACCTTGTTTGCGATCGGTCCGTTGATCTGGATTCTCGTCTACGTAGCGATCGAAGGCGGCCGGTTTCTCAACCTGGACTTCTTCACGCAGGTGCAAAGGCCGGTCGGCGTGGCGGGCGGGGGGGTGGCCAACGCTCTTGCCGGCTCGGCGATCGTCGTCGGGATCGCCTGCCTGATCGCGATCCCGATCAGTATCGTCGCCGCGTTCTACGTCACCGACCATCCCGATTCGCCGCTCGGGGTCGCGGTGCGTTTTGGCACCGACGTGCTCGCCGGCGTTCCCTCGATCGTGATGGGCATCTTTGCGTACACCGTGATCGTTCTGCCCCAAAAGCACTTTTCCGCGCTGTCGGGCGGGTTCGCGTTGGCGATCATTATGACGCCGATCGTCCTCCGGACGACGGAGGAGATGCTCAAGCTGGTGCCGCGGAATCTGCGCGAGGGCGCGCTCGCGCTCGGCGCGCCGCAGTGGAAGACATCCTTGCAGGTGCTCCTGCCCGCCGCGATGAACGGCGTGGTCACCGGCATCATGCTGGGGATCGCGCGCGTGGCCGGCGAAGCGGCGCCCATGATCTTTACTTCGTTCGGCAATCCGTATATGAGCACCGATCCGAATCAGCCGATCGCCACGCTCCCACATCTGATCTACGTCTATGCGATCTCTCCTTACAAGGATTTGCACGACAAGGCCTGGACGACCGCGCTCGTGCTGATCGCGCTCATCCTGGGGCTCAACGTGCTGGCGCGCGCGCTCACCTCGTGGAGGGCGCGGTCTCTCAGCGGATACTGATGAGGAGGATGGAAATGATCTCACGCAGGTCGCTGGCAAGCGGCTGCTGCGTCGCCATCAGCGCGTAGCACC
>JAMCRS010000158.1 GCA_023380675.1 Chloroflexota bacterium
ACGATCGGGCAGGCGGTTGAGGATTCGAATGGCGATCCGGTCAAGGCCTTGTGTGTCTCGTCGCTAGGCGAGACCTGTGTTCCGGTGACCGCGGACCGAAAGATCCTGGGTCCGGCGTTGTTGAATTTCGACGTGCGCGGCGAGGAATATCTAGGCGAATTGCGGGGCCGGCTCCGCGACGAGCGGCTTTACCAGATCAACGGCAATACGCTCGGAAACCAGTATGCGCTGACCAAGCTCAAATGGATCAAGCAGCACCAGCCTGACGTTTACCGGCAAACCCAGGTTTTCCTCCTCTGGAGCGGCTTCGTCTCTCACATGTTGGGCGCTGACGCCACCGTGGACTATTCTCTCGCGAACCGCACCCTCCTCTTCGATCTCGAACACCACGACTGGTCGGACGAGCTGCTGGACTTGGCCCAATTGGACCGGGAAAAACTGCCCCCAACGGGTCCTTCCGGTGTGGTAATTGGTTCGGTCGCCGGCGCGATCGCCGAGGAGCTCGGCTTGCCGGCAGGCATCTGCATCGTCAGCGGCGGACACGACCAATGCTGTAACGGCGTCGGCTGCGGCGTGGTCGCGCCGGGACAGGCCATGTACGGCATGGGCACCTACTTGTGCTTGATGCCGGTTTTTGGACGGCGCCCCGAAGCATCGGTCATGCTCGAGCGCGGCTTGAGCATCGAGCACCACGCCGTGCCGGAGCAGTTCGTCACTTTTCTCTACAACCAGGGCGGCTCGCTGGTCAAATGGTTCCGCAATACCTTTGCCTCCGCAGAACGCCGGGAAGCGCAATCCAGCGGACAAGACCTGTACGCCGCCTTGCTGGCCGAAATGCCCGAGGAGCTGAGCCCGATAATCGCGCTGCCGCATTTTGCGATCACCGGACCGCCGGCATTTGTCGCCGATTCCTGCGGCGTGCTCGCGGGCCTGAGATTGGATACGGCTCGCGGCGACATCTTAAAGGGCCTCGTCGAGTCGATGACGTTCTACATCCGCGAGGCCTTTGAGACGATGCCGGGGGCGGGCATCGAGGTTGCGGATTTTCGTACCGTCGGCGGCGGCAGCAAATCGGACGCCTGGATTCAGATCAGCGCCGATATTCTGGGGCGACCCTTCGTACGCCCTAAAATCAACGAGGCTGGCGCCCTGGGCGCGGCCATCCTGGCCGGTGTGGGGT
Source organism: Chloroflexota bacterium (assembly GCA_023380675.1). Next base: position 1,181 of record JAMCRS010000158.1, read on the forward strand.
GCGGCGTCTTCCCGTCGCTTCAAGCCGGCGTCGAGACCATGGTCCATTTGGACCGGACTTTTGAGCCCGACCCGAATAAGCGCGCCCTCTACGACGAGCGCTTTGCAAAATACCAGCGCTTGTGGCGTTAATGGCCGACTACTTGCGTGATCTGGCCGCATAGCAAGAATCGGAAATGTCGTTGCCTAGAGCCACGCTTGCGGAGGAATCATCCACCCCTCGCCACTCCGAAGGAGGGTCTTGTCATGGCTAATCTGTTCGGCCGTTCCTGGACTCGTTCCGAATTACTGGGCTATGTAGGCGACCTGTCGCAAATTGCCGGGATCAAATTGGGTGAATGGGTGGACGGCGTCGAGCGCGGCGTGCGCGTAGCCGACGTCCGCACCGGCTCGGGGCTGAGCTTTACGGTGCTCCTCGACCGCGGGATGGACATTGGCCCGGCCGCGTTCCAGGGCATGCCGTTGGCCTGGGTCTCGCCGACCGGTTGGGCGCATCCGATGTATTACGAACCGCAGGGCAATGGTTGGCTGCGCACTTTTGGCGGCGGTCTCATGGTCGGCTGCGGTCTGACATATCTCGGCGCGGCCGGCGAAGACGAAGGCGAGTCGCTCGGATTGCACGGGCGTTTGTCGCTTCTGCCGGCTGAACGCGTGCGCGTCGACCAAGCCTGGCAGGCCGACGAATGTTCTTTCTGGATCGAAGGCGAGCTCCGGCAAGCGCGTGTCTTTGGCGAGAACCTGCGTCTCAAACGCCGCATTACGGTCGACTTGGGCGGTAACCGTATCGCCGTACACGACCGCGTCGACAACCTGGGCGCGGCTGCGACCCCGCTGATGGTGCTTTACCATATCAACCTGGGATTTCCGTTCCTGGATGAGAATGCCGAGTTGGTGGCCGAGCCGCACCCGGTCGAACCGCGAGACGCGGCGGCCGAGCCGGGCCTGAACGAGTGGATGCGCTTTCAGAAACCAACGTCCGGTTACGCCGAGCAAGTCTTTTATCACGACCTGCCTGCCGACAAGACGGGCTGGGCGGGCATCCAGTTGGTCAACCGGCCGCGCAAGCTTGGGTTGAGCGTTCGCTGTGACAAAGCCGCGCTCCCGAACCTGGTCCAGTGGAAGATGATGGGACAGGGCACCTACGTGCTGGGGATCGAGCCGGCCAACTGCCGGGCCGGCGGGCGCAGCCAGGAACGAGCGCGCGGCACGCTCCAATTCTTACAGCCGGGCGAGCAACGCGAATTCCAGTTAGAGATCAAGGTGAATCAAGGCGAAGAGGTGCAACGATGACGCTGGTGTCGATCAAAAATGAGCTGGCCAAGGCGCGCCGGGAGCGCTATGCGGTTCCCCTGTACGACGTGTTTGAAATGCAAGGCATGGAAGGCGTGATGGACGCGTTGGCCGACAAGCGCGCCCCGACGATTATCGGAATCTATTCCCCTTACGCCGCCCTGCCCAATTGCCGCGCGCTGGCCGCTTACGTCCGCTGCCGCGCAGAAGAGACCGACGTGCCGGTCTCGCTGATGCTCGATCACGGCGCGAGCGTGGAGCAGTGTCTGCAAATGCTCTCGTATGGTTTCACCGACGTCATGTTCGACGGCTCCAAGCTCCCGCTCGAAGAGAATATCGCTCAGACGCGGCGAGTGGTGGAGGCTGCGCATGCCGCCGGCGCCGGCGTCGAAGCCGAATTGGGGCACGTCGGCATGGGCGACCAGTACGAATCCCTGGGCGGCAAGCGGATTGGCTTCACCGACCCAAAGAGCGCCGGTCGCTTTGTCGAAGAAACCGGCGTCGATTTCCTGGCAATTGCATTTGGCAATGCTCACGGGCTGTACAAGGGCGAGCCGCGACTCGACCTGGAACTGGTCGCCGAAATCCGCCAGCGGGTGAATGTACCGCTCGTCATGCACGGCGGTACGGGACTCTCCGACGAACAGTTCCACGGTGCGATTGCGGCCGGCATCAGCAAGATCAACTTTGCCACCAGCATCATGAATGCCGCCGCCGACAACATGCGCCAGGCCGCAGCCAACCCGGCAGCGAGCATGTTCGATATACACGCCGGCATTCGCACGGCCTACTCCCAGTGGTGCGGCCGTCTGTATGACGTGTTTGGTACCACTGGGCAAGCGTAGCAGATAGGCTGTGATGTCATGCCCCACCGGCGATCGTCAAGTCGGCAAGAAGACCTTAAAAGCGGTCTTAGATTGAGCTTCATGAACCGGCGTTCCCCAGTTCGAACCTGGGCCTGCCACCAACAAGACCGCCTGATCGCTCGGAAGAGCGAGGGGCGGTCCTGTTGTTATGTCGGCCTTTGACCTCATATTGCAGAAACGGTATATCGGCCCCGTTCAACCTCGACGGAAATTGGATACCGCTGTCGCAACCATGCGAAACCCCCGAGTCTGGATCTCGGGTCTTGGCCCCGCTGCTAACAAGACCGCCCGGTCGCTCGGGAGAGCGCGGGCGGTCTTGTTTGACCGAGCGCGTCTAGGGGTCGTGGCCGCATTGTCGCGTCCATCGGAAGAGGCGATCTTGTGCGGACAAGTTCGACGCGGGTGAGATTCAGCGAGTGTGGCACGCGGCGCGTGCTGACACGCTTGCCGTATTCGGCAAGTCCAGCTATGGCGCAATCATCCGGCCGTGCCTGCCCATCGCACGCCGCTCAGACGGCTTGGTAACGACGATGTTGTCACGATCCCGTCAACGGTCCATCATTCACAAAACCGGGGGATGTCTCGCAAAGTACAGTTTCATAACTCTCGAGCATCGGCATGGCGATTGCTTCCAGTTCGCCCTTCCACAAATCGCCGTCGTAGAATGCGCTCTTCATCCGCTCGCGCTCTTCGAGCGACGGAAAGCTGCGCAGCCAAACGAATGTGTCAGGATGCTCAAGGTCCAGCAGCGGACCGAGAACGACCATACCGTGTGAGCGCAGCGCTGGCACGGACCGACTCTCGAAGAACTTGATGAACTCGGCGCGCCGTCCTGGCTTGGTTTTGTAGGTTCGGACCTCGACTATCATTGTCGCCCTCCTCGTAAGGCGCTATGGAATAATCTCACGCGAAGGACTATAATACGGGCCATGAGCCTCGTAAAGAAGGTACCTGAAGGTAACGGTGCAGGCCGCCGGCGGCCAAACCCGGTGAGCGGGTGTCCACTGACGGCCGCGCTGGCGGCCATTGGCGGCAAATGGAAGTTGATCATCGTGTACTGGTTGGCGGAGTCGCCGAGGCACTTTGCTGCGCTTCGTCAGCTCATGCCCGGCATCTCGCAAAAGGTTCTCACTCAGCAACTCCGCGAGCTGGTTGACGACGGTATCGTTTGTCGACAACCGCAGGGCGCGATTCCGGCGCCGGTCGAGTATTCGCTGACCGATTATGGTCGATCATTGATGCCTCTCGTCGAGGAGATACGGCACTGGGGCAGGGCGCATATCGAACGGTTTACGTCCGAGACTGCCATGCCAGTGCGAGACCCATGATCGGCGGGTACACGGACAAATCGAAACAGGCGCCCCCGCCGCCGCGAACGGCCGCCTCGCCCGTGCAGCCGACTCTGCTCGTAATGCTTGCAACGTTGCTGACGTAGAAGGCCGAGTAACGGCGGTTGATAGTGCGTGGAAACACGCAAATTGCCAACCGCAACTCCATCCCCTCCCCTATCCCTCCCGAACAAACACCCCTTTGACGAGTCCCTGCTTTCCCTTGTGAACAGCCGCCTCGATGGCCTCACCGAACTGCTCGGGCGCAAAGCGGTGCGTGACGAGGCTTGAATGGATCACCCTCCCGTCTCGCAGCAGCTCCAACGCGACCTGGAACTCGCGTTTGCCTCCCGGCGCCGTCGCATAACTGTTCGACGGAAGAATGCGGACTTCGTTGTTGAGCATCGTCAGCAGGTCGATCGGTCGACGGCCGGCGAACTCTCCGAGCATGGCGACCAACCCGCCCGGGCGCGCCATCGCGATCGCCTGGTCCACTCCGTCCGTTTCGCCCCCCACGCATTCGTACACCTGGTCGGCTCCCGCGCCGGCCGTCAGCCGCATTACCTCGCGGACCGGGTCGATCCCCGGCGCGGCGGTGACGGTCTCGGTCGCCCCAAGCCGGCGCGCATACTCGGCCTGGAATTCGTGCCGCGCGATCGCGATCAGGTCGGTCACGCCGCGTGTCTTGAGCACCTGGATCAAGTCCAGTCCGATGATGCCGCAGCCGATCACGACCGCGCTCTCGCCCGGCCGCGCGTCCGCCAGGTTGGCGGCGTGGACCCCGCAAGCCAGTATGTCGGTCAGCGCCGCCTCTTCGAATGAGAGACGGTCTGGGATCGGCTCGACCCGCGTCTCGTGCACGATCGAATATTCGCCCCAGCCGCCGGGCAGCATTCGGACCACCGGGATGCCGACGTGCGCCAGTCCCGACGCGCAGAGATGATACTGGCCGGTCAGGCAGCGCGGGCAGCTCTTTCCGAACTGGAGGCAGCCGTGCAGCGGCTCCACCGCCACCCTATCGCCGGGCCGAACGCGCGTCACGCCCTCACCCAGTTTCACCACCACCCCGGCGTTCTCGTGACCCAGGATGGCGGGCAGGTTCTTTTCCGGGACGAGGTGGCGGGTCACGTCGAAGAATAGGTGTAGGTCCGAGCCGCAGATTCCGGCCGCCCGGTTGCGCACGAGCACCCAACCGGGCGGCGGCTCGGGGACCGGCCATTCGCGCAGCGAGAGGCAGCCGGGATAGGCCGCCCCATCCCACACCACCGCCGACATTTTTTCCGGCATGTTGATAGTCT
>JAMCRS010000159.1 GCA_023380675.1 Chloroflexota bacterium
TGGCAAAATCAGCGACGATATCAACATGCTGCTCGTCATCGTCGATGGTGTAGATCACGCGAGAGTCACCCACACGAATTCTCCACAAGTTTTTCTCGCCCTGCAGCTTGCGGCAACCGGTGGGGCGCGGCTCTTTTGCTAACGCTTCGATCTTGGGGAAAATGCGATGGACAACATGTGCGTCGAAACGGTCCAATTCTTTGCGAGCCGAACGCGCAAAAGTAATCGCGTAATCACCCACGCAGTTTGCCTTGTCTGCGAAGATGCTTCTTGACCGAGCCCAGTGTCTCTCTGGGTTCGCGTGCTCGCAAACGCGCGGTGACGCCGTCGTAAAAGTCTTCCCAAAGTTCGCCATATCTTCGCAGGTCAATCATCACGGCGACTTTCTGACCCTTCTCGTTAGTGACATACTGAATTCCTTCCATAATTACTCCTGTTCTCTACAACGGCTCGCCCGGCGGCGCAGCGAGCAGATTGTCAAACCTGGCTTGCTCCTCGATAAAGCGAAGCTGCAAATCGCGCGTCGGTCCGTGCCGATGCTTCGCCACGATGATCTCGGCGATATTTTCCGGGTATTCCTTGTGCGGATGCGCGGCTTGCCACTTTTCCAGCGTTGGGTAGTACGTCTTTTCGCGAAAGATGAAAACGACCACGTCCGCGTCCTGTTCGATACTGCCCGACTCGCGCAAATCCGCCAGTTGCGGACGATGGTCCTGCCGCGACTCGACCGCGCGGGAAAGCTGCGAGAGCGCGACGACCGGCACATTCAGTTCGCGCGCCAACTCTTTCAACTGCCGCGAGATGATCGAAATTTCCTGCACGCGATTTTCGATCCGACCGCGCACCGTCATCAACTGCAAATAGTCGATGATGACCATGTCGATGCCGTACTCGGACTGGAGGCGGCGCGCTTTGGCGCGGATCTCGATCGGCGTCAGCGCGGCGCTGTCGTCGATGAAGATGGATGCCTCGGACAAGATGCCGGTCGCTTTCGCGAGTTTGGGCCACTCATCGTCGCTGATTTTGCCAACGCGCAGATTCTGCGAATCGATCACCGCCATGCTGGAGACGAGCCGCTGCACCAACTGCTCCGCCGACATTTCGAGACTGAACAGCGCGACGCGTTTCTTGCGGGCGACCGACGCGTGCTGCATCAGCGACAGCGCGAAGGACGTTTTGCCGGAACCCGGACGCCCGGCGATGATGATGAGGTCAGAGGGCTGAAAGCCGCCAAGCAGACGATCCAGATCGATGAAACCGGTCGCCACGCCAAGGATTTCGCCCTGATGCTTCTGGACGTAATCGAGGTGGTCGTGAAAGCGATCGACCGCGACGCGGATCGGAACCATGTCGCGGCTCATCCGCCGCTCGGCGACTGCGAAGATCGCCTGCTCCGCGCGGTCGATCACCTCGTCGATTTCTTCCGAGCCATCGTACGCCAAGCCGGCAATGTCGGTCGACGCGCGGATCAAGCGGCGCAGCGTGGACATCCGCTCGACGATCTGCGCGTACTGCTCGACGTGCACCGCGGTCGGCACCGCGTTGATCAGCGCGGTGATGTACGCCGCGCCGCCCACCTCGTTCAGCTTACCCCGCCGCTCCAACTCCGACACGACCGTGAGAAAATCGACTGGCTCGCGGCGCTCGTGCAGCGCCATGACTGCCTCGTAAATCCACGCGTGCTTTTCCAAATAGAAATCTTCCGCGCGGACGATGGGCGCGGCTTTGATGATCGCATCGGGATCGATGAGGAGCGCGCCGAGCACCGCCTCTTCGGCTTCGCCGTTGTGCGGCATTGATTTTTCGGGCGCGTCGGTCGTTCGGATGTCCATCGGTAGAGCATTCCAGCGAGTTACGGAGATGTGGATTTGAGAAAACGATTCCCGACAGGTCAGTGCCGGGAATCAGTTTGAAGGTTCGAGGTCAGCCGCGGGTCAACTTGAAAGTTGGCAGAACGACCAGGATTCCAATCCGCCGATGTCAGCGTGTCCGCAGCGAGCGGAAGTGAGAATCCTCAAGTTGCCGCGCTATTCTTCCTTGGGCGAATCGCCGCCCTTGTCGAGTCCGTCCAGATCCAGGTCTTCGATGAGGTCGCGGAAGGCATCCAGCTTCTCTTCCTCCTCCGGCGTCGCGCCTTCGGTGCTCTGACTCGGCCGGATCGATGCCTTGTCCATCACATCTTCGGCGACGTAAATGGGAATCTGGAGCCGGACCGCGAGGGCAATCGCATCGCTGGGACGCGAGTCCAACTCGACGCGCTTGTTGTTCATCTGCATGACGATCTGCGCGTAAAACGTATCGTCGCGCAATTCGGTGACGGCGATGTGGGACAGCGTGCCGCCCGCTTCGCGAATGACCGTCTTGAGCAAATCGTGCGTCAGCGGGCGCGCGACCTGGTTCCCTTGCAGCGCGATGCTAATGGCATCGGCTTCAAAGGGACCGATCCAGATCGGCAGGTATCGCTCATCGATGTCTTTGAGCACCACAATGCGATGCGGTGAGACCAGACTCACGCGAATGCTATCGATCGAAACCGGAATCAAATCCGAATCCATGGTGTCACCCTCTCTTGGCGGCAGGACGGCCCGCCGCGTCACGTGCGCGCGTATTATACCACATCCCGCAAGACGCAACAACCGCAAGTTCAGTGTTCAGTATTTCGGCAATGTCACATTTCTTCTTTGCCACAGAAATTGTTTTCTTCTGTGTGATTCTGGGGCTAATCTGACATTGCCAAAGTATTCAGTATTCAGACGACGCGATTCTTCTTTTGAATACTGATAACTGTTCACTGATTACTGCCCTTTGTCTGATTTCGCAGATGATGCTATAATAGGTCGCCATCCTAACAGAGGAGAACTTAATGCCGGACCTTGGCGGACTAACCGCGATCCTTCAACTCATTGCCGCGTTTTTCGGCGCGTATTTGATCGCGGTGTGGCTCAGTTTGGTTGTCTGGACTTTTCGTGATGTACGCGAACGCTCGCGTGATATTTTTGTGCAATTGCTGTCGGTGATGCTCGTCGTGATATTCAACATTCCCGGCTTGCTCTTGTATTTCCTCCTGCGACCGAACGAAACGCTTTCGGAGGTGTACGAGCGTGAGCTATCCGAAGAAGCGCTGCTCCAAGACATCGAGGTGGGCGGCGCGGCGTACA
>JAMCRS010000160.1:0-1182 GCA_023380675.1 Chloroflexota bacterium
CGATCGAGCACCTCGGTCGCGATAATAACTTTCGTCGAACCCGTTGTCATCGCCGACGATCTGGTGCGTCGCGCGGCCGACGACCGCATCGGTGGACAATTTGAATGCACGCGTCGCCGACTGATTGGCGAGATCGACGGAGACGACTACGGCGACGCCGAGCGCGACGCTGAGGATCATCAAGAGCGTCAGCCACGGCCGGCGCACCTGGTCCCGCAGTACGGTCTTTAGCAAAATGGGCTTCATGCTAATGGCAGCCCCTGAGCCCGTTCGCCCGATTCATCGGGCCCAAGCGCCGCCGCCGGCTCGACGAGCCCGTGAGCGAGCCGGAGCGTGCGGTCGGCGAGAGCCGCGACGTCCGGCGAGTGGGTGACGACGATCAGCGTCTTGCCTCGCTCGCGCGCGAGGTGCGTCAACAAGTCGAGTATCTGAGCGCCCGTGTCGGAATCGAGATTACCGGTCGGTTCGTCGGCGAGAATGACCTGCGGATCGGCGCACAGCGCACGCGCGATGGCGACGCGCTGCTGCTCGCCGCCGGAGAGTTTGTCCGGAAAGACCGGGGCGCGATCGAGTAAGCCGACGGCGTCGAGCAAGCGCTCGACCTGTGCCTGCGCGTCGCCCGCGCGCCAGCCGCTCAGCTCGGCCGTGAGCAGCACGTTTTCGCGTACGGTAAGCGTCGGGATCAGGTTGAAGAATTGGAATACGAAACCGATGTGGTCGCGGCGGAACAGGGTGCGGCGCCGGTCGTTCAGCCGGCTGATGCACGTGTCGGCGATCCAGATATCGCCCGCCGTCGGCAGATCCAGGCCGGCGAGCAGGTTGAGCAGGGTGCTCTTGCCGCTGCCGCTGCGGCCGACGATCGCTGCGAATTCGCCGGCAGCGATCGTCGCCGTCAGGTCGCTCAACACGACCCGTTGCCGGTCCCCTTCCCGAAATGCCTTTGTCACCCCTTCAAAGCGAATAAATGTGTCCGCGCTGTTGGCGCTGCCTGCCATCATTAGACCTTTCCAATCAAACGAGGCACGGCTTGTATTATATACCCGTCGGCATCCTGTCAACGGGTATCAGGGCGTAGCCTGCTGAATTGCGGCGCAGCGAACAGGATTAGGTCTCCCCATCACCCCCTGCCCCTCTTACCCCCTCCGTTTCACTTCGGGGACCTTCCACTGGTCCGGGGAAGAG
>JAMCRS010000160.1:1192-4406 GCA_023380675.1 Chloroflexota bacterium
CGGCCGGTTGTCGAGCGGCTGAGTCTCGGATTACGTGCCTACTTGATCTTGCCGGCGTAAATGTCCATCACCGTGCTGAGGAACTTCAATGCCTCCGCCTTGGGCCGCTGGAACGAGTTGCGTCCGATGATCGACCCAAAGCCGCCGCCGTCGCGAATCCCGCGCACTTCGGCGAACACGTCTTCGTCACCCTTGGCGGCCCCGCCGGAAAAGATGACGATGCGGTGGCCGTCGAACGCGCTCTGCACGACGTGCCGCACGCGCTCGGACAACGTTCCGACCGGGATCGCGTACTTTTCGTACACCTTCTTTGCCTCCGCCAGCTCCACGTGCGCCGTCGGCGGCTTGACCTTGAGGATATTCGCTCCCAACTGGGCGGCGATCTGCGCCGCGTATGCGATCACGTCGATCGCCGTTTCGCCCTCTTTGCTCAAGCTCGACCCGCGCGGATACGACCAAACGACGACGGCGAGGCCAAAACTCTTCGCCTCCTCGGTGACGGCGCGCAACTGCTCGTACATCGCCCGGAAATTCGCCGAGCCCGGATAGATCGTATACCCAACGGCAGCGCAGCCGAGCCGCAGTGCATCGCGGGGGGTCGCCGTTAACGCCGGCATCGGGTCCTTTTCGTCGTACAGCACTTCGTGATTGTTGATCTTGAGGATGAGGGGAATCTCGCCGGCATACTTGGCCGCGATGGACTCGATAAAGCCCAGCGGCGCAGCATACGCGTTGCAGCCGGACTCGATCGCCAGCTCGGCGTGGTACATGGGATTGTAGCCCGCCGGATTCGGCGCAAAGCTGCGCGCCGGCCCGTGCTCGAATCCCTGGTCCACCGGCAGGATGACGAACCGCCCGGTTCCCCCCAGCTTTCCGTGGTTCAGAATTCGCGCAATGTTGGCGCGGACCCCGGGGTTTTCGTGCTCATACCAACTCAAGATTTCAGAGGCTCGCTGGTTCATCCGCTTCTCCTTATCGCACAAACTTAAAAAAGATATCTGCCGAATCATTCTATCACTTGACCGTGATTCCGTCAAAAAATGGCGCCCTCGGTCCCTTTTTTGACATGGGTGACCATTGGCGTATAATCTCGGCCGGAGGGAGGGAGTCACTTTATGACGTAGGACAAATGGATCGTCCGCGATCCAACAAGGAGATGCCGCCATGGCAAATGTGAAAACCAAGCGAGGGGTCATCGGGATTCTAACGGGAGGAGGCGACGTTCCCGGGCTGAACCCGGCGATCCGGGCTGTGACGATCCGCGCCCTGGGCGAGGGATTTCAGGTGATCGGGATTCGGCGCGGTTGGGCGGGCGCCATCGGAATCATTCGGGATGAAAAGGCGGACAACAGCGAAAACTACCAGGTGCTCAACGAGGAGATCGTCAACCGCGCCGGCCGGACCGGCGGCAGCTTCCTCCACACGTCGCGGACCAACCCATCGTCCGTAGTCAAGTCCAGCGTGCCGGTCCACTTGCAGGACACGTACAAGGAAGAAAAGAACGACCTGACGGAAGAGGTCATCAAGAACCTCGATTTTCTCGGGATCGACTATCTGATCCCCATCGGCGGCGACGACACGCTGAGTTTCGGCGTCAAGCTCTACCGCCGGGGGGTCAAGGTCATCGCCATCCCCAAGACGATGGACAATGACGTGCCCGGCACCGATTACTGCATTGGATTCAGCACCTGCGTGAGCCGGACGATCGAGATGACCAACCGCCTCCGCACGAGCGCCGGCTCTCACGAACGCTTCCTCGTGGTCGAGGTCTTTGGTCGTTACGCCGGCTTTACCGCCATGCTCCCCACCATGGCCGGCGCCGCGCATCGCTGTGTCATCCCAGAATACAAATTCCAGATAGAGCAGCTGGCCGAGCTCCTGGTCGCGGACCGCAACAAGAATCCGAGCCGCTATTCCGTCGTGCTCGTTTCCGAAGGCGCGATGTTCGAAGGCGGGGAAATGATCTTCCAGGCCGCGACCACGGATGCGTACGGTCACGCCAAACTGGGCGGCATCGGCGACCTGGTCTCCGCCCAGCTCAAGGACCTTTCCGCCAAGTTCAACTCCGGCAAGACGATCAACGTTGTCAATCAGCGCCTCGGCTACATCGTCCGCGGCGGCGATCCGGACGCGATCGATTCGATCGTGCCGATGGCGTATGGCAATCTCGCCCTCGACCTCCTATTGCAGGGTGTGCACGGGCGCCTCGTCGTTCTCAAGAACGGGCGCTACGACAATATGCCGCTCGACGTCATCACGAGCACCAAGAAAACGGTCAACGTCGACAAGTACTACAATCGGGATCGCCTGCGCCCGCGCTACGAGAGCTTTGAAATGCGGCCGCTGTTTATCATGACCAGCGAATAGTCCCGCCGATTGCGACGCACGGTCCGGACGCGGGCCGTGCGTTTCATTTTCCGTTCGGAGCTGAAGACGATGCCTTTCATCGACGTTGCCGGCAACAGGCTTTACTACGCGGAGAGCGGCAAGCGAGGAACGCCGGTCCTGTTCGTTCACGGCGCGGCGGCAAACCACGCGGTTTGGGGCGCCCAGCTTCGGGCCGTCGGCGAAATCGCGCGCGCGCTCGCCGTCGATCTGCCGGGTCACGGCCGCTCCGCACCGCCCGGGGGCCGCACGATCGGCGCCTACGCCGATTCGGTCCTCCGACTATTGGACGCTCTCGGACTCGCCCGCGCCGTCCTCGTCGGCCACTCCATGGGCGGCGCTATCGCTCAAACGGTTGCGCTCGAACACGCCGACCGGGTGACGGCGCTCGTTCTGGTCAGCACGGGAGCGCGACTCCGCGTGCTCCCCACGATTCTGGACGGCATCCTCGATCCGGACCGTTTCGAGTCGATCGCCAACCTTGTCGTCGACAACTCGTACGCCGCCGGCTTGGACGTTGGCCTGCGGACGCGCGCGCTCTCCGAGTTCCGCGCCTGTCCGCCGGCGATTGCGCACGGCGATTTCACCGCCTGCAACGCGTTCGACATCCTGCCGCGGCTGAGCGAGATCGCCCCCCCCACTCTGGTCGTGTGCGGTCGCGACGACCGCATGACGCCCCTCAAGTATTCCGAGTTCCTCGCCGCCCACCTCCTGCACGCGAGGTTGATCGTCGTCGATCGGGCCGGACATTCGGTCATGATCGAGAACCCGGCCGCGGTCAACCAGGTCCTCGTCGATTTCCTCAAGACACTTGACACTTCCAACCCGC
>JAMCRS010000161.1 GCA_023380675.1 Chloroflexota bacterium
ACGTCCGCGGCGTATCCCGCGCTCGCGCTCCAGTGAGGTGGCTCGTGTCCGATCGCAGATTGCTTGCGGTATTCGCTCATCCGGACGACGAACTCTCGGCCGGCGGAACGCTCGCTCACTACGCGCGGGAGGGCGCCAGCGCGCACCTCGTCTGCGCGACGCGTGGCGAAGTGGGTGAAGCGCCCCCCGACTTGAAAGGTTTTACGTCCGTTGGCGAGATGCGCGAGGATGAGCTTCAGTGCGCCTGTAATGTGCTGGGACTGACCTCCGTCAGTTTTCTCGGCTATCGCGATTCGGGCATGCCCGGCTCGGCTGACAATTCCCACCCGCAGGCGCTCGCCGCGGCGCCCACCGCCATCGTCGCGCGGCAGGTTGCCGGGTACATCCGCAGACTCAAGCCGCAGGTTGTCATCACGTTCGATCCGATCGGCGGCTATCGTCATCCCGATCACCTCGCGATCCACAACGCAACGGTCCAGGCCTTCAGGCTCGCCGGCGATTCGTCGGCGGACGTCGAGGGCCTGCCGCCGCATCAGCCGGCAAAGCTCTACTACACGACCTTCTCTCGGCGCTTGATCCGCAACGCTGTCCGGGTGCTGCGCTTGCTCGGAAGAGACCCCAGCCACTTTGGAAAAAACAAGGATGTCGACCTGGCGTCCCTTGTGAGCGTGGACTATCCGGTCCACGCGCGCATCTCCGTACGCGATGTCGCCGCGCAAAAAGAACACGCCGCCGCCTGTCACTCGAGCCAGCTCGAGGGCATGGGCGGCGGCGCGGCGCGCCTGCTTCAGAGACTATTTACCGGCGATGAGACCTACATGCGAGCGGTTCCGGCGGTCGTTCCTATCGCCGTCGAACGCGATCTGTTCGAGGGAATCGTCGCCTAGCGCATCCCGTTAGCCCATCGCCTCCACTCGAGCTGTATCGGCCTCGACCGTGACTCGAAAGGTCTTGAGCGCCTTCTTCGCCGGCCCGCGCACGACCTCTCCCGTTGTCACGTTAAAGCACGAGCCGTGAAGTGGACACGTGACGACCTCTCCGTCGAGCGAGCCATCGGACAGCGGGCCGCCCATGTGAGTGCATTCCTCCTGTGTCGCAAACAAAGTGCCCCCCACGTTAAAGACCGCCACGCTTTCGTCGTCGACCTGAACGAGACGAGCCTGCCCAGGTTTTAGATCCGCCGCGCGGAATTCGTTCGCCCGGAGCGCCCGATGCGCCGGCGGGGTCTCCTCTCCAACGACCGGCACGAGCAGCCGGACCTCGCCGTCCTTCACCACCACCGAGTAGGTGTCCAGGCGAGCGCTGGGGTCAACCAGGAGCTCGCCGGTCGTCACGTTATATTGAAAGCCGTGCCAGGGACAGGTGAGCGTGTCCCCGTCGAGCGAGCCGGTCGCGACCGGCCCGCCGCGATGGAGGCACGAGTTCCGCAGCGCGTACCAATTGCCCGCGTGATTGAATACGCCGATCGTGAGCGCGCCGACGTGCACGATCTTCCGCTGGCCCGCCGGGATCTCCTCGATGCGTCCAACCGTGATTTCTTTGTGGGCCACCGGCCGGTCCTTGTCGTGCTCTCGCTCGAAGGCGTCGCCGGCCAGGCGCGCGACGGAATCGGTGTCTACCTTGACGATCGGGTCGAACGTCTCCGCCTCGCGCTCGGTGCCGTATGCGCGCGACAGCATTTCCAGAATCACCATCATGAGCTTGTCCCACGCCTCGACCGCCTGCGTCTCCATCTCCTCGTCGACGTGTCTCAGCTCTTGGGTCAGCGCGTCGCTGATCGCGTGCTGCATGAATCCCACTTGACCGATGACGTACCGCTCGGCAATGTAAATGTGCGGGTCCGCGCCGTGGGACGTGTGCGCCCGGCCCACGTAGTCGATGTAGCGGGCGTAGCCGTCGTCGTATTCGCCCCGGACCGTCCGCAGCCAGAAATTGGTCAGGTGCCGCATCCTCAGTTCGACGTACTCCTGGTCGATCGAGCCGTCCCGTTTGAGGAAGAACTTGCGCGTCGGCGGATAACGCAGCAGGTGCGCGTAGAATTTCGCGACGATCTCCGGCAGGTGCTTTTCGATGATCGGCTGGGTCTGCTTGATCGTCTCGACGTCTTTCGGCGTGAGCCCGACGAACTCGCCCATGTATTGGAAATAGCGCCCCGAATCTTCGGCGCCCTGCTTGTTCTGCACGTCCACCGGCGTCGATCCGTCCATGAAATCTCCTGTAGGTTGATGTGCGAAGATTCATGCCGGGAACGGCTTAACGGGCTGTTCGCCGGCAAGTGGGCGGCATTTTAACATGTGGCCCGTGTGTCGTCAATGCCTCCCGCCGGGGCCTTTTGTCCAAATCCGGGGACGGTGTTATAATCGCTGCGATGTCCAACCCGCCCGCCGTTTCCGTCTTCATCCCCGCCCGCAACGAAGCCGGCAACGTCACGCCCTTGTTCGACAAGATCGCTCGTGCGCTCGACGCGCAACGCCTTCCGGGCGAGATCGTCTTCGTCGACGACGGCTCGACCGACGAGACGTGGCACGAGGCGTGTGCTGCTGCGCAGCGGCATCCCTTTGCGCGGCTCTTCCACCACCGCAAGTCCCTTGGACTGACCGAAGCCATGCGTACCGGCTTTCGCCAGTGTCGCGGCGAGATCGTCTTGTTTCTGCCGGCCGACCTCGAGTCCGACCCCGAAGAGGACATTCCCGCCTTGCTCGCCAAAATGAACGAGGGCTACGATGTCGTCGCGGGCTGGCGCCGCGGCCGGCGCGACGGCAAGGTATTCGCGTCCGCCGTCGCGAACGCCGTCTCCCGCCGCTTGTTCGGCATCACCGTACACGACATGAATTGGATCAAGGCCTTCCGCCGCGAGGTCGTCGAGAGCATCCGGCTCCGGTCCGATTGGCATCGATTCATTCTGATCCTCGCCGCGGCGCAAGGTTTCAGGATCGGCGAAGTGCCGGTCAACTATTACCCGCGCGTCAAAGGTAAGTCCCATTT
>JAMCRS010000162.1 GCA_023380675.1 Chloroflexota bacterium
CGCGAGGTCGCGCACCATGCGCGGAAACGCGTCGAACACCGTGGAGACCGGCAGCATACGGACTTTCATCACGCTTTCGCCAAGATCGTTGACGACGGTCTCTTGCTGCCCGACGCCGCCGTCCACGAGAAACGCGATACGCCGCTTGCCGGTGCCGAGAATGACCGTCGGCACTTTGGCGTTCGACTCGGCCGCCTGTGCCGCGGTCGGGCGCTCCAGCACGTCCGCGAGGCGCACGAGCGAGACCGGCTCGTCGTTGACCAGGACCGCCTTGCGTCCCTGGACCGCGCCGATGTCTTTGGTCTGGATGTGCTGAATCCGCTCAACCGCCGATATCGGGATGCCGTAGGTTTCGTCGCCCACCTGCACGAGCAGCTCTTGTGTCGTCGCAAGGGTCAGCGGCAGCGTGAGCGAAATCGTGGTGCCCACGCCGAGCTTCGACTCGACGTCGACCTGTCCCTGCAGCGCTTCGACGTTCTTGCGGACGACGTCCATTCCCACGCCGCGGCCGGAAATGTCGGTGATCATGAGACTGGTCGATAGACCGGAGGCGAAGATCAGGCGCAGCGCCTCGTCGTCCCCCATCGCTTGCGCCTCGTCCGGCGAGAGGATGCCCGCTTTCACCGCAGATTTTCTCACCTTGTCGCGATTGATTCCCCCACCGTCGTCGGCGATCTCGATGACGATGTTGTTTCCCTTCTGAAATGCCTTGAGGACGATCGTCCCCTGACGCGGCTTGTCCGCCTTTTCCCGGACGTCGGGGGACTCGATTCCGTGATCGACCGCGTTTCGGAGCATGTGCAGCAGCGGGTCTTTGATCTCCTCCAGCATCTTGCGGTCCAACTCCGTTTCAGTGCCCTCCATGACGACTTCGATCTCCTTGCCGTGATCGCGCGCGAGGTCGCGCACCATGCGCGGAAACGCGTCGAACACCGTGGAGACCGGCAGCATACGGACTTTCATCACGCTTTCGCCAAGATCGTTGGTGATCCGCGCGAGATGGAGCGCGTCGCCGGTGAACCCGCGTTTCAGGTCGCTCACCCTGACGGACAGGGCGCGCATCCGTTCCTGGTTCATATCGAGAAGCTTGATCAGCGGCCGCAACGCCTCGTGCTCGCCGTCGTGGAACAGATCGCTGTGGCCCGCGCGCGCCTCCAACCACTCCCGCGTCCACTCCTCCAGCGAGCCGCTGACCTGTTCCACCTCGTGCAGACGTTGGTCGATCTTGAGCCCGGCGACGAGCAGCTCGCCGGCCTGAGTCATCAGGGAATCGATCTTTTCGGTCGAGACGCGAATTGTCTCTTCGACCGCCGCTCGGGTATCGGTCTTTGTTTTCGGTGAGTGCTCGGCCGCTACCGGCTTGGCGGCTTCAGGCGCCGGCGCTGCAGCCGCCTTTGCCTCGGCTGGCTGTTCGCCGACTGTGGGTGCGGCCGGTTGTGGCAAAGCGGCCGGTCGGGTCTCGACGACCTCGACGGCTCGCACGGGCGCGGGTGCCGGGACCGGGTTCGCATCCTGTGCCTCCGGGGTAGCGTTGGACTCCGGGCTAGCCGATTGAGCCGCAGGGGCGGGGGCGGGTCCAGGGAGGACGACGCCTTTTTCCGCCGCCTCCAGCCGCGCGTGCAATTGCACCAGGTCGATCCCGTGCGATTTCTCTTCCAACGCTGCGTCGATTATGAGAGCGACCGCGTCGACGCCGGCATAGAGCACGTCCGCCAGCTCGCGAGTGATCTGGATCTTGCCGGATTTGGCCGCGCCGAACACGCTCTCGAGCTTGTGGGCGGTCCCTTCCACCTCGCGCAGGTCGGCCGCGCCGGATGCACCCTTGAGACTGTGTGCTTCTCGAAAGATCTCTTCCAGGAGCGACTTGCGTTCGTCTCCCTCAGGGTTCTTCTCCAGGGCGAGCAGGATCCGGTTGATCGCCTGTATGTGCTCTGCCGCCTCCACCTTGAAGGTTGCGCGCAATTGACGCATGATGTCGTCGTCTAGTGTAAACATGAGTGCTCCGTGTCCGAGCGGTTATGTCTCAGTCTCCGCGGTCCGCGGCCCGTCAAACGGTGAACTCGCCTTCGCGCAGCCGATCGCGTATCGCCACCTCTCCCATGCCGCGCCGCAGCGCCAGGATCTTGTCGCTGATTTCTATGGCTTTGTCTTTTCCGACCTGCAGCCCGCCGGAAACCATCGCCCACTTGGCGAGGTTCACCAGGTCGTGCGCGCCCACCTCGTCTGGCTTGCGGCTGAGATGAAGCTCGCATTGGCGGACCAGGAATTGCTCGGCCGCGATCCGGCTGTTGAAATACGGGATCAGCAGATCCAGAACTTGATCGTAGACTCTCATTCCAACCTTCCTTACCGCGGGTGCTCTTGCCGGGCTATGCCGGCATCCGCCGCCGGCGATTGCGCCAGCAGCGCGGTTGCCGTCTGGGAGTCGACCGGCCGCGCGAACAGGAATCCTTGGGCATACTCGCATTTCAGCGTTTTGAGCTTGTTCAGCTGGTTGAGCGTTTCCACTCCCTCTGCAACTACCTGCATTCCCAGGTCGTGCGCCAGGGACAGTATGCTCTGAACGATCTCTGAGCCGTTCCCGTTCTTTCCGATGCGGCCGATAAAGGTGCGGTCGATCTTGAGCGTATCGATCGGGAAAGTGTGCAGATAGCCGAGCGACGAATACCCGGTGCCAAAGTCGTCGATCTGCACCTCGACGCCGAGTTCACGCAGTTGCAGAAGCACGCTGTGGGTCGACTCGGCATCTTTGACGAACATGCTCTCGGTGATCTCCAATTTCAATAGTCGCGCCTCCAGCCCGGTTTCTTTGAGGATCTGCGCAACTTGCAGTACGAGATCCGGCTCGCCCAATTGCTTGACGGAAAGGTTCACGCTGATAGTCAAGGGAGGATCGGCCGGGAATTCGAGCTGCCACACGCGCATCTGTCGGCACGCTTCCGTCAGCACCCACCGACCGATTTCCAGGATGGCGCCGCTTTCCTCCGCAATGGGAATGAACTCCGCCGGGGCGACGAGTCCGCGTCCGGGATGCTGCCACCGCACGAGCGCCTCAAAACCGGTGAGGCGCGATTCCGCGAGAGCGTAGATGGGTTGGTAGTGAAGGATCAATTCCTTCTTGTCGACCGCTTGCCGTAGGTCGGTCTCCAGCTCCAGCAGCGACATCGCCCGATCTCGCATCCCGACATCGAAGACTTCGTAACGTCCGCGACCCAGTCCTTTGGCTCGATACATGGCGATGTCGCCGTCGCGCAAGACGTCCTCTGAATGTTCATAACCGATCGAGCTAAAAACAATTCCCATACTGGCCGAGATGAAGACACGATGCCCGTCCAGGTCATACGGCTTGGCGATATGATTTTGGATTCGATCGGCTATTTGCACCGCATCGTCGACCGCCAGGACGTCGTCCAGCAGCACGACGAATTCGTCTCCCCCGAGGCGGGCCACTGTATCTACACTTCGCACACAGGCCTCCAGGCGTCGAGCGCTCTCGACCAGGAGCTGGTCGCCGATCGGATGCCCAAGGCTGTCGTTCACAACTTTGAACCGGTCAAAGTCCAGATAGAGCACCGCGAACAAGTATTCCGTGCGTCGCCGGGTCCGCCCCAAGGCGCCACCCAGGCGATCCATGAATAAGACCCGATTGGGAAGACCGGTCAGCGGGTCGTGGAGGGCGTTGTGCAGCATCTGCTGTTCGGCCTGTTTGCGCTCGGTGATATCGAGCGCCGTCGCGCGACTGAACACGATCCTGCCGTTTTCGTCCCGCACCGGGCGGACCGTTACGCTCGTCCAGACGACACTGCCGTCGGATTTGCACATTTGCACCTGAGCGTCGTGCGTCTCCTCGCCCGAGCGCATTCGCTCGAATATCTTGCGGGCCGCCTCTTTGCCGGCCGGCGTGTCCGCGTACAGGTCAAGGAACGTGTGACCGGTCAGCACCTCGGCGTAGCCGAGCATCTCGGACAGCCGGCGATTCGAAATTCGTATCCTTGCGTCTTCCGCGTTGACGGAATAGTAGGCGATCGGCGCTTCTTCGTACAGCTGGCGATATCGGTCTTCGCTCGCTCGAACGGCTTGTTCGGCGCGACGCCGCTCGGCCAGCTCGATCTGCAGGGCTTGATTCAACTCCCTCATCTCACGCGTACGCTCTGCGACGGTCACACCCAGGCTGTCCTTCGCCTGTCGCAATTCCTCTTCCACAATCCTTCGGTTGGCGTTCTCCGCTCGCAGGGTTGCACGCTCTTCCTCCAGCCGGCGAGCCGAGTCGTTTGCCTGATCCAACAGATTCCGGAGCCAGCCGGCCCCTGCGCCGAGGACCATGCAGCCGATACCTCCGGCGACATACAGCGGCACGTGATTGGCGTCAGGACTACGCACGAGAGTATACAACGCCACGCTCGACGGGATACTGAGCATTCCCAACACGAGGCCTAGCCCGATTCCTGAAATCCAGCCTCCGACGACCACCGGCAGAATCGCCCACATACCCGAGATGTCGCCCGCCACCGGATGGCTAGCGAAGAACATCAGAGGATAGACGATCAAGCTGGCGAGAATAATAGTGATCCGCGCGATGCGACTCATGGGCTGGTCCAAGCCACTCAAGCTCACTTTTGGTTCTGAACGGCGAACTCATTCAGTTGGGTCGCGAGCTGCGTCAGCGCCTGAGCCGTGTGCTGCGACTGCTGGGCGCCGTCCGCGGTTTGCTGCGCGGCCTGGTTGATGTCCTGCATTCCAATGACGATCTGGTCGAGCCCGATCGTCTGCTGCTCGACGCCGGCCACGATCTGCTGCGCCGCCTGCGCGGATGCCTCGACCACCTGGGCCAGCTCGCCGATCGTCTCCGCCGTCCTGTTCACGAGCTCGCTGCCGGCGCTGACCCCTTTCGTGCCCTGCTCCGTCGCCATCACGGCGAGGTTCGTCGCCTTTTGAATGTCCCCCAGGATCCCTTTGACCTGCGTGGCCGCCTGGCGGGACTGCTGGGACAGGCTGCGGACTTGATCGGCGACTACGCGAAAGCCCTTGCCGGCTTCCCCGGCCTGTGCCGCTTCGATCGCCGCATTGAGGGCGAGAATGTTCGATTGCCCGGCGATGTCGGAAACCGTATCGATGATGTCGCCGATCTGCTGAGTTTTTTCTGAAAGCGCCAGGATGTTCTCGGCGATCGCTTCCACCTTGAGCTGTATGTCCTCCATGCCGCCAATGGCCTGGCTGACCGCGTTCTTGCCTTTGTCGGCCACGTGACTTGCCTTCGAGGCGCTTTCGGCTACTCCCTGAGCGCGTTGGGCCACCTGGCCGGCCGACGCTTTGATCTCGCTGATCGTGCTGGTGATTTGGTTCACTGCGCTCGCCTGCTCGCGCGTCGTCGTTGCCGTCTGGGTCGACGCGACCAGTATTCGCTCGGCCGAGGCCACGATCTGGTCCGCACCCTGCTGCATGTGCTCGAGCATGGTCTTGAGCGCCTGCCGCTCGCTCTTGAGCGCGTCTTCAGTCTCTTTCTCAGATGTAACGTCGCGGCCCAGCGCGACGAAACCGACCACTTTGCCGTCCGCGTCGTGCAGCGGCATCCGCGTCATCGCCGTCCAGAGTTGTTTACCAGTCGAGTCAATCGTCGGTTCGAGGTTCGCGATCGACGCCTGGTCGGACCGCATCACGCCCTCCTCCACGGCGATGAGTCGAGCCGCAGCATCCGGCGGGAAGAATTCCGTATTCTTGTGTCCCAGGACTTCATTTCCGGATTTCGCGCCCAGCAGTCGACAGACCGCGGGGTTCGCCAGTGTATAAGTCAGGGAGGTGTCCTTGCCAAAGATTCGGTCCGGGAGCGCGTCGATCGACATGCGAAGCAAGTCGCGTTGCTTCTCCAGCTCTCGTCGCGACCGGCGCTCTGCCGTAACGTCCCGGGAGCTCACCACGAGGCCGGCCGTCCTGCCTGTGCCGTCGCGCACCGGAGACTTGGTAATCGCAGCCCAGGTCTCTTGACCCGTCAGCGGATCGACCGTGCGCTCCTCGAGGCCTACCACGGCCTGTCCACTCCGAATGACGCCGAGATTGTCTGCGCTTTGTTTTTCGGCGACAGCCTTCGGGAAGAGGTCCTGGGCGGTTTTTCCCTTCATCTCTTCGCTCGATCTGACGCCCGCGAGACTGACCATGTGTGCGTTGGCGAAGACATAGCGGCCCTCGGCATCCTGAGCGTAGATCTCCTCGGGCAGGGCGTCCAGTATCACCCGCAGCCAATCACGCTCGTCTCTGAGGGACTGATAGGCAGCCTGGTCTTGGCGCGCTTGGGCTTGAAGGCGGCCCTGCAGTCTCCCAGCCATGCGCCAGATGACGACAAGCGCCGCCAACGCAAGGACGAAAGCGATGACGAACAGTTTCGGGCCGGTATTTCCGGCATCGCTCAGCCCCGACAGAACCGCCGAAGCGATCAGCACGGCTTCCGCCGTCACAAGCGCGCCCCATGCCCATAGAACAACACTAGTTTGGATTGGTCTGTCGTTCATATTCGCGGTCCTCTCGTCGATCGGCCGTCGGAATTATCGTCGTCCGACGGCTCCCGTCATCACGCCGCACGAGTCCTGCTCGCTCGCGTCGACCGTCTCCGATAGCCCATTCCGATCCGTCTCGATACACGCGTTCGCCCTGGGTCGAATGGCGCCGCTCGCATGGTTGCCCTGCGGCGAGCGAAGCGCAAAGCCAAAATCCTGCCGGGCGTCATCCCGCTCCATTGTGAGCCACGATGTCTTCAAGCTGCTCCGCCAGCCCCGTCAGCTCCTGCGCGGCTTTCTGCGAATGCTGCGCCCCGTCCGCACTCTGCTGCGCCGCCTGATTGATGTCGTTCATCCCGATCGCGATCTGGTCCAATCCGATCGTCTGCTGCTCCACCCCGGCCACGATCTGCTGCGCCGCCTGCGCCGACTGCACCACCACCTGTTCCAGCTCCTTGATCGTCTGCGCCGTGTGCCCGACCAGCTCGCTCCCCGCATTCACTCCCTTCGTCCCTTGCTCCGTCGCCATCACCGCCAGGTTCGTCGCCTTTTGTATGTCCCCCAGGATCACCTTGACCTGCGCCGCCGCCCGCCGCGACTGCTCCGACAAACTCCTCACTTCGTCCGCCACCACTCGAAATCCCTTCCCCGCTTCCCCCGCCTGCGCCGCTTCGATCGCCGCATTCAACGCCAGGATGTTCGACTGCCCCGCAATGTCCGACACCGTGTCGATGATATCCCCAATCTGCTGCGTCTTTTCCGACAACGCCAGAATATTCTCCGCTATCGCCTCCACCTTGTCCCGGATGTCTTCCATCCCCGCCAGCGACTGCTCGGCCGACTGCGCGCCGTTCTGCGCTACCTGCGCCGCATTGGACGCACCCTCGGCCACGCTCTGGGCACGCTGCGCCACCTGCTCGGCGGAAGCCCGAATCTCCTGAACGGTGCTCGTGATCTGATTGACCGCACTCGCCTGCTCGCGCGTCGTCGCCGCCATCTGCGTCGAAGAGGCCAAGATTTCCGCGCTCGACTGGGTCATGCTGGTCGCGCTTGATTGTGTTCGGCCGGTCATGGTCCTGAGCGCCTCGACCATCGTCTCGACGCTCTCTTCGAGCTTGGCGTATTCGCCCTTGTATTCGCCCTCCATGTGGGCGGTGAGATCGCCGCGCGCCACGCGTCCAAGGATCTCGATGGAGCCGTGGATGGGAGTCGTAACGGCATCCAGAGTATCGTTCAGCCCCTGAACGATCTTGCGGAAATTGCCGTGGTGCTTGCTCACTTCTGCACGGACGGCCAGCTGTCCTTCTACGGCCGAACGGCTCAAAAGCGTCACATCCTGCATCAAGAGCTCTTCCACCTGTCTGATCTCGGTGACATCGCGGCCGACGCCGACGATGCCGGTGAACTTGCCGGCCCCGTCGTAGAGCGGGATCTTGGTCGTGAGCGCCCACCGCTTTTTGCCGTCCGGCCCGACCGTGACGTCGTCGCGATTCTCGATCGCCTTGCCGGACTGCGCCAGCGATTCCTCGTCCAGCCGGGACTGGGATGCGGCTTCGGGCGACAGGAAATCGACGTCCGTCTTGCCGAGCGCCTCTTCCGACTTTAGCAATCCCAAAGCGTGTGCGTGGGCCGCGTTGGCCATCACGTAACGCCCTTCGGGGTCTTTGACGTAGATCTGGTCCGGCAGCGAGTCAATCAAGGTGCGCAGCACGCCGCGCTCGTTGGCCAGTGCGAGCTCGGCTTGCTTCCGAACGGTAATGTCGCGCGTGACGCCGACCAGCCCGATGGCCCTGCCGGCGCCGTCTCGCCAGGGAGACTTGCTGTTGAGACGCCACGTCTGCTTGCCGCTCTGCGCGTCCGTCAGCGTGATCTCCTTGTCGACCAGGGGCTGATTGGACTGCACGACCTTTTGATCGTCGTCATACATGACCTGCGCGCCCTGTTTCGGATATACGTCGAATACCGACTTGCCGATCATCTGTTCAGGCCGTTCCAGACCCGCACCGCGCGCAGCAGCCAGGTTGGCGACGACAAACCGGCTCTGAGCGTCCTTGATGTACAGCTGGTCCGGGACCGTGTCGATCAGCGTTCGGTACATTTGGCCGTCGACGCCGATCGCGCCGGCTCCGCGTCCTACCACAAAGAAGCCGATTCCGAACCACGCCAGGGCCAATGCTGCAAGGAACAGCCCGCCCGCGACGACGACCTGGTTCGCCAGATTCGAAGACACCTGGGAAGCGACCGGGGGCGGCAGCCCCTGCAGCGCGAATCGCCAATACGACTCGAGGCCGGCGAGCGCCAGCAGAAGGCACACAGCCACGCCAAAAGTGATTCTGAAACGAATGGACCGTAAGATTTTCATTCGGGTTCCCCTACTCAATCCAGTTATTCCACCCCCGTCGGCCGATTGAGATCGACAAATCGCCGGCGGCGAAAGCACCTACATCTTGTACTGCGCGGCGACGGATTTGAGCTGGTCGGCCAGCCGATCCAGTTCCTGGGCGGCCTGCTGCGACTGCTGCGCGCCGGTCGCGGTTCGTTGCGCCGCCTGATTAATGTCTCCCATTCCAATCGCGATCTGGTCCAGTCCGATGGTCTGTTGCTCTACGCCAGCCACGATCTGCTGGGCGGCTTGCGCCGCCTGCGTGACGACCCGTTCCAGTTCCCCGATCGTCTCCGCAGACCGCTTCACCAGCGAACTGCCGGCGTTCACCCCTTTGGTCCCCTGCTCCGTCGCCATCACGGCCAGGTTCGTCGCCTTTTGTATGTCTCCCAGAATCACCTTGACCTGTGTCGCCGCCTGCCGCGACTGTTCGGAGAGGCTCCTCACTTCGTCCGCGACGACCCGAAAACCCTTACCGGCTTCCCCCGCCTGTGCCGCCTCGATCGCCGCATTGAGCGCCAGGATGTTCGACTGCCCCGCGATGTCGGAGACCGTATCGATGATCTCCCCGATCTGCTGGGTCTTTTCAGACAACGCCAGGATGTTCTCCGCGATCGCCTCGACTTTGGAGCGGATGTCGTCCATCCCGTTCAGCGAATCGTTGGCCGCCTCCGTGCCTTTTTGCGCCACCTGCGCCGCTTGAGAAGCGTTCTCCGCCACTCCTTGCGCCCGCTGCGCCACTTGCTCCGCCGAGGCCCGAATTTCCTGCACCGTGCTCGTAATCTGCGCGACCGCACTCGCCTGTTCGCGCGTCGTGCTTGCCATCTCCGTCGACGACGCCAGGATCTGGCTGGTCGCGGCGGTCATGCTTTGCGCGCTTTGCTGGGTTTGCAGCGCGGTCTTTTTCAGACCTTCCGCCATCGCCTCGATGCTCTCTTTCAGTGTCACATAGTCGCCGCGGAATGTTCCATTCGTTTTGACGCTCAATTTGCCCTGGGCGATGTGGCCCAGAAGGATCGACGTTTCCTTCATCGGGGCGACCACCGCATCGAGCACCGAATTCACTCCTTCGACAATCTTGCCGTTCGCGCCCGCGTACTTGCTTGCGTCGGCGCGAGCGTCCAACCGGCCTTGAATGGCGGCGTCGATCAGCATCTCCAGGTCGCGGTTGCGCAGGGTGGTCATTTCGATCAGGTTGTTGAGGTTGATCTTG
>JAMCRS010000163.1 GCA_023380675.1 Chloroflexota bacterium
GCACGTAGCGGTAACCGAACTTGTCGCGGACGAGGCGGACCAGCGTCAGCGTCAAATCGTCCAGGTCGAGGATGGCGGAGATGCGGTGACCCAGGTCGTTCACCGTGGCGAGCTGCGTCGCGCGGCGCTGTTCGCTCTCGAATAGCTGCACGTTGCGGATCGCGAGCGCCACGCGATCGGCGACTGCCACCAGGAGATGAAGATCGTCGCTCGCGAATACGTCGGCGGAGCTGGAACTCTCGATCAGGATCACGCCGATCGTCTCGCGGCCGACTTGGACCGGGGAGCAGATCGCGCTTTGCGGGACCGGCGCCTGTTGGCTGGCCGCGGCGAGCAGGGCGAGATTGTCCGGCTGGATGGAACGACGCGACTCACGAACCGCTTCACGCCCGCTCAACAAGAGCGGCGCCCCGGTCGCGTAAACGGTGCCAGCCAGCCCTTCGCCGGGCCGCAGCGCGATCAGGGGCGTGATTTCGCGATCGAACCCAAACGACACTCGCGGGACGAGCACCTTGTCGTGGGAATCGTAGACGAAGAGGACGCCCCCGTCCGCGTTTGGCATGTTCGCCCGTAGCTGCTTTTCGATAAGATGAAGCAGCTCTCCGGAATCCATGGTCTCGGCGAGCGCGCGGCTGACGCTCGCCAGGACCTTGAGGTCGAACGACTTGCGCTTTTCCGCGCGCAGCAGTCGCGCGTTTTCGAGCGTGATCGCCGCCTGATCGGCAAAGATCAAGAGCATGTTCCGTTCGATGCTGGAAAAAACGTGCCGCTCGCCGTACGCGATCGTGAGCACGCCGAGACTCACGTCGCCGCGGTGCAGCGGTAGGCACGCCCCGGCACGGAATCCCCACTCGCGAAACTTCTCGCTGTACTCGTCCGCAGCGCCGGCGTCCTCGACGAAGCGAGCCCGTCCGCTGTCAAGCACCCGTCTCGCCGCGGACGGGTCCAGCGGCCCAGTAAGCGGATCCGCCGGCAGCCCCACGGCGGCCGCGTATTCGATCCCGCCGGACGACTCGTTCGCCAGCGCGATGGCCGCGGCCGAAGCATTCAACACGTGGGCGATGAACTGAACGACCCGTTCCGGAATATCGGCCAAGCGCGCGCTGGCGGCGAGGTCCGCGCTGACTGCATAAAGCTCTGTGATGTTGCGCAGGTTGGTCTGGGCTTGATGGTATAGATGTGCGTTCTCGATTCCGATCGCCGCCTGACCGGCGAGGATATGCAGCAGGCGGCGCTCCTTTTCTTCAAAAGGCGCGCGGCCGCCTCGTCGCGCGGCCAGGATCGCCCCGATCGTTCGTCCCTGGTATCGCATCGCCGCGGCCACGAACCGTTGGACTTGCAGCGTCTCGGCAATCTCCCGCAGCGGCGCCGGCGGTTCGGCAAAACTTTGCGCGAACAGGCCTTCGTCGGTCGATGCGTTCCAGGTCGCACAGAGGGCGTCCAAGACGGAAGGGGTGAAGAGGGCCCGCACTTGTTCGTCCGTGATCCCGCAGCCTGGCGGCACGCCCACGAGTTTGGCGGACGTCGGGTCGACGGCCGCAATGGCGCACACTTGTGCGCCGATCAGTCGGGCGACCTGCTCCGTCACGAGCCGAAAAGCCGCTTCGCTGTCCTGAAGATCGGCGAACGCTTGGGAAACGTCGTGGAGCGCTTCGAGCTCGTCCTTGCGTCGCGAGATCTGCCGCCGCTCGTGTTCCGTCTCCGTTACCGCGGTCTTCCAGCGCCGGGTCAAGGCTGAGCTCAGAAGAGAAACCAGGACCGCGATGACAAAGAGCACGAGGACCCGGATCCCGAGATCGATCCACAGCTCTGCGCTCAGGCTGCGCACAGGCAGAGCCAGGGCGAAACTGAGAACGCTTGCCGTTGCGGCGGCAAACAGCGCGGACCGGCGGTCCCAACCGATCGCGGCGGCGAGGACGACGAGGTCGAAGAGGTCCGACACGTCGATTGGTCGGAGGGAATAGGCGGCGACCGCAATCGCAGTATTCGCCACCAGGATGTTGCTATACGTGAGCGTAGTGCTGGGCCAGAACCGGGCGGCGAGGAACCGAATCACGACGAGCCAGTACAGTCCGGTAAGGAGCGCCGTGAGGTTGAGAGCCGTGCGCTCCCAATTCGTCTGCACGAACAGATGCGACAGCGCCAATAAAATGAGCAAAAAGACCGCTGTCGTCGCGGCCATCGGGTGAAGAAAAGGTCGGGAATCTCTCGAATTCATCGTTTGCGCACGTCTGCTCGCGCTTGGGTCTTTCAAGGATAGGTATGCAAAACCCGCTCCAGACAAGCTGAGCGGGTCTGAATCAGAGGACCTAGTTGGAGCTTGGCGGCGCAGAGTTTTGGCCTACCGGCCGGGGTCTACGGCGGAAACGGGGTGGTCTTTGCTGTGCCTATCAGGACACTCGCCCGAGACGATGCCAAGCGATTTAGGGTATTGTAACGTGCAGAGTTGAATGGCGCAATGGGAAACAACTCCTAGAAACGATTGCCTTCCGCGCCTTCCCTTTCACGGCCATCACCGAAACAGGTCGCTTTCCTTGTCACGAACAATATCGTGTGCCGACCCGCCTTGATGCCCCCAAGCCGCTTCATCCGTCGAGCCGGTTGGCGAGAGTTGAACGCCGCGCACGTGGACGATGGGGCGGCCCTCGTCCGCCTGTCCCTGCAGCAGCGACGCCGCGGACGCGATCTGGTCTGCCAGCCCGACCGTCGTGACCTGCAAGTGGTAGCCAAAGAGATCGGCGCGGCCGCGCAAGTCCTCGACCGCCGGCAAGCCGGCAACTCCGATGGCGACGCCGACGGCGCCGTTGCGCCACGCCCGGCCGTGCGTGTCGTCGACGACGATACCGACGTCCCGTGAGGTTCGCTCGCGCAGCGCTTGCCGCAGGGCGCGCGCCGACCGGTCGGCATCCTCGGGCAGGCGCAGCACCCATTCGTCGCCGTCGTGCGGGGCGACGTTCGATCGATCGATGCCGGCATTGGCGCACACCCATCCGTGAATCGTCTCGACGACGATCAGACCCTCCCGCACGCGCAGCACCTCGCGCGTATCCCATAGGACGACCTCACAGAACCGGGCGTCCTTGCCGCACTGTCTCGCCAACTCGACCGCGCGGGGAGATGGCTTGACGTCGCCGAGCCGCACCAGCCGCCCTTCGGCTTTACTGACGATTTTGTGCGCCAGCACCATCACGTCGCCGTCTTCGAGGGGGATGCCCGTATCGGCGAGACCGCGTAAGGCGATGGCGGCGAGATCGTCGCCCTGCTCGACGAGCGGGATGTTGCCGAGCGCGGTAAGCGTCAACGAAACTGCGGATTGCATCGTGTCCTGACGATCCCTTCCGTCGAACGTGGATCGGCCGCCGGGGGCGAGGCGATCAGCGGGCAACGCCGGTGAGCCGGATGCCGGCGCCCTTTACCTTGTATTTGATGTTGACTGCGATTAGCACCGCCGTCAGCGTTTCGACCGCGACAGCATTCGCGACCGGCCCGGCGTCAAAGGCGTCGATCCCGGCCTTGTGGATGAGATCGATCACCGTTTCGCGCGCTTGCTTGTCGCCGCCGCAAACCAACACGTCAGAGTCGATCCTTTCGTCCACCGACTCGAGCCGTTCGGGCGAAATGTTCTGGAATGCGGCCACCACGCGGCAGGAATCGCCAAAAAACTGCTGCACCTCGACGGTCACCGAGCCG
>JAMCRS010000164.1:0-1939 GCA_023380675.1 Chloroflexota bacterium
GATAGAGCGTCCGGGGAATTGGAGTCGCGGTCAGAGTCAGCACGTCCACCTGCTGGCGGAGCTGTTTCAGCCGCTCCTTGTGGACGACGCCAAAGCGCTGTTCTTCGTCGACGATCAGCAGGCCGAGGTCTTTGAATTCGACGTCGTCGGAAAGCAAACGGTGGGTCCCGATCACAATGTCCACACTGCCGCCCTTGATCTTGTCGACGATCTCGTCCTGTTCCTTTTCGGAACGAAAGCGCGACAGCATCTCGACGTTGATGGGGAAAGGCGCCAGCCGCTCGCGAAAGGTGTTGAAATGCTGCTGCGCCAGAACGGTCGTGGGAACGAGCACCGCGGCTTGCTTGCCGTCCGTTACCGCCTTGAAGGCGGCACGCAGCGCCACCTCGGTCTTGCCGATCCATCGGACGGGCGCGCTCCATGTCCGCTTTGATATCGTCGATCGCATGCAACTGGTCTTCGGTCTCGACGTACGGGAACGAAGCTTCGAGCTCGTGCTGCCACTGATTGTCCGGCGAAAACGCGTGGCCGGCTACGACCTCACGGGCGGCGTAAAGCTCCAGCAGCTCGTCCGCAATGTCCTCCACCGCCTTGCGGGTCCGCTCTTTGACTTGAGACCATTCCGCCGTCCCGAGACGGTGGAGCGCCGGGGTGCGCCCGCCCGGCGCCACGTAGCGGCTGAGTCGGTCGATCTGATGGACCGGGACGTAAAGCTTGTCACCGCGTTCGTACTCGATGAGAAGGAATTCCCGTTCGGGGCCATTCAGGGCCAGACGCGTGAGACCTTGAAAGAGTCCGATGCCATGATCGATGTGGACCACGTAATCGCCAACGGCGAGATCGGCGAAAAAGGCCTCCGGGCTAGCGGCACGAGTCTTGGCCCGGTGCGGCTTGGGTCGCGACCAGCCGAACAACTCCGCGTCGCTCAGCAAGACGATGGAGGCGGAATCGGTGTGGTCTGGCGCCGGCTCCCCGGCGGGGGCCTCGAGCGGCTCGGCGATCGGTATCTGCCATCCTTCGCTCAGCGCGCCTTGCACCAACGAGATGTAGCCGGGCTTGGGCAGAGCCGCGATGTCGTCGACCGGTTTGACATAGAGGTCGCGTTCACGCATCAGCGCGGAGAGACGTTCGGCCTGCCGGGTGACGATCACAATCCGCGATTTGACTTGTCGCGCATGGAGGACGCTATCCAGCACCTTGCGCAACTGCCCGCCGAACCGAGCGCTGGGAACGATCGGCAGATGGATCGACTCGCCCGGGCTGGCGTAGTCAAGCAGCAGCCGACGTCTCGCCAGGAGCCGCTCGCGCAGCCGGTCCCACTCGAAATAGGGGGGCAACACGCCGGTGGGAAGCTCGCACCGCGCTTGCAGGTCTCCCCGCACGTCCTCCGATTGGTTTTCGAGGGATTGGGCCGTCGCTTCGATGTCGCTCCAATTCTCGACGACCAGCCACGAATCTTTCGGCAGATGGTCGACCAGCGAGGCCGCTTGCGGATACAAGTACTGCAGGTAGAATTCGATGCCGCGAAAACGCCGTCCGTCCGTCAGCGCTTCAAAATCGCGTTTGAACGACGAGCCGGCCACCGGGTGACAATTGGCGAGGTCGAGCCCCTCGACCCGGGTGGCGGCAGCGCCCGTATGGCGGGGCAGCGCTTCGCTCGCCGGTATGATCGTGATCGCGTCCAGCTCGTGCGCCGAACGCTGCGTGGCGGGGTCGAATACCCGGAGAGAAGCGATCTCGTCGCCGATGAATTCGATGCGTACCGGTTGCGCGTCGGCCGGAGCCCAGAGGTCCACGATTCCGCCGCGCCGGCTGAATGCGCCCGGCGTCTCGACCACAACTTGATATTCGTAGCCAAGCGAGACGAGGGCAGTCAACAGGTTGGTCAACGAACCGGTTTCGCCGCGGTGCAGCGTGCGCATTTCTTCGCGGAATGCGT
>JAMCRS010000164.1:1949-6820 GCA_023380675.1 Chloroflexota bacterium
GGCCAGCGCGGCGAGGGCGGCGAGCCGAGCGGCGATCGTCTCGGTGTTCCACGGCATATGCTCGTAGAACAGCGGATCGGGCTCGGCGAAGAGGTAGATGCTGCCGGGGGCCCGGCTCCACACGCGCAGCTCATCGGTCAATTGCTTTGCCCGGTCGGAGCGCGCGGTCAGCGCGACGATGGGGGCATTCACCGCGTTTGCGAGCGCGGCAAGTACCGGCGCGCGCGCCGATTCGATCACGTCGGTCGTGACGGTCGACTGCGAATGGAGCGCGGAGGCCAACTGCTGGAACGCAGCCTCTTGTTCGATTATCGGTAACAGTCCGAATAAGTTCATTGAGGAAGCAGGCCTGGCTTGTTCGATAGCGTGAACGCGCGAATCTCGGCGCTCAATTGAATCGGTTCATCGCGGCGTCGATCCCATCGGTCATCCAGACGTCTATCGCCTCCACCGAGCGCGCGAACGTTTCTTCCATCAGCTCGCGTTCGTCGGGCGCCAAGGCACCGAGGACGTGGTCGATATCCGCATCGGGATTCGGACGCCCGATGCCGATTCTCAGCCGCGGAAACGAGGACGTACCGAGCCGCGAGATGATCGACTCCATTCCATGGTGACCCCCGGCGCTTCCGTCTGCCCGGAGGCGCATTTTGCCGATCGGCAGATCAAGGTCGTCGTAGACGACGAGGAGATCGGCCGACGCGATCTTGAAGAAAGCGGCAAGCTTGGAAACCGCTTCTCCGCTCAAATTCATATAGGTTTGTGGCTTGGCGATCAGGACGCGCTGCCCGCGGATGCTCTTTTCCGCGATCTTGGCATTGAAACGCTGGCGCGCAAATTCCGCCGCGTGCGCCTGGGCAAACCGCTCGACGACCATAAAGCCGATATTGTGGCGACTGCCGGCGTAGCGCGTGCCCGGGTTGCCCAAGCCGACGACGAGCTTGATATCCTGCGGTGTCTGTGCGGCGCCGTGTCGTACGAGCCAGCGTAATGTAGGCATTTGCGGACGATTTGGCTCCGTCGGGTTGAAGAATGAAACCGCGCACTGGCGTGTACCGCCGTCTGGCGACAATTGCGCCAAATTTAGAGTCTAGCACGGAACGGCCAATCTGGCAAACCAAGCCCAGAGATCGGCGAAAAGTTCGAGCATTGACACGGCTCACTCCGCCGAATATAATGGCGGCGCTGTTACAAATGCAGCATTCAAGGAGGCATTCCACTCGTGACAGCAACTGAACTGCTTCAACAATTGTCCGAGGCAAGCGGGGTGACCGGCTACGAGCACGCCGTCCGGGAACTGGTCGATGACCAGTTCCGGCGCTATTCGGACGAGACGTCGGTCACGGCGATGGGCAGCGTGATCGCGACTAAACGCGGAACACAAGACGCGAACGGCCGTGGCCCGCGGCCCAAAGTCCTGATCGAAGGCCACATGGACGAGATCGGGCTCATGGTCACCGAGATCGACCACGGCTTTCTCCGTTTCACCGAGGTTGGCGGATTCGACGTGCGAGTGCTCCTCGGCCAGGAAGTGCTCGTGCATGGCAAAAGACCACTCCCCGGCGTTATCGGCTCGCGCCCGCCTCACGTTTTGTCAAGCGAGGAGCGCACAAAGGTCATTCCGATGCGCGACCTCTTTATCGACGTCGGGCTGAGCGACGCGCGACTCCGAGAGGTCGTACAGGTCGGCGACCTGATCACGATGGCCCGCAAATTCACGGCGCTGAGAAACAACCGCGTGGCAGGCAAGGCATTCGACGATCGAGCGGCGGTCGTCACGATCGCTCTAGCGTTGCAGCATCTGACGACGATAAAGCACGCGTGGGACGTCTATGCCGTCGCGAACGTTCAGGAGGAAGACGGCGCCTGGTTCGGCGGTGCCTTTACCTCCACATTCAGGGTTAATCCGGACGTCGCCATCGCGCTCGACGTCAGCCACGCCGACCAGCCCAACACTACCGAAGTGAATGCGGTCCCGCTCGACGAGGGAATGGGAATCGCGATGGGGCCCAACATTCACCCGCTCGTCCACGAAAAGCTGGTGAGCACAGCCAAGGCAAACGAAATCCCCTTCCGGGAAACCGCTTACGCCGGACCCACCGGCACGGACGCGTGGGCCATTCAGATCGTTCGAGAAGGAATACCGACCGGCCTGATCGACATCCCACTGCGCTACATGCACACCTCGGTCGAGACGCTGAGCACAAACGACCTCGAGCGCATCGGGCGGCTGCTCGCCGCGTTCTGCGCGTCGCTCGACGACGCGTTCCTGGGACAGCTCAAGGGCGGGACCCGCGGCGGGACTGGAACGGCCGGCACAGCCAGTCCGCATCCGGTCAAACGACCGAGCCGGACGCGATCGAGAAGCTAGGACCGGGAACAGGCACATATCGGATGATGCAAGTGGAACGGCCTTTGCGATTCATTACCGCTCCGACGAGGCGATCATGCTTTTAGAAGCTTTGAGCAACGCTCGAGGAGTGTCCGGCGACGAAAGTCAGGTGCGGGAGACCTTGATCGAGGCGATCAAGACGTACGTGACGGAGTATCGCGTCGACGCGCTGGGCAACCTCATCGCATTCAAAAAGGGAAAGGGCTCGCATAAGCCCAGTCTGCGAGTCATGCTCGCGGCTCACATGGACGAAGTAGGGCTCATCGTCGTACACCACGAGTCCAGCGGCCACCTGCGCTTTCGCAAGGTCGGCGGGATCGACGATCGCGTGCTGCTCAGCAAGAGCGTGCTCATCGGAAAGGACAATGTGGCGGGGGTCATTGGCTCCAAACCGGTCCATCTCCTCAAGGAGAAAGAGCTGGAGCGGATCGAAGAGACGGACTCGCTGACGATCGACATCGGCGCCAAAACCAAGGAGGAAGCGCTATCGGCCGTCAAGATCGGCGACTATGCGAGCTTCGCGACAAAGTTTGGCGAGATCGGCGACGGGCTCGTGAAGGGTAAGGCATTCGACGACCGGACCGGCTGCGCCGTTCTGGCCGAGCTGCTCAAGCGCGAGAATCCATTCGACGTCTATGGCGTTTTCACCGTGCAGGAAGAGGTTGGCGCGCGCGGGGCGCGCGTCGCGGCGTTCGCCGTCGATCCGAGCGTCGCCTTTGTCATCGAAAGCACGGTGTGCGATGATTCGCCAAAGGAAAAGGATGTTTCTCCGACGACGCGAGTGGGCTGCGGGCCGGCCATTACGATTGCCGACCGATCGACGATATCGGACAAGCGGCTCGTCGACCTGCTCGTCGAAACGGCACGCGAGAACCGGATCCCGTACCAGATCAAACAACCGATGATCGGCGGCACAGACGCGGGTCGAATTCACCTGACGAAGGAAGGCGTTCCCACGGTCGCCGTCGCGGTTCCGACGCGCTACATTCACTCGCCGGTCTCTGTGTTGAGTCTCGCCGACTATCAGAACACCGTGACGCTCTTGAGCAAGACCCTGCCCAAGCTGGCCAAGGGACTGCCGCAATAGCGCATCGAAATCCACTCAAGCATCACCGTTCATTCACTTTCGCGGGCCCCGGCGCTCGCATCGAGAGGTAACATGGCAGCCTCAAACAAGGGA
Organism: Chloroflexota bacterium; assembly: GCA_023380675.1. Next base: position 5,519 of record JAMCRS010000164.1, read on the forward strand.
CCTCACTTTCCTACGTTCGAAACGGGGAACGGGGCGACGCAACACCAGCACCCGTTCAAGCTCCTGGTCAAAAAGCTAACGGAGACGTTCGGACCGTCCGGCCACGAACAGATCATTCGCGAGGTCATCCGAGAAGAAATCAAGGGTTTGGCGGACGAGGTGCGCGTCGACGCGCTCGGAAATCTCATCGCGCGCAAGCGCGGCAGCGGTCCTTCGCCGCGCAAAAAGATAATGCTTGCGGCGCACATGGACGAGATCGGAGTGATCGTCACTCACGTCGACGACAAGGGCTTTGTGCGCTTCGCGCCGATCGGCGGAGTCTCGCCGCTCAATTTGATCGGCAATCGCTGTGTATTTGCGAACAACGTCGTAGGGACGTTCGGACGCGAGCGCAAGAACGGGTCGCGGACCGAAATCAGCATGGACAAGGTATTCATCGACGTCGGCGCCCGCGATGCCAAGAGCGCGCCAGTCGGCATCGGCGACGCGGCCGGTTTTTGGCGTGAGTTCGTCGACCTGGGCGACCGGTTGATGGGAAAGGCGATGGACGATCGCATCGGCTGCGCGGTCCTCATCGAGACGATGCGGCAATTGAAAAAGACACCGCACGACGTTTACTTTGTCTTTACGGTCCAAGAAGAGGTCGGCGTGCGCGGCGCTACGACTTCCGCCTACGGAGTCCAGCCCGATGTCGCGATCGCGGTCGACATAACCGACACCGGGGATACGCCCGAGTCCAACACCATGGCGGTTGGGCTCTCGCTGGGACCGGCCATCAAGGTCAAGGACTCGGGGATGCTGGCGCATCCCGCGGTGAAAAAGCTCTTGGTGGAAACGGCCCAAGAAGCCAAGATTCCGTACCAGCTCGAAGTGCTCGTCGGGGGTTCCACCGACGCGATGGCCATGCAGGTGACCCGCGAAGGCGTGCCCGCCGGATGTCTGTCCATTCCGGAGCGATACGTTCACACACCCTCCGAAATGGTCGATTTTGGCGACGTTCAGAACGCCATTCGACTGCTGGTTCAGGTCCTGAACAAGCCTTTCAAGCTGGATTGAGGCGAGGGCGCAAGTTTTTTGACAAACCGCGCGCTCAAATCTATAATGGATGTGCGTCACGGGCGAGTAGCTCAGTTGGTGGAGCGCTTCCTTTACACGGAAGAGGTCACGGGTTCGAGCCCTGTCTCGCCCACAGGGAAATAATGGCACCCCTCAGGTGCGTCGAACGGGCGAGGTTCACACGACCTCGCCCGTGTTGATATTGCCTGTTGGGCAGGAGTCGTGAAGAGATGGCAAGTACAGTTA
>JAMCRS010000165.1 GCA_023380675.1 Chloroflexota bacterium
CAGCCGGGCCTGTACGAGCATCGGCTGCTGCGTCATCCCATCCCCTTGCAGCCCGGCGAGCCTCAGGCGCTCCATCACCGAATAACCGTACTCGATGCCGTACCCGAGCGCGCCGGTGGTGGGATCCATGACGATGCGTTCCATCGGCAGGCCCATGTCGTGGATCAAGATCACCAATTGCTTGGCGAGATTCACGTCCATCGGGGTGCGGGAGTCGACGAGATGATCGTTCGCCATGGCGGCGGCCACGATCGTGCGGTAGTTCTTGTCTTCGCACACGCCCAAGACGAGGCGCTCGCCCTTGGTCTCTTCAGCAACGGCGACGAGCAGCTCGTTGTCGATCTCGGCCTGGCCGGGACCGAACACCAAGAGCGGCAGGCCGGTCGCCTGCAGGACCTGGCGGACGACCTTTTTGGCGTTCGCCGCGGTGTTGGGAGCGCCGTCCAAGAGGGTGGCGTTCAGTTTCAACAAAATCAACTCGACGTCGAGCGCTTGTGCTGCTTTCGCCCACGCGGCGGGATCGCCGCTCACGCCCTTCCAGGCATCCAGCAGGACCGGCGACCAATCGCTCGGCTGACGGTCCTGGACCTCGACCGCGATGACCGGTGGATGCGGCACCTCGCCTTCAAAGTGAAGGTAGGGCATGGCCGAATCGCCGCCGACCGTCACCGTCTTTTGACGAGTGCCCCCCTGTTCCTTGGTAGCGCCGAGGGTAATCTCGCGGACCTTGCCGCTGTACTTTTCTTTAGGCACTTCCATTACTGGCATTACTTCCTCCGTTAGTCTCGCTCGGTTGATCGAACGCAACCAACAAGAACAGAAATACTCCCACGCCCATCGCGACCAGAACGTACTCCTGCGGCGCGGCGGTCAAGAAACGCACCAGCAGTGCCCCCAGGAGAATCACGATGGAAGCGACCAGCAGGATATTGGTTGTTCGAGTGCTCAAATGCTTCTCGTTCTGCTTCTGCGCCATGCGGCCCTCCGTCACTCTCGTCTTACGAGAGATTATACCGCGAATGCGGAGAGACTCGAAATGAGACGGCCGTACGGGCGCCTCTCCCTTTCAGCGCGCCGACTCTTTGGCGGTCGCACGACGCGCCGCCGCTTGGTTCATGTCCAGCCGTTCCGGCTCCAGTCCGGCCATGTCGCGCACGATCGCGTGCATCGTGACGACGGCGCTCGGACGCGATGGGCCGGGATGCTCGTGCATGATGAACAACTGGTGCACCCGCTCGTCGTGCATCAGGTGAGCGGCTGCCACGACGGCCGCGTCCGGCGGAATGGTGAGGATCTTGTCCGTCATGACGTCGCGCGCGGCGAGCAGCTCGAAATTGCGTGGGTAGGCTCGCACCAGATCCGACTGTGAGATGACGCCGCACGACCCAAACTCGTCCATTACGATGACGGCATCCGAGTGCTCGCGCATCAGGGTCGCCGCGATCTCGCTCAGCGGGGTCTCCAGGTTGCACGTGGGAACGCCGATCTTCATGATGTCACGGACTAGTTTTGCCATCGGAACACCTCACGCCGCGGGTCTACATCATCGGGTCCATTGCGAGGGCGGGATGCCCCTTTTCTTCCAGGAACTTGACCAGGTCAGGCACCTCGGTGCAGATCTTTTCGTCCGCGATCTTGTCGATCAAGTCCGGATCGCCGGCGAACTCGGCCGCTTTCTTGAGCTCTTCGGCCATTGTTTCCTTGAGCACGCTGGACATCCAGACCACGCGCTTGAACCCGCCGTCGGCCGACAGGAACTTTTTGGACGAGATGTAGTATTTGCCGATGCCCATGACGCCGGGCGTCTGCAGACCGCCGCCCGCCATGCCGGCGAGCGTGCTGAACGTCATGCCGGCCGGCGACATCGACGTGTCCTCGCGCGAGAGCACCATCACGCCGTTGGCCTCTGGGATGACCATGACGATGCACTCAAAGCAGCCGCACGCCGTCATCGGATTCTCCATGATCGAGTACATCGAAACGTTCTCGACCTGCTGGTGCGATGCCTGCAGCACGAATTCGTTCGGTCCGGCCCAATAGCCCTTGACCGCGTCGAGCTGGCTCTTTTTCGGGATCGGCTGATTGGGGCCGGTGGGGTTGATCTGGAAACTGGCTTTGCAGTCCAGCCACGAGTAGGCGCCGCACAGCCCGACGCGTTCGGGACTGATGACGCAAACGTGATTGGGTGCGAACGATTGGCACAAAGTGCAGGAGTAAAACTCCTCCACCTGTTCGTCGGTCATGTCGCCGAGCCGCTGGTTGCGCTTGTTGTACGCTTCCCGCGCGACCTGCAGCAAGGAGTTCACGTCGGCCGGCTGAGTGTAGATGGTCACCTGGATCTTGTCGACGATAGCGCCAAAGTCCGCGTGATAGCGCGCGTGCAGTATCTTGCCGATGTCGGCGAGCCTAAAGCCCTTGTCGAACGCGGCCTTGCTGACGCGGATCCATGCGATGTCGCGCTGGCCGATGTGCTGGACGCCCGAAGCGCCGTTGACAAAGTGGTGAATCTGCCGTTCCAGGACCGGCTCAAAGTCTTCCTGCATCTTGCGCCCGGCCACCTCGGCCACGATGCCCATGTCCATCGAGCCGCCTTCCGGCAGCGCGTCGAGGTCGGGGCCGAGAACGGCCACCTTGCCGTCTTCCACTTTATCCATA
>JAMCRS010000166.1:0-1056 GCA_023380675.1 Chloroflexota bacterium
CGACGGAATTCTCGTGACCACGGGACGGATCTCTTCCGAGATGATTACCAAGGCGGCGAAGATGCAAACGCCCATTGTCGCATCGCGGACTTCGCCGACTCAGTTGGCCGTCGAGCTGGCGCGGGCGTGGAATATTGCGCTGATCGGATACGCACGCGGCGCACAGATGCAGGTTTATAGCGGCGTAGAAAGGATCCGGGTCGACGGCAAGCGAGAGTGAGCGCCCACGGGCGTCGTATCAAGCTGTCGCTCGCGCACGTAGAGCAGACGAGGTCACGCCCCGAGGCGGGTCCCAGAGGCGACTACAGCTCGCAACACAGCCTGGAAATAAGGTGCACGATGAACATGATCTCCGTTGATGAAGCGCTCGCGTACATCCTTCAGCATTTTCATCCGCTCGAGCCGGAACAGGTGCCGATGTTGGAGGCGCTCGACCGTGTCCTGGCGCAAGACATCGTGTCGGACGTCAACGTCCCTCCTTTCGTTAATTCCGCCATGGATGGCTTTGCGGTGCGCGCTGAGGATGTCGCCGGCGCCACTCCGGACCGCCCGGTGACCCTCCAGGTGACCGGCGACGTCGCCGCCGGCCATTTGGCGCAGGGACGCGTCGAGCGCGGCGCTGCAATCCGGATCATGACGGGCGCGCCGCTTCCGCCGGGTGCGGATTCCGTGGTGCGATTCGAGGAAACGTCGCAAGGGGTCGCAAACCGGCACGTAGACAATGCGCGAGGAGGCCGAGGCTCATCCGGGACCGGCGCCGCCGGCGGGCCGGGTGCGGCCGAACCCGGCAGTCCCGCTGTCGTCGGGATCGTCAAGCCGGTCAAACGCGGAGAAAACGTTCGAGCCGCGGGGGAAGACATGCACGCCGGCGAGACAATTCTGCACAAGGGATCGGTCGTTAGGCCGGCGGAGATCGGCGTGCTGGCTTCGCTTGGAAGAAAAGAAGTTCAGGTCCACCGGCGGCCGCGCGTCGCCATCCTCGCGACCGGCGATGAGCTGGTCACGATCGACGAACCGGTGTCACCGGGCAAGATCCGCAACTCGAATGAATACTCG
>JAMCRS010000166.1:1066-5800 GCA_023380675.1 Chloroflexota bacterium
GAATACTCGAACGCGGCCGCCGTCGCGAGGACGGGCGGAATTCCGATCCGACTTGGAATCGCACGGGACAACATAAAGGACCTGACAGAACGCGTCCGCGCCGGCCTGGACGCCGACGCCGACCTGTTTCTGACCAGTGCGGGCGTTTCGGTCGGCGATTACGACATGGTCAAGGACGTCCTGAACGCGCAAGGGGAAATGCACTTTTGGCAGGTCCGGATGAAACCCGGCAAACCGCTCGCGTTCGGCATTCTGCGAGGGAAATCAGGGTCTCGCCGTCGGACAACGCAGAGGTATGGACGCCCCGGCATTCACGATAAAGCCGCGCCTGGGCATTCAGCTCGCGCATGATCGCAAGGAGCCTCGCCGCATCGAGCGCGCGCTTGGAATCGAGCGGTGTCTGCTCTGCCGATAGGTCGTCAAAGGTGACTCCGCCGCCGCACCCGCTAGTCAGGACTCGATGTGGGGGAAGGGCGAACTCTTTGCGATTGAGCCGCACCTGAATCGTTCCAACCCCTTGTTCGCACGTGGGCATGGGCCGAACCTCGTCGACGCCGAGGGCCGGGATGAACCAGTATGCGCGGTCGGAGGACTGGTTGACTCGCAGCGAAGCGATCTCGTCGACTGCTGTAATGAAATTCTCCGAGGCGAGAAAACCGATGGCGAGGTTCTGAAGATTCAGGGGCGTCGCCATGAATGTGACGACTTCGACCTCGTTGACAAAAAGCGTCCATCGACTTTCGCCGATCACCAACCCGTGGACCGGCTCGGCGGCGGTCTCGGTCACACGATAGTAGACCGCCCGCGCTTTGTCCTCAAACATGCCGCCATCCGCAAATCGAATCGACCCGCGTTGCGCGCCCGGCACGTTCCAAAAGTCGGCGGCCATGCACGGAAACCGACTTGCAGGTCCATCGTCCGGTGGACCGAATCATCGCTGGACCAGCTCGCATGCCGTTTCGAGGTCCTGCGGCGTATTCGCGTTAAAGAACGACAAATGCTTCGGATCGAAACGATCGACCTCCGGCGATTCGACGACGCGAACTCGCACCGACTCGAAGAAGCTGATCATCCTCAGATCGTCCGCCTGGATGCGCTCTTCCATCGGAGCCAAGCAAGCCTTGGAATAGACCGCATGCAGCGGGTGCAGATTGCTTTCCTTCGCGGTCGACCGTCCCGTCTTGCGCGCTCCGCGGTCGCGGCTGGGCCCGTCCTCGAAAGCATGACCGGGCGCCCGGCCGGACGGGTCGGATACCCGAGGCACGACGACGTCGAAGTCCGGCGCAAGCGAAACCATATAGCGGAGCAAATCGGCGTTGAGGAAGGGCATGTCGCACGCGACCGCGAGGACCAGCGACTCTCTCGCCGCGACGAGGCCGGAGTAGATCCCACCGAGCGAGCCCTTACCCGGAATCAAGTCTCCAATGACTCGAGTGCCGAGCCGGGAATAAGACTCCTCTTGGTCGTTCGCGACGACGATGATTTCGTTGGAGACCGCCCGCACGCGGTCGATGACGAGCGTGACGAGCGGCGCGCCTTGCAGCTCGACGAACGCTTTGTCACGTCCCATGCGGCGGCTCAGACCGCCGGCAAGGACGACGGCGGTCACGCGTGGCATGCGAGAATCGTCCATGGCATGCATTATATCCGAATTGCAGGTTGTGTGTCACCGGTTGGCGGTGGAACAGGCCAAGTCACAGTGCAGCCTCAAGCCGCAAGAACGCGCTCCCACGCTGCGCCAATAACCTCCGGGGTTGTCGCGAGCGGCTGGCTGCCCCACTCGATTCAAAGGTCGAGTTCAATTCAGCGAAAAGGATCCTTGATCGCGCACCTGGTCGCTCTTTTCCGTGACCAGTCGAAGCAACTGCAGCTCGCGCTGGAGGTAACGGGCCTCACGTTCCAGGCGCGCCAAGGCAGTCGGCGCTTCCAAGAGCTGTTGCTTGTCGGCCAGGTTGACCGGCAGGCTGGATGCGATGGTATATGAGAGCACGACTGGATCCTTCGGCAGCCTGATCGATTCTTTGTCGTCCGCCTCTTCCGATTCCGCCACCGTCCGCAGCGCCGTGACATAGTCCTTGAAGAGTCGTGACGTCCGGGCCGACGCGCGTGCCGTCTTGCTCAGATCGACGTTCTCGTCCGGCAGCAATCGGATCCGGCCGGTCAAGTAGGCCAGTTCAGTGGTGTGCTCCAACAGCTTGAATCGCGTGATTCCAGAGACGATGATGTTCATGCGCCCGTCGTCCAGGCGGGCGACGTCGACGATCTGAGCGATCGTCCCGATCTCATGCGGCGTCGCCGGGGCGCCTACCTCTTCGCCCTCACGGATGAGCACGACGCCAAACGCGAGGTCCTGTTCGAGGCAGCGCGAGATCATTTCGCGATAGCGCGGCTCGAAGATTTGGAGCGGCATTCGCGCTTGAGGAAAGAGCACCGCGTTCAACGTAAACAGTGGCAGTCCGGCCTCCAGAATCTTCACTTTGTTCATTCCGTTCCAGGGTGTGTATCGCTCTGCTGCAGCAAAGCGGCCGCGCGATCCTTGACGGTGGAGAAGTTCGCCCGGAACAGCTCGATCTGGCCGCGGGCGCCGTCGTCCTCCGCCTCTTGTTCCAGCGTATCGCAAGCCCGCAGCCCCAGCTCGCAGTAGAGCAGCGCGAGTCGCTGCGAGTGCTCCGCGAAGAGGCGGGTGAGGTTCTGCTTGCCCGCGTCCGAAAGGCGCGGCTCGCGGGCGATCGATTCGGCGTAGCGCGACCCTAACTGGTCAGCCGTCTCCGCCAATCCCTACGTCTTTTCGAGCAGGCGCCGCACGCCTCGCGCATCCATGCACAGGCCTCATACAAGAAAAAAGGGAACGCGCCCGTCGCGTCCCCGAATCGTTCCGGCAAGGTTCGTCCGCCGAACTACTTTTTGTGGGATTCCAGGTAGGTAACGGCGTCGCCCACGGTCGTTATTTTCTGCGCCTCTTCATCCGAGATCTCGCCGCCAAATTTCTCCTCAAATTCCATGATCAATTCGACGAGATCGAGAGAGTCCGCCTCCAGGTCTTCCCGGAAGCGAGCCTGCGACGTGACCTTGGCTTCGTCCACGCCAAGCTTGTCAATGATGATTGCCTTGACCTGGGTGAAGACTTCGCTGTCAGCCATTGGAGTTGCCCCCCCTTTACGAATTTGAATTGGGATAAAGTCTGCTGTTTCGCAGCAGTATACCTGTAAATGCGCCGTGCGTCAACCTGTTACTTGTGCTATAATCACCTCCATGACATATCCCCCCATCGCAAGACCGCGGTGGGCTGTATTTTCCGGGCCCAATGCGATTCTCACTATCGTCAGCGCCGCGCACGCCGTGAACCACGCCTATTCGACGCTGATGCCACTGATCTACCCTCTCGTGCTCAGCGAATTCCACCTCTCGTACAGCCAGATCGGCTTGATGGTGGGCGTCGCCAGCGCCGCGGGCGGCTTGCTCCAGATGTCATTCAGTTACCTCAGCCGGCTCGTCCCTCGCCGAGTCCTGCTTGGAGGCGGGCAGATCATCATGGCCTTGAGCGCCGCCGCGACCGCGTTCGCCGGAAGCTTTGGCCTCTTTTTTCTCGGCAACCTGGCCGCGCGTATCGGAACGAGCCCTCAGCATCCGGTCGGCAACTCGATCCTTTCGGACCAGTTCCAGGCCAATCGCCGCGGTTTCGCACTGTCGGCGCACGTGTCAGGCGGCAACGTCGGCACCGTGCTCGTACCGCTCGTCGGGACGTATTTGATCGCAACCTACGATTGGCGAGCTACGCTCTTGATCTTTGGAGGCATCGCAGCGCTCGTCGGACTGTGCCTGATCTTTCTGACCAACGAGACGCGCAAACAAGCGGAGGCCCCGGCGGTGCAGTCGCAAGGCTCGCTCCGCGACATCCGGTCGATTCTTTCCGACCGCACCGTTCTCTTTATCTTTCTCGCCTCGACGATCGCCGCGGGCGGGCGAGGGCTGGGCGTGCTCATTACGTACGTCCCCCTCTATCTGCAGAACGCGCTCAAGATGGACCCGACCGTTTCGGGCGTGCTCTTCACGGTCTTGCTCGTGGGCAGCGTCGCCGGGCCGCTGGTTTTCGGCCGGCTCTCCGATCGGCGCGGCCGGCGAGCGATTCTTTTCCTGATCTATGGGGTGTCCACCTTGCTTACGGTCGCCTTTACGGCCGTTGGGGCAAGCTGGCTTCTCCCTTTCGTGCTGTTGGCGATGGGTATCTTCATCTATGCAGAAAGTCCGCTGCTGCAGACCTTCCTCGCCGACGCGACGCAACACCTCGATCGCGACCTTGCCTTCGGCCTTTACTTTACGGTCGCCTTCGGTGTCGGCGCGATCTGGGCTTTGATACTCGGCTGGCTGATCGACTCCTTCGGCTTTGACGCCGGGTTCTACGTCATGGCAGCCTCGTACGCCGTTGCCGGGCTGTTGCTCGTGCCGACTCGGGATGTTACCCAAAGATAGAACACTCGAACGCCTGACAAGTTGCGCGCGGCACCTCGATCGGCGTCACACCAAAAGGACGTTATGCCAGACGATACGACCCATCGCAATCCCCAATTAGAGCATCTCCGCATCAATCTGCAGGAAGACGTGCACTTCCGCCAGACGACGAATGGGCTGGAGCGTTTTCGGTTCGTACACCAGGCGCTGCCGGACCTCGCGCTGGACCAAGTCGACTTGAGAACCTCGTTCTTCGGAAAGGCGCTTAAAGCCCCGCTGCTGATC
>JAMCRS010000167.1 GCA_023380675.1 Chloroflexota bacterium
AAGAAAAGGAAGACGGTTCGAGATGCTATCGGCGGCTTGGCGGAGGTGGGAGTGAGCGGCGATCCGCTTCACGATGTGCCCGAGCACCGCAGCGACCGGGTTGTCGAGATGATCTCGTGCATACCGCGTGACGGGGGCAGCCGCACGGATCTCCCCGGTCGGCTACAGTTGCAGTGCCATCGCGACTGCGGGGGATTCCGTGACGTCTATGGCAGGATGGCTTGGGACCAGGTCGCACCCACCATCACCGCCGGTTGCATCAATCCATCGAAGGGACGATTCTTGCACCCCGACCTCAACCGTGCGATCACGCCGCGCGAAGCCGCTCTGCTCCAGTCGTTCCCGCCTGGCTACAAGTTCTCTCTGCGGCAAGGCAAGTACGGTGCCGCGAGACTCATTGGCAACGCCTTCCCTCCGGAGTTCGCTCGCCACCATGCCCATCAGGTGGCGCTTCACTTGGCTGCAACCGAAAGCGAGATACATGGCCGAAACGGTTAAGAAGCTGTCGCTCGGGTTCCACGGCAGGGTCATCGATCATCTTGGGATACAGATGTACCAAAGCCCGACGGCTGCCTTGGCCGAACTCGTGTCGAACTGTTGGGACGCCGACGCGGAAAAGGTGGAGATCACGTTGCCGGCGGCTATGTCGAAAGACGCCGAGATCGTCGTCAAAGACAATGGTAACGGCATGACGTTCGAGGACTGCCAAAAACGATTCCTCAACGTCGGCTATGACTGTCGCGGCGGCAAGGCGAAGGCGGTGTCGGGCGAGAAAAACCGCCCCGTACTCGGACGCAAGGGTATCGGCAAATTCGCCGGCTTCGGTATCGCGGAATCGATTAGGATCGACACAGTTGCGAAGGGCACGGGCGAGCGTACCGTGTTTGAGTTGGATTTGGGCAAGCTGCGCGGAACCGATTACATTGAAGGTTCTACGGACATTGAAGTGAAGGAGTACTCCGGCCCGTCGGCCGAGATGAAGGCCCTCCACGGCACCAGCATTACTCTGAAATCGCTCGTCCTGAAGAAGACGCAAAACGCTGAACAGTTCTCTCGCAGCATGAGCCGCCGGTTCCTCCTGGTGCAGAGGGTTGGGGACTTCCGCGTACTGGTCAATGGCGAGCCGATACCCGCCGACGCGGATTGTGAACACGTAGAGTTCGAGTTCCCACGGGACTACACGGATGGCGAAAAGCCAACCGGCCTTACCATCGATGAGAACGGCTGGGGCGTTGAGGATCTTGGGCAGGGCCGGCTGATTCGTTGGCGCTTCGTTTTCTATGAGGACACGATCAAAGAGGATGAACTCCGCGGCGTCTCCATCTTCGCCAACGGAAAGCTGGCGCAGCGTCCTTTTGCTTTCAATATCATCGGCGGTATAAGTGGCCAGCAAGGGCTGGAGTATTTGTCGGGCAAGGTCGAGGCCGACTACATCGATTCACTCAATACCGACCTGATCGCCACGGAACGGCAGCGCATCAACTGGGAGCACGAGGAGGCGATACCGCTGCTGGAATGGGGCAGAAAGCGGGTTGACGATCTCTGCAAGGTATGGAAGCGTCGGCGCGCCGCCGACAAACTCAAGGCGATGGAAGACAAGATGGCCCCGTTCGCCGGTCGATTGAGCACACTCCAGCCGAGCGAACGGAAGACGGTACGCAGTGCGCTCTCGAAGCTCGCCCAGGTTAGTTCCCTCACGACAAAACAGTTCGAAGATCTCGGCGAGGCCGTCCTGACGTCCTGGGAGGCCGGGCGGTTGAAGGAATTGGTACATAACCTCGCCGACTCCACCGACATGACCGCCGATCGCCTGATCGACCTCCTGATGGAAGCCAATGTCCTGACGGCGCTCAACGCCTACGAGGCCATAAAGACGAAGCTGAGCATCATCGAGGAGTTGCGGCGGTTGGTGGAGAAGCAGGAACTGGAAAATGCCGTTCGCGACTACATCGCGAAGAACCCGTGGCTCGTGTCGCCTCAGTGGGAGACGTTCAAGAAGGAGATCTCGCTCAAGAAGCTGATCGCGGAGATTGCAGCCAGCAAGGGTATCGAACCCGAAAAGCAGTGGAGCCGCCGGGTCGATCTGCTGCTGGCCTCGGGCGAGACCGTCCTGGTGCTGGAGTTTATGCAGCCGGATAAGAAGGTGGACCTCGACCACATTTCCAGATTCGAATACTACGTCACGACGATCCGGACGCATTTCCAGGCCAATACGGGCCAGCCATTCAGGAACTGCGTCGGCTACCTGGTGGCGAGTAAGCTCGATCAGGACGCCGCGATTCTGCAGATGATCGATACCAAGAAGACGAACAACTTGTTCTATCTAGATTGGGAGACCTTGCTGGTTCAGGCGGAACGCCAGTACGAGGAGTTCATCGAGATCCTGCGGGAGCGCGCGCCCGAGGACGCCCGGCTCAAGGAATTGCAGTTGGCGTGACGCGGGCGCCGTCGCTGCCCGCCGAATATGGATACGTTTTCTCGCGCAAAGCGATCCAGCATCATGTCGGCCGTGCGGTCACGTGGGAACCGCACCACCGAGGTTGCGCTCGGGCGGATGCTCTGGGGCGCGGGACTGCGGGGATACCGTAAACACTGGAAGGTTGAAGGCCACCCGGACTTCGCCTGGCCTGGGTTGAAAGTTGCGGTGTTCGTCGACGGCTGCTTCTGGCACGGCTGCCCGCGATGCAATGAGTCGCCGAAGACCAACGCGGCATTCTGGGCGGCCAAGATCGCGACCAACCGTAAACGCGACCAACGCGTTGACACCCGCTTGCGCCGCGATGGGTGGATCGTGCTGCGCGTCTGGGAGTGCCGTATTGGGGCGACGGCGGTGCGGAGGGTCGCCGCTGCGGTTGCCCGGCGCCGACGTGATGACGGCTGACGGCGCGGCGGCTGACTATTTCAGCCGCCGTCGTCCGTGGGCCAAGATTGCGCCGTTCAGTGTTTCTCGCCCGACGAGCCGCTGCCACTGCTCTGAGAACCGGAGGATTGCGCCGGCATCCCGGACCCGCCCTGCGGCGGCGACGGGGGTTGGGTAGAGGCTGCTGGTTGATACCCGTGCTTCTCGGGTGCCGGCTGCCATCCCTTTTCGACCTTGCCGGCTTGCTGGCTGGTTGCGCCGGCCCAACCTTCGTTCAGGTTCACTGTCCTGCTGCTGTCGTCTGGCATGTTTCCGTGTTCTCCTTGTGAGGACTGAAGAATTCCAATGCAATGATGTCCTTGGCGAAAAAGATCATGCCTTTGGATTGCTCGATCTTATGAGCAAACCGGCAACTATCATCGAGCGCCCAGATCTGTTCGAGGTACAGTTGCGGCTCAGCCGGGTCCGAGGATGCAAAAGAGCCCGTTCCGTAGTATCCGCCGACCTTCTGGTCCTTCAAATGCACGATCACCCAGCAGGGCTCCCCCTTGCTGAAGTAATAGTCCCATGGCCGCAGGATCGGATGGGAGAACCGCTTCACGAACCAGCGGGTCCGCCGGACGCTGAGCAGGAGAATCGGCCATCCAATTGGCGCGAGGACGAAGATAACCAGCATCGCAAGCCCGCGCAGGAAGGGCGGCCGCGCGGCGGCGCCCGTCCAGTAAAGTAGAGGGCTCAGTGCGACGAAGTTCACAGCGCTGTACGCAACCGCGTCGAACACGCTTTTTGAGAAGTCGCGCCGCTCCGTGGCGACGAGCAGATCATAGACCCGGATCATCAGAAATCCGGGGACGAAGAACCCAAGAAACAGAATCAGCGTCGCCTGTTGTTCGAACAGCTTATCCATGTGGCAACTCGGTCAGCGCTGGATGGCGTCCTGATCGAGCTTACTCGCCACCAGGTAGCCGACGCAGTTCCTGAATGGCTGGCCCGTATTGGCCTGGAA
>JAMCRS010000168.1 GCA_023380675.1 Chloroflexota bacterium
CAAGGCGGGCGCGCTGCGCGTGGGACCGGCGAGCGCGGGAGCGGACCCAGGACCCGCTTGCTACGGCTGGGGAGGAACGTCGCCCACAGTCACGGACGCCAACGTGGTGGCGGGCCGCATCAATCCAAACTACTTTTTAGGGGGAGAGATCCCGCTGGACGTCGAACGAGCGCGCGCGTCGATCCAGCCGATCGCAGACCAGTTCGGGATCGACGTCGAGCAAGCCGCGATGGGCATCATCCGGCTCGCCGACGCGAACATGGTGAATGCACTCAAGCTCGTGTCAGTCCGCCGGGGCTACGACCCGCGCGACTTTGCGCTCATCGCGTTCGGCGGCGGCGGAGCGATGCACGCGGCCGCACTGATGCGCGAGCTCAGGGCAAAGAAGGTCGTGATTCCAATGGAACCGGCCGTCTTTTCGGCGTGGGGTATGCTGATGACCGACCTGCGCCAGGATTATATCCGCACCCACATTGCGCGAACCGATCAGGTCTCGCCGCAAGCCGTCGACGGCATCTTCGCCGAGATGGAAGCACTGGGAGCGGACGACCTTGCCGGCCAACAGGTCAGTCGGGCCGCAATGGTCTTTCAGCGCTTTGCGGACATGCGCTATCTCGGACAGGAGCACACGGTCAAGGTGCCGCTGCCGGCCGGGACGATCACGCGAGACACGCTAAAAGAGATCGACGAACGGTTTCACCGCCTTCACGAGCACACCTACACGTTCCGGCTCGACGCGCCGGTGGAACTGGTCAATTATCATCTGACCGCGCTCGGGAGCGTCAAGAAACCGGCTCCGAGCAGAATTCAAGGACGGGGCGGCCGCTTGGCGAACGCGCGCAAAGGGACGCGTCGCGTCAATTTCGACGAGATTGGGTTTCACAACGCGGTCGTCTATGAGCGCAGCGCGCTTCCGATCGGCACGTCCATCCGCGGCCCGCTGGTCGTCGAAGAACCCGCGTCGACGACTGTGGTATTTCCCGACCAGAAGGTGACGCGAGACCGGTTCGGACTATTGCACATCGAGATGGCACTGGAAAAAAAGGCGCGCCCATCAGCGCATGCAAAACCGCGATCGCGGTCTCGCAAGCACAGTTGATTCGCGGAGGGTACACCGGCACCCGGTCGAGACGCGAGGGCGGTCCTGACGCTGGAGTATCGGCATGCGAACTGACGCTGACTCGCAGTGCTGTCGATCACGAAAGAAGTATAGTTGGAATCCGGCATAGTCTTCGACATACAACGCTTTTCTATCCACGACGGCCCGGGGATTCGGACGACGGTTTTCCTAAAGGGCTGCCCGTTGAGCTGCTGGTGGTGCCACAACCCGGAAAGCCAGAGCACGCGGCCGGAGCTGATGTTCCGCGAGCATCGCTGCATCCGCTGTGGGAGCTGCTTGACGACCTGTCCAGAAGACGCGATCTCTAAGGACGGGGACGCCGTGCTTACGGACCTGACCAAGTGCACAGTCTGCGGCGATTGTGTTCAAGTCTGCCAAACAGAAGCGCGCGAGATCGTCGGACGCGAAATGACCGTCGAACAGGTCATGCAGGAAATCGAAAAGGACGTTGCGTTCTACGACGAGTCACGGGGCGGGGTTACGTTCTCGGGCGGCGAGCCGTTGATGCAGGCCCCCTTTTTGGTCGCGCTCCTGCGCGCCTGTCGTGAGCGAGAGATTCGCTCGGCGGTGGATACGAGCGGGCTAGCGAGCTGGAAGACACTCGAGCGAGTCGCGGATCTGGCCGACCTCTTTTTGTACGACTTGAAGCTGATCGACGAGACGCGGCACCGCAATTTCACTGGCGTATCCAACGAGCTGATCCTGAGCAACCTGCGCGCCCTCGCGCGCAACGGTCGCAGCGTCGCGGTGCGCATGCCGCTCATTCCCGGCATCAACGACGACGAGCACAATCTGGAGCAGTTGGCCCGTTTCGTCCTCTCGCTCGACCATCCTCCTCAGGTCAGTTTGTTGCCCTACCACAAGGCCGGCGCGGACAAGTACGCACGGCTGCACAAGCCGTACGCGCTGGGTGACACCGAGCCGCCGACCGAGGAGCGGGCGACGGAATTGGCCGATCGGCTGCAGGGGTACGGTTTGACGGTCAGAATCGGAGGTTAGGGATGCCCATAACAGACCGCGTCGCGCAGTTGCGCCAACAATCTCTGGACGCCAGACCGGTCATTTCGACCGAACGCGCGCAGTTGATGACAGAGTTCTACCGGCAGAACCTGGAGCCCATCTCCGCGCCGATGCGGCGCGCCCTGGCATTCCAATACTTGATGGAACACAAGACGATCTACATCGGACCGGGCGAATTGATCGTAGGCGAGAAGGGACCGGCGCCCAAGGCGACGCCGACGTATCCAGAGTTGTGCTGCCACAGCCTGCAAGACCTGGAGATTCTGGACACGCGCGACAAGATACCGTTCGCCGTCAGTGCCGAGGCACGGCAGGTCTACGCGAACGAGGTCATTCCATTTTGGCAGTCCCGGTCCATCCGCGATCTTCTCTTTCACGAGATGACCGAAGACTGGCGCGCCGCGTACGATGCCGGCGTCTATACCGAGTTCATGGAGCAGCGCGCGGCCGGCCACACGGTGCTGGACGACAAGATCTACCGCAAAGGGATGCTGGATTTCAAATCGGACGTCGAGCGCAGCCTGAGTAAACTGGACTATATGAACGATCCTCAGGCATTCGACAAGGAACAGGAGCTGCACGCGATGTCGATTTGCGCCGACGCGCTGGTTCGGTTCGCCGAGCGCCACGCAGAGCAGGCGCGCGACCTGGCCGGCCGGGAAGCGGACCCGCAGCGCCGTGCGGAACTCGAGCGGATCGCACAGGTATGCTCCACCGTTCCCGCGCACGCGCCGCGCGACATGTGGCAGGCGCTGCAGTACTATTGGTTCGTCCACCTGGGGGTGACGACCGAGCTGAACACATGGGATGCGTTCAACCCCGGTCACCTCGACCGGCATCTGTATCCATTCTACAAAAAAGGTCTCGAGGACGGGACGCTCACGCACGATCAGGCGGAAGAGCTGTTGCAGTGCTTTTGGATCAAATTCAACAATCAGCCGGCGCCGCCCAAAGTGGGCGTCACTGCAGCCGAGAGCGGGACCTACACCGATTTTGCGCAGATCAACCTGGGGGGCATGAACGCGGACGGCTCGGACGGGGTCAACGCGCTGACCTATCTACTGCTGGACGTCGTCCAGGACATGCGGCTGCTGCAGCCCAGCTCGTCCGTCCAGGTGAGCAAAAAGAATCCCGATCGTTTTGTCAAGCGAGCGACGAAGATCATCCGGACCGGCTTTGGCCAGCCTTCCGTGTTCAACACCGACGTGATCGTGCAAGAATTGGTCCGCCAGGGCAAATCCGTCGCCGACGCGCGCGATGGCGGGTCCAGCGGCTGCGTAGAGGTGGGCGCTTTCGGCAAGGAAGCCTACATCCTGACCGGCTACTTTAACATGCCCAAGACGCTGGAGCTCACGCTGAACAACGGAATGGACCCACGCACCGGGCGCAAGATCGGGCTGGAGACCGGCGATCCACTCTCGTTTCAGACCTTCGAACAACTTCTGGAGGCGTACGAACGGCAATTGCGATATCTGGTCGACGTCAAGATCCGCGGCAACAACGTCGTCGAGCGCCTCTATGCCGAATTCATGCCGGCCCCTTTTCTTTCGCTCTTGATCGACGACTGCATCGCCAACGGGAAGGACTATCACGACGGCGGCGCGCGCTACAATTCGTCGTACATCCAGGGGGTGGGCCTGGGGACGATCACGGACGCGATGACCGCGATCAAGTACCACGTTTTCGATCGCAAGACGATCAGCCTGGCGGCGCTCTTGCAGGCGCTCGCCAACGATTTTGAAGGCAACGAACAGACGCGCGCAATGCTCGTGAACAAGACGCCCAAGTACGGCAACGACGACGACTATGCCGACAGC
>JAMCRS010000169.1:0-8487 GCA_023380675.1 Chloroflexota bacterium
GCACCGGCGGCTCCCACCCCGCGGTCTCCTATCCGTTGTTCAGGACGAACACCAGGCCGCGGTCTCCGTCCACCCGCACGCGCTGCCCGGTCTTGATCTTCTTGGTGCCTTCGAAACAATTCATCACGACGGGGATGCCATACTCGCGCCCGACAATCGCGGCGTGCGAGAGACTGGCCCCGCGGTCCACGACGACGCCCGCCAGGAGCGAAAAGACGGGCGTCCAGCTCGGCGCGGTCGACGCCGCGACGAGAACGTCGCCTTGCTGGATATTGCGCAGCTCCGCTTCGTCGAGAATGACCTTGGCGGTCCCCTCCGCGACGCCCGACGATCCGCAGATACCGTAGAGGTCCGCATTCAATTCGGGCTGCGGCTGCGGCATCGCGCCGACGACGACCTTGAGGGCGATGGGGTCGTTCGACTTGACCAGTTCGCCGATCGCCGCCATCATATCCATCTTGCCGATGAAGGGAGGATTCTCGTTCTTTTGCCAACTCGTCCACGCGTCGCGGCGCGCATTGACGATGGGATGCAGGTTGTGGAACTCGGGGGCAATCGCGACTTTGCGGATCTCGTCCGGCATGAGGAAAAAGACGTCGTCCGCCTGGCCGATGGTCCCACACGCTGCGAGCTTTTTGCCGAGCGCGAGGCTCGAGCGGCGAATGAGCGCGTGCGTGTACAGGTCGAGATAATGGTTGTGCTCTTCGCTAAAGGAGCTGGCGCGCTGGGCGAGCGAGAGCATCGTCTTGAACCAATCGCGCTGGGCCGCGGGGACGCGCTCCAAGACCTGTTTCTCGGCGTCGGCGCGCTCGGCGGCAAGTTTTTGGCGTTCGTCGTCCAGATTGAACTTGCCCCCTTTGTTCAAATAGAGCTGAACGTTGGCGATGGCCGGAGTCGGGTCTTCGACCCACGAGGGCAGATTGACTTCCGCCATGCGCTGCATGCGCCAGCCGTCCTCGTCGAGGAATGCGCGAAACTCGGCGAGCCATTTGCGTCCCGCGTCGCTCTGCTCGAGCGTCGGGATGACCTCGGCGGCCGGCTTTTTAAAGGCGGCGCCGAGGCCGCGCTCGTCCGCCTTGCGCGCGAACTGCCACAGCTCGCGGTCCACCTGGAACGCCTTGTTGTCGAAACCGCGCAGGAGACGCTGGAACTGGGGCTTGGTGTCGTCGATGCCGAGGAGGTCCTTGCAGACATTCTCAAAGAGGATGAACGCGGTGTACACGCCGTACATCATGTACATGTGGATTTCCCACATGCGCCGGGTCACGTTGACCGTGTCCTCGAAATTGGAGAGCAACTCGATGTTGTCCGCGGTATTGACGTTCGTCGCTTTGAGCCGGGCGTAGTGGCCGAGGATTTCGGTCACAAACCCGCCCCACACCTTGTCATAGTTCTCGACGAGCGGACGAATCGCCACGCGGAAACGGGCTTCGCGCTGCGCCCGTTCGGCTTCGGACTGGACAGTGTACAGCGTCAAGTAACCGCCGCCATTCTTGAAACGCCAGTCCCAGCCCTTGACGGTCGGAAGACTGAGCCTTTCCGCGCCGTACTGCATGCCGTGGCGACAAAAGTGGACCCAGAACCAGCCGAACATCGGCGTCCACGGCGGCACCGAGTGTGTGGCATCCAGGAACCAGTACTCGTAGCGTTCGAGATCGGCTTTGTCGTCAAACTCGAACGCCGGGACGATGTCGTACATGGTGCTCCTCCCTTCAGGTGGCGCCCAAATCGGATTTCTTGGCAGCCGGTCCTTCCTGGCCGGCTGCCCTCATCGGTAGACCCATTATAGAGCGGCGGCTTGAGTTTACCTTTGGTTTTTGGAGGATTGAGAAAGAGGGAACAAAGGGGGCTAGGGCTCTTTGGCGAGCAACGTCTGCCAGAGGGCGAGCGTCTGGGAATCGGGGGCGCGATTCTCCTGGCGGCGCAACTGCCGTTCGCAGATGCGGTACTGGCGCGCGAGCGCGTCGGGACGCCCGGCGCGGTGAAAGGCGCGCATCATGCCGCGGTGCGCTTCCTCGCAGCACGGATCGAGTTTCAAGGCGCGCTGCCAATAATGCAGCGATTCCGGGACCGTTCCCCGGCGCAAATAGATTTCCGCCAGGTGCAGCATCAACTTTAAATACATATCGCGCAACCAGTACCGGCGACTCCAGCACCAGTCGTCGTCCACGCGCTCGGCGCAACTGCCCGGAATGTCGGAAAAGAGATCGCCCACGTAGAGATTCTCGGCGGGGAGATAGTAACTCAGGGCGAGGTCGTCTTGCTGCGCCTTGTACGCGCGCTCGCCGCGACGGCACAAGCCTTCAAAGGCGTCCGCGTCGCGAAAGGTGCCGGCGGGGAGCGCCAGCACGTAACGGTCCTCGTCGCTCAGGACGTAATGAGAAGCATCCGCCGAGGCCAGATCGGGTTCGAGCGCCATGCGCAAGGCATGAACGGTGTGATAGAGGCGGCTCAGGCTCCGCTCGAGGTCGCGCTCGTCGGGCCATAGAAGGTCCGCCAGTTTCTCTCTGGAGGCGCCGTTGGCTCCCTGCTCCAAGAGGTAGGCGAAGAGCGCCTTGACCCGGCGCGTGGCACCGTGCGCCGTATCCCACGTAATCGGCCGGCCCTCGCGCAGGACGCGCAATTCGCCAAGGGAGTAGACTTGCCAGCCGCGCGGGTCAAGGGGAGGAATGGCGACGACGTCGTTCGGGCCGAGCCGCATCCGGCCCAGCTGGCTCAGATACCAACAAAACTCGTCGCGGCGATCGTGCGAAAGGAAAACCTCGTGGGGCAAATAGTAGGGGTTTTCGTGCGGCTCGCCGCCCACAAAGACGATGGGGTGAGTGCGCAAGGCGTCGAGCAAGCGGTCTTCCGAAAAGCGGCGGCGATCATACTGGCACAGTGTGCACAGCGCAAGGCGCGTAAAATGCTCATTCAGTCGCGCTTCGTATTCCGCGAGGCCCGCGAGGGCGGCGGGATCGCGCAGCACCCACGCCATCTCCATCACGGCGCACAGGCCCGTATGGCCCTCGGCCACCGCCTCGCGCACGAGCCGTTCCCAGGCGCCGAGCGCCTGCTCGAGCGAAAAAGAGCCGCGATACAGAGTTTCTTCCGGCGCCGTGATCGTGAGTAGCTCCGGATGGATTCCGTAATCCGCGGCCAGCTTTTCGACGCGCGGCACGTGAGCCGCTTCGGTGATCACGAGACACCGGGCGCCCCGGTCCAGTCCGGCTCGCAACCACGGGAGGGCGAGGGACCATTGTTGGCGGGCGTCCTGATGGAAACTGCAAGCGTGATCGCCGATCCGGGGCTTGAGGAGCGATTGGGCTCGGGGCCGCTCGAAATCATCCGCCGGGCGGGGCTCGGCGCGCTCGCTTCGGGGTGGATTCCGCTGGAAATTCCGTCGTGAATTCCGCATGGAAACTCCAACCGAGGGGGGCCACGATCGTCACGGCCTCTTCATCTGCCGCTGCGCTCTCGGATGCCCAACATTATACTTGGCCTATTTTCCCGCGTCTACTACCTTTAGGGGTAGTCTTTGGCGCCCTTTCCGTCGATCCAACACGGCAAAAGCCCTTGCCTCTTGAATACCCGCCTCGCCGGCCATTTGGCGCTCAGCGGGTGTATCGGGAACGATTGAACGACGCCACGCGATATGCAGATACCGCTGGCCAAAGCTTCGACAGATCGAGCGAACGGCGCGATAATGCGGGCATTGACGTCAACTACGGCAAGCGGCGGAAACGATGACCGGACTCAATGCTCACATTGTCGGGTGGGGCAAGTATCTGCCGGGTAAACCGGTGACGAATGCGGAACTGGCCAAGACGGCGGGGATTGATCCGGACTGGGTTGAAGCACGGGTCGGCATCCAGGCACGCCATTTTGCCGAGCCCAATCAGGCGAGCGCCGACATGGGAGCGCGGGCCGCGCGCGCCGCGCTCGAGCGGGCGCAGATCTCTCCGCTTCAACTCGAGCTGATCATCGCCGCGACGAATACCCCCGATTATCTTTTCCCCGCGACGGCCTCCCTGATCCAGGATGCGGTCGGCGCCCAGCGCGCCGGGGCCTTTGATCTGGCCTCGGGCTGCGCGGCGTTTCTGTATGCGCTCGTGACCGCGGACCGATTCATTCGGAGCGGCGCGTATCGCCACATCCTCGTCGTCGGCGTGGAGACGGTCTCCCGCCTTTTCTCTCCTCACGATCGGACTTGCGCCTACTATGGCGACGGCGCAGGTGCGGTGGTGCTCGCCGCCGGTGAGCAGGCCGGCGGGCTCGTATCGTTCGCGCTGAGTTCCGACGGCTCCGGCCGCGATCTGCTCATCCTTCCCGGCGTGGGGAGCTTGCATCCACCCAGTCAGCAAGTGTTGGAGCAGGGCTTGCAGTATGGCAGAATGGACGGGCGCGCCATCTACCGGTACGGATTGCGCTCGATGGTGCGCCTGAGTCAGCAGGTGCTGCTCAAGGCGCGGCTGAAGGCGGAGGACGTGGACCTCTTCATTCCGCACCAGACGAACATTCAACTGATCCGGCAGACGGCCCGCCAGTTGCAGATCCCCGACGAGAAGGTTTTTGTCAATGTGGCGCGGTACGCAAATATCTCGTCGGCCGTGATTCCGGTGTCGCTGTGCGATGCGCTGGCGGCGGGTCGCCTCCGCCCGCGCGATCGCGTCCTGATGACCACCTTCGGCGCGGGGCTGGCGTCCGCCGCTGTATTGTGGGAGTGGTCAGAGCCGGCGCCGGCCAAACCGATGTCGCTTTTCAAGCGGCTCTGGTTGGCGGTGTGGGACGCGCAATCGGCGTTCCGCTCGCGGCTGTTTCGGCTCGAACACCGGCTCGACACGCTCGAGCCGCTGGGGGAAGAAGAGCCGGACGGGAGAACGGAGTGAGGGAAAAATTGCCTTTTCGAGGAGAGAGGAGTATATTGCGGTGGGACCGCCTGCAAGCCTGAAAAGATACTGCGAAACCCCAAGGACGGGCAAGGACGCCCTTGGTTTTTTTAACCCGAGCGACAAGGTAGCCACACGGTGGCGATCCGGGACCTCACGATGGGGACGGAGCCGATGCGGATACACCCCGTTTTTTCGAGTCTACGTTTCAAGACCACTCTCGCCATTACGAGCGCGCTGGTCGTCATTCTGGGCGCGTCGACGGCTTTTCGCTATGAACACCATCGCGAGCTGGAGCTGAACGGCGCGCAAGCTCAAGCCGCCTTTACGAGCAACATCATCGAAGCCGGGCTGGAGCACGAAATGCTGACCCGAGACCCCGCGGGTTTGGCCAGCATCATCGACCGCGTCGGCCAGCAGCCCGGCCTGGAGGCCATCTATCTCCTCGACGCCCAAAACCGCGTGCGTTTTTCTCCCCAGACGAGCCTGATCGGCACCTCCCTGGGCCGCCGCGCCCCCGGCTTGCAAGGGTGCGGGGCGGCGCCCGAATTGCCGACGGGGGACGGCATGATCTATACGGCGGCTTCGGGGGAACAACTGCTTCGCTATTGCAGGCCCATCGTCAACCAGCCCGAATGCTACGGGTGCCACCAGTCCCAGGAGCACGTGCTGGGCACCCTCATCTCGGATTTCTCGATGACCCCGACCAACCAGCACCTCGCCGCCGACTTGAACACCGACCTCCTCACCGCGTTGGGCACGCTCGTCGCCGTCGTGCTGGCCGTCTATTTCCTTCTCACGCGCATGGCCCTGGGAAAACTCGAACGGTTCGCGCCGATCCTCCGTCGCTTCGGCCAAGGGGATCTGTCTCTGCGGCTCCCGCACACAGGCGACGACGAAATCAGCCAACTGGCGGCCAGCTTTAACCAGATGGCGAATGGCCTGGAGGCGCACGAGCAAGAGAACGCGCGGCTTTATCGAGAACTGCAGGAGAAAGAGTCGGCGCGAGCGCAGCTGCTGCAGCGCGTGATCGCCGCTCAGGAAGAAGAGCGCAAGCATCTTTCGCGCGAATTGCACGACGATTTCTCTCAATCGCTCACGGCATTAACCGTCACCGTGCAATCCGCTCTACAGACGCTGCGCCCCGACCAGCTCCTCCTGCGCCGGCAGCTGGAACAGCTCCAGGCCATCAGCGTCGAGACCCTGGGGGAGGCGAGTCGCTGGATTCAGGACTTGCGTCCTCGCTTGCTGGACGACATGGGGCTGGCGCCCGCCATCCGGACCTACGCGGAAATGCGGCTGGAACTGTGCGGGACGGCGGTCGAGGTGCAGGCGAACGGATGGAAGGGGCGGTTGCCGCCCGAAATCGAAATCACACTGTTCCGCGTGGTCCAGGAAGCCGTGGCGAATATCGCCAAGCACGCCCACGCGCGCCATGCGCAGATTCGGATGCAGCTCTCGGTGGAGGGGCATCTGGTCGCGCGGATCGAGGACGACGGCATCGGCTTTCGCCCCGGCCAATACCTGCACGGCGGCGATGGGCTGCGCGGGGTAGGATTGTCAAGTATGCGCGAGCGCGTGGCGCTCCTCGGCGGGACGTTGACGATCGAGTCGACGCCGGGGCGGGGCACGCTTGTGCAAGCCGAGGTACCATGGAAAGAAATGGCTCTGGCCTCCGCGTCTTGATTGCGGACGATCATCATCTGGTGCGGCAGGGCATCCGGATGCTGCTGGACGCACAACCGGATCTGAAGGTGGTGGGGGAAGCCGGCGACGGCGCCGAGGTGGTGCGCCTGGCGAGCGAGCTCGCGCCCGATCTCGTGATCATGGATATCGCGATGCCGACGATGGACGGGCTCGAAGCGACCCGCGCGATCCGGCAAGCCCACCCGGACCTCCGTGTGCTCGTGCTGACGATGCATGAAGGCGAAGACTACTTTTTCAAAATCCTCGCGGCGGGCGCGGCGGGCTGCGTCTTGAAACGCGCGGTCGCAAGCGATTTGATCGCGGCGATCCACGCGGTCGCGAGCGGACAGATCTTTCTCTATCCCCCCATCGCCAAGAAATTGGTCGCCGACTATCTCCGTCGTGTGCAGACCGACGAACAGGGCGCGCGGACGTCATACGACGGCCTGACTGCACGCGAGCGCGAAGTCCTCACGCTGGTCGCAGAAGGACTGTCCAATCGCGAGATTGCCGAGCGCCTCTCCGTCGGCCTCACCACAGTGCAGACGCACTATGCGCATATTGTCGAAAAGCTGAACCTCCGCAACCGCACGGAATTGGTCAAGTACGCCCTTCGCCACCACCTGATTGACCTTCCCGACTAAGCCTCAAGGATCGTCTCCCGCACGATAAGGAATCGTGTCCCGCACGATTGCCTCGCGCGGCCCCTTTGTGTTAAGGTAAAGCTTGATACCTAAAGGGAGAGAGAACTCATGCGGAAGAACCTACCCAACCTCGTCACGGCACGCAAGTGGACGCTCTTGCTGCCGTTGGCGCTCATCTTGACTCTTGCCGTTTACTGGCAAGTGGCGTTTGCGCAATCACCCGCGCCGAATCCGCTGCCAAATGCCAAGGACGTGGACATCACGGCGGCCGGGCCCGCCGCGACGACAATGGGCGACCCGCTCAACGGACGGGCGGTGTTTGCCAAGAACTGTGCCTCGTGCCACGGCGATCGTGGAACGGGCGGCGTGAGCAATCCCGGATCCGACGACGGTTCGGTGCCGTCGGTGAATCCGATCGACCCCGGCTTTCTGGAAGATTCCAACGGCGATCCGAGCATTTTTGCCCGGGACCTCGATCTGTTCCTTCAGCACGGGTCGCGTCCTGAGGGTGACAGCCCGATGCTGACGATGCCGGCGTGGGGGGATACGAAAGCGCTGCCTCAGAATCAGATCGCAGACGTGGAAGCCTACGTCATGCAGCTCAACGGCGTCTACTGGCCCGGGCACTGGTACCCGCCCGCCCAAGTGCAGTCGTCCGCCGTCAAGAGCGGCAGCACCGTCACCTACACGCTGACGCTGTTGAATGAAGGGAGCAGCCCGTTGACGGAAGTGGTGCTTCAAGACACCCTGCCGGACGGGGTCGCCTACGTCCAATCCGGTTATCCGGCCATGGGCCAGAACCCGGCCGAGGCGTCCGGCAACACCGTCCTGTGGCTGCCCGGCGATGTGCCCGCCGGCGGGTCGGCGGGTCCGTTCACGATCGTGGCGAGTTTCAGCGGGGCAACTGTTCCGCCGAATGTGGCGCAGGCGCTCTTCCACTTTCAGACCTGGAACGGCAATGACTATCCGTCGTCGGTCGTCTCCGATCCGACTTCGCCCTAGTAGCTTGCTGCCGTTCGGCGAAACTTGGTTTCGTCTTTGATCGGGCCGCGGGTTAAATACCCGCGGCCCTTTTCGCGTGTGGAAAAGATATTCGCGGGTTAATGGCACCTGCGTGCCTATCCTTGAGGTTCTAGAGAAACTTGCCCGTCAGCGATCGCGGCGCGCGAGCAATGTCTTCCGGCCTGCCTTCGGCGATGATTTCCCCGCCCGCGGCGCCTCCCTCCGGGCCGAGGTCGACGATCCAATCCGCCGCGCGGATGACGTCGACATTGTGCTCGACGACGACC
>JAMCRS010000169.1:8497-22320 GCA_023380675.1 Chloroflexota bacterium
GCTGAAGCAAGACGAGGAGCTTGGCCGTGTCGGCGAAGTGCAGCCCGGTCGTCGGCTCGTCGAGCAGATAGAGGGTGTGGCCCGCCGCGCGGCGGCCCAGCTCCTTGGCGAGCTTGACGCGCTGCGCTTCGCCGCCCGAAAGCGTCGTCGCCGGCTGCCCGAGCTGCAAATAACCGAGCCCGACCTGCGTCATGAGGCCGAGGCGGGAGAGCGCGGCGGGGACCTCGCCAAAGACCTTGAGCGCCTCTTCGATCGTCAGGTCGAGCACCTGCGCGATGTTATAGCCGCTGTATTCGACGGCCAACACCTCGTGTTTGAACCTTCGCCCGTGACACGCGGGACACCGCACGAGAACGTCCGGCAAAAAGTGCATCTTGACGGACAGTACGCCCGCGCCTTCGCACCGCTCGCACCGGCCGCCCGGAACATTGAAGGAAAAATGCCGCGCCGAGAGTCCGCGGGCGCGCGCCTCCGGCGCCGCGGCAAACGCTGCGCGGATCGGACCGTACGCGTCGGTATAGGTGGCGGCGTTCGAGCGCGGCATGCGTATCAGCGGGCTCTGGTCGACGGTCACGACCTTGTCGACATACTCCCAGCCGTCGATCGCGTCGTGCGCTCCCGGAGCCTCGCTCGCACCGTAGAACCGCCGGCGCGCGGCGCGGTCGAGAATGTCGAACACGAGCGACGATTTGCCGGACCCGGAGACGCCGGTGATCGCGACGAGCTTCCCGAGGGGCAGCGCGACATTGATATTCTTGAGGTTGTGCTCGCGCGCGCCGCGGATCATCAAGTGATGCGTATTCCCCGTTCGCCTCGCGCGGGGGGCCTCGGCCGTCGGCGGTGCTGATAGGTATCGCCCGGTGATCGATTCGCCGCACGCCGCTACCTCGGCGGGCGACCCGGATACGACGATGCGGCCGCCATCTTTGCCCGCGCCCGGGCCGATGTCGACGACGTGGTCGGCCGCGCGCAGCACCTGGAGGTCGTGCTCGATCACGAGGACCGTGTTCCCGAGGTCGCGCAGCTGTTGGAGCACGGAAATCAACCGGCCGGTATCACGCGGGTGAAGGCCGATCGTCGGCTCGTCGAGAACGTACAGGACCCCGGTGAGCCCCGAGCCCAGGAGCGCCGCGAGCCGCAAGCGCTGCGCCTCGCCCGCCGATAGGGTTGGCGAAGCGCGCTCGAGCGTGAGATAGCCGACGCCCACGTCGACCAGGCGGCGGACGCGATCTCGCAAATCGGCCACAATCGGCTCGGCGACCAGCCACTCGTCAGCCGAAAGGATTTCCTTCAAGCGGTTGAGCCAGTGCGCGAGTTCGGTCAGCGGCAAGCGCGCGACGTCGACGATCGGCTGTCCGGCGAGGGTCACCCCGCGCGCCGCCGGGGACAAGCGGGTGCCCTGGCAGTCCGGACACATCTGCTCGGAGAGGAGCGGGTCCATCTTTTCTCGATAGCCGGGATCGTGAATGTGCTCCGCATACCGGCGCAGCAGAATCGGCACAATGCCTTCGAAATTCCCGCGGCTCACGGCGTCCGGCGGCCGGATGCCGGCAAAGTGCGCGCGGAATTGCGGGCTGCTCACGCCATAGTAGAGCAAATCGCGCTGGACCGCGCCGAATTGTTTGACCGGCTGTTTGGGGTCGAATTCAAAACCGTAATGCTTGCCCGCCTGCCGGAGCGTCTTGGAATGGTAGGCGATGTAAGCGCGGTTCCATCCGTGAACCGCGCCGTCGGCGATGCTCAACTCCGGATCGACGAGGGCGTCGAGATTCGGCTGCATCACCAAACCCAAACCCGTGCAAGTGGGGCAGGCGCCGGCGGGTTTGTTGAAGGACAGGTTCGCCATCCCGATTTCCGGAATCGGATGGCCGCAATGGGGACACGGAAAAAACTCGGCGTCACTAGCCTGGTCGCTCGGACCGCCGCCCGCTGCGCCGACAGATTCATCGTCCCAGATTTCGCCGCCGCTCACGTCGTGCGACGGGGGGATATCAGCGCCGCACGATGGGCAGGGACGATGGCCGAGGCGCGCGTAGAGGACACGCAAGTAGGTAAATACCTCGGTGACCGTGCCTACGGTCGAGCGCGGACTGCGGTTGGCGAGATGCTGGTCGACGCTGATCGAAGGCATCAGTCCTTCGATCGCATCAACCTGCGGCTTGCTCAGCCCGAACGTCACCAGCCCCAAGGACTCTAGGAACTGGCGCTGCCCCTCTTTGTGGAGCGTGTCGAAAGCGAGTGTGGATTTGCCGGAACCGGAGAGACCGGTAAAGACGACGAGCTTGTTCTTGGGGATCGTGAGGGTGACGTTCTTGAGGTTGTGAAGGCGCGCGCCCCGAATCGTGATTTCGCCCTGCAAAGGCCCACCTCCGTATGCTCAAGGGTCTGCTCTTTGGGCATTCTTGAGAGATGGTCAAAAATACGTCTAGCTGGACTTAGAGGAACTCGCCCCGGGCAATCGTGAGGGCCCGGCCGCCGACGGAAACGCTGATGTGCCCATCCTTTTCGGAGGCTCTCAGGAGCAGGAGAGAGGGCCGGCCGATCTCATAGCCTTGCTCGACCTTGACGTCGATCTCAGGCCGTCCCCAGTAGCGGTGCTTGACAAGATACCCGGCGAGACACCCGTTGCCGCTGCCCGTGGCGGGGTCTTCGGGAATGCCGAAATAGTCGACAAAGACCCGCACGCTGATGTCATTTTCGGGGCGATGCGGCTCGGGGCAAAAGATCAAAATGCTCTTGGCCTCGGTATTGGCGATGAGCTCAAAGAATTTGTCCTTGACGGTCTGGGCGCGTTTGAGGGAGGCGAGGGTCTTGAGCGGGACGATAAAGAAAGGCAGCCCGGTTGAGACTTGCTCGATCGGCAAGCGCGGATCGATCTCGTCGGGGGTGAGGCTGAGGATGGGGGCGACGGTCTCCGGCGTCAGGCGCGGCCCGAAGGTGGGCTCGATTTGTTTCATCCAATAGGTGCCGCTCCCCACGCCGGCGCTAAGGGTCACCGGGATCTGCCCCACCTTGAGATTGAGAAGAATCTTGTCGGCGGCCCCGCGGAGAACCTCGGTCCGGAGGATATGCGCCGTGCCGAGCGTCGGGTGACCGGCGAAAGGGACCTCTTCTTTGGGCGTAAAGATGCGCACGTCGAACCCGCCGTCGCGCGGGGTCTCGGAGAGAATAAAGGTGGTCTCGGAATAGTTCATCTCCAGAGCGATCCGCTGCATTTCCGCATCCGACAAGGCCTGGCCGCCCCGAAAGACGGCAAGTTGGTTGCCGGCGTATTTTTCCTCGGCAAAGACGTCCACGATGTAAAAGGTCAGTTGCCCCATCTTTCCTCCCTCCCGTGCCATGGTGTATGAACAGCGCCCATCATAATCGATGGAACAAAAAGATGCAACCGACGTTAAACACAGAATGCGGTCACAACACTCGGCGGCTCTCCGTCAACCACGAAGGATGTGCAGATGGCGATCCTTGCGGCTCTCGTCGGCTTGCTCCTCATAGTCGTCAGCCTCTTCGACGGTTTCGATACGATCGTCTCGCCGCGCCGGGTGAACCGGCCGGTGCGACTCACGCGCGTCTTTTATCGCGCCACCTGGAGCCCTTGGCGCGCGATCGCGCGCCGCATCCGTAAGAAAGGCCGGCGCGAGACGATGCTGAGCTATTTTGGACCGCTGTCGCTTCTCTTGTTGCTGCTGGTGTGGGCCGTGAACCTGATTATCGGGTTTGGCCTGTTGTTCTGGGCTCTGGGTTCACCACTGACGACGTCTTTTGGTCCCTCCACCTTTGGGGTTGACCTTTACTTGAGCGGGGCGACGTTCACGACGCTCGGGTTGGGGGATGTCACTCCGCATACCGCGGCGGCGCGAGCCTTGATGGTAGCCGAAGGGGGGATGGGACTCGGTTTTCTGGCGCTCGTCCTGAGCTACCTGCCCCCGCTCAACACCGAGTTCGCCGAGCGCGAGGTCAACGTTTCGCTCCTGGACGAGCGCGCGGGCTCTCCGCCGACGGCGCTCGAATTGCTGCGGCGCAACTGTACCGAAGACGGAATGGAGGGCGTGGACGCCTTCCTGCGCGAGTGGGAAAGGTGGTCCGCCGAACTGATGGAGAGCCACCTGTCGTATCCGGTCCTCGCCTACTTTCGCTCCCAGCACGAGAATCAATCGTGGGTGGCGGCGCTCACCATGGTCCTGGATCTGTGTGCGCTCGTGCTCGTAGGGGTGGACGGGGTGCCGGAGGGACCCGCGCGGCTGACGTTTGCAATGGCACGGCACGTGGGCGCGGACCTGAGCCAGGTGTTCAAGACACCGCCGCGCATGCCCGAATTAGACCGGCTACCCCCGGCCGACCTGGCCCGGCTGCGTGCGGAACTCGCGAAGGCAGGGGCTGCGCTCCGCGCGGGGCCGGCCGCCGACGCGCGGCTCGCCGAGCTGAGGCGTATGTACGAACCCTACGTGAATGCGCTCGCCGCCTATCTGGTGATGGAACTTCCACCCTGGATACCGCCGGCGAACGTCCACGACAATTGGCAGGTGACCGCGTGGGAGTTGTGAGGAAAGGCAGAAGGATGAAGAGTTGGATGGCGGGATGGTTACATAAACGGACAGTTGGGAAAATCAAATCGGCCATGGGACACGACGCGGTCGTGTTCGATGGCCACCAAGGAGGCTGACGATGGCTTTCGAATTACCCCCACTTCCGTATGCCTATAATGCATTGGAGCCCTACATCGACGAACGGACGATGCATCTCCATCATGACAAGCATCATGCGGCATACGTGAACAATCTAAATACGGCGCTCGAAAAGCACCCTGACCTGCAGAAATGGAGTCTCGAGGACCTGATGACCAAGATCAATCAGGTGCCGGAGGACATCCGCACGACCGTGCGCAATAACGGCGGCGGCGGCATTAACCATGCCATGTTCTGGCAAATCATGGCCCCGAACGCGGGGGGCGAACCGAGCGGCCCGCTCGCACAGGCGATCCAGCAGACGTTTGGGAATTTCGCCGCCTTTAAAGACCAGCTGACGAAAGCGGGGATGGGGCGCTTTGGGAGCGGCTGGGCGTGGCTGGTGCTCGACAACGGCAAGCTCGCCATCACGAGCACGGCGAATCAGGACAGCCCGCTCATGGAGGGCAAGCAGCCGGTGATGGGCGTGGACGTCTGGGAGCACGCGTACTATTTAAAGTACGAGAACCGGCGGAATGAATATCTGGCCGCGTGGTGGAACGTGGTGAACTGGCCGGAGATTCAAAAGCGGTACGAGCGGATGCGCAAATGAGCGAATGAGAGCAGCAGAGGAGCAGGGGCGAAAGCTCCCGCAAAGTCAACGGGCGAAAGCCCCGCACAGTCAACGGGCCTAGGCAGAAAGCAAAACGGGTGATGCGCGGGATCTAGCGCCCTGAGCGGAGTCGACTTGTCCGAGGCGAGTCGACTCCGCTCGCGCCTGAGCGCAGTTCGAACCGCACCGCCGATCGCCTCCCCGCTGAAATCAAACGCCCGCACCATAACACGAACATTAGCCCTGGCCAATGGGTGTTGACTATCGACCTGTTCGTGCTATACTATTAATTGACTGATTAATTAACAGGGATTGGAGTGAAACCAATACACCATGGCCAGAACACCCAAAGCAGTTGAGGACCGGCGTGAACAAATTATGGATGCTGCCTTGCGCGTCTTTGCAGAAAAAGGGTTTGCGAGAGCAACCAACAAGGATATTGCGGACGAGGCGGGGATTACGCCCGGCCTCATCTACCACTACTTTCCGAGCAAGCAAGCGCTTCTTCAGGCCATCGTAGACGCGCGGTCTCCGGCCCGGCTCATCCGCTCGTTTCCGGTCGAGATGCTCGCCCAGCCGCCCGAACCCATGCTGCGCTTTCTGGCCCTGAGAATGCTCGCCTTTGCGGAGGAGGAAGCGTTCGTCCGGGTGCTCCGCGTGTTCCTGTCCGAGTCGATTCACAATCCGGAAATATCAGCCCTGGTCAGCGTGCCTGTCCAGGCGGCAACCCAGCTGCTGGGGGACTATGTGACGGCAAAAATGGAGAGCGGAGAACTAAGGCGGACGGACCCCGCTCTCGTCGCCCAGATGTTTTTCGGGAGCATCATGAGCGTCGTGCTGCGCCGGCAAATCATGCGCGATCCCGCGGGATTGGAATTCACGCACGAGCAAATCGCGGACAATATCGTCGATACGACGCTAAGAGGTTTGCTGCCGCGGTAATAGGGCGCGGTTCGGGCATCCCGGGCGGAGCCCCGCGCACTTCGGGGCGCAGTCGAAGGACGCCCTCGCAGTGCCAAGTGGGCAATCAGTTTCTGAAAAAGGAGCCGAAGGTGGCTAGATATATTCTTCCCTTTTCATCAAGCGAGGCGACGCTCGCGCTGGCAGGAGGCAAGGGCGCGAATCTGAGCGAACTCGCCCGCGCGGGGTTCGCCGTCCCGCCGGGCTTTATCATCACGACGGACGCGTATCGCGCGTTCGTGCAGACCAACGAGCTCCAGCCCCGTATTCTCGCCCTCGTTCACACCGTCTCGCCCGACGATCCCGCCGCGCTCGAAACCGCGTCCGCCGAAATCCGCACGCTCTTTGAGCGCGGCGCCCTTCCCGATGAAATCGCCGCCGAGATCCGCGCGGCGTATCACGAATTAATTACCCAACCCTCCACTACGCAACTATTCAACTATTCAACCATCCAACTACCCGTCGCTATCCGCTCGTCCGCGACCGCCGAAGACTTGCCAGGCCTCTCGTTCGCCGGCCAACAGGACACGTACCTGAACATTGTCGGCGAAGATCCAGCCCTCGGCGCCGTCGAGAAATGTTGGGGCAGCCTGTGGACGGGGCGCGCCATCGGCTACCGTGCCCGGAATCAGATTCCGCCGGAAGAGGTGGCGCTTGCGGTCGTCGTGCAGGCGATGGTCGCGTCCGAAGCCTCGGGCATCTTGTTCACGGCGAATCCACTCACCGGGCGCCGGGATGAAACCGTCGTCGACGCGAGCTTTGGGTTGGGTGAGGCGATAGTATCGGGCCAAGTAAATCCGGATCACTATGTGGTCCATCCGGGCGATTGGCAAATCACGCGCCGCACCCTCGGCGACAAGGCGCTCGCCATCCTCCCCCGCGCGGGCGGCGGGACCGAACGCGTCGCACGGGCGGATGGTTCGGAGCAGGCGCTGCCGGACGCCGCGATCGTCGCGCTCGCACAGACGGCCGAGCGTGTCGCCGAACATTTCGGATCGCCGCAGGATATCGAATGGGCGCGGGCCAACGGAGAGCTCTATCTCTTGCAGTCGCGCCCGATCACGTCGCTCTATCCCGTACCGGCCAACCCTTTTGCCGATCCCGGGCTGCGCATTTATGCTAGCCTGAATTCTATCCAGGGTGTTACGGACCCCCTCACACCGTTCGGGGCGAATGTGCTGCAGATCTTGGGCGGGAACGGCATCGTCCAACTCCTGCAGATCCCTGGAAATCCGCGCGCGTTTCTCCCTTTCGCCGGCGGCCGGCTGTTCATCGACATGACGGACCTGGCGCGAGATCCGCGCTTGAGAAATGTTGTGACGGGGGTATTTGAACGGGGCGACCCGGGCGCGCTCGCGGCCTTCCGGCGACTCGTGGCCCAAGGGCGCATTCCACTCCAGCCGACCCTGACCCGGCGCCGCGCCTGGCATCTGCTGCGCCGAGCCGCGCCGCTCGTGTGGAGAGTGTTCAGAGTGCTGCTCATTCCAGAGCGCGCGGCCGCTCGTATAATGACGATTCTTGAGCAGGAGGTGAGCGAGGAGCGTGAACGTCTCACTACGGCCCGAGACCTGCGGCAGCGATTACACCTCTTGCAGACCGGGTTACCGCGTGTCTTTGTGCGCGTCATCACGGAAGGAGCGCCGGTCCTCTTTCCGGTCTTCGCCGGATTGACGATCGTGGACGGATGGCTTCAGAACTGGCTGGGAGAAGAACCGGGGACGGTGCTGCGTGTGATGCGGGGGGTGCCGAACAACGTCACGACGGAGATGGACCTGAAATTGTGGCACGCGGCGCAGAGGATCCAAACGGATCCGGCCGCGGCGCAAGCGGTGAAAGAGTTGCGGGTCTCGGGTTTCACGTTTCAGTTCTCAAACGGCTCTCAGAACCTGCCGCCGACCGTGCGGCGCACGCTCGAAGAGTTTTTGGGAAAATACGGAATGCGCGCCGCCGGCGAAATTGACATCGGACGACCGCGCTGGCGGGACGACCCAACTCCTGTCCTCTCCACGCTCGCCGGCTATCTCCAACTCACAGACCCTACGATGGCGCCGGACGCCGTCTTCGCGCGGGGTCGGGCAGAGAGCGAGAGGCTCGCGGCAGAATTGATTGCGCGCACCCGGAGGACGCGTTTCGGCTGGCTGCGCGCCCGGCTGCTCGGTGGGGCAATTCGCCGGATGCGGTTAGTGAGCGGCCTGCGCGAGCTGCCGAAATTCAGGATGGTGCAGGTGCTCGACCTCTATCGGACCGCGCTCCTCGAGAGTGCTCGGGAGTTGGTCGCGCGCGGTGCGCTGGAACGCGCCGAGGATATCTTTTTTGTCCCGCTAAATACGCTTGAGGCATTTGCGGCGGGGCAGCCGTTAGAGTTGAAAAGCATCGTGCGTGCGGAGCAGGCCAGCTACGAGCGCGAGCAGATGCGGCGGCAGTTGCCGCGCCTGCTCCTGAGTACAGGCGAGGCATTCTATGAAGGCGTGACGGACACAGAGACGGGCAAGGACAATCTCGTCGGCGACCCCGTTTCGCCCGGAATGGTCGAGGGACGCGTGCAGGTGGTGCTCGATCCGCGCGGCGCGCGCTTGGAGCCGGGCGCGATCTTGGTCTGTCCGGCGACGGATCCCGGTTGGACCCCGCTCTTTTTGACCGCGAGCGGGTTGGTCATGGAGATCGGGGGGCTCATCACGCACGGGTCGGTGGTGGCACGGGAATACGGCATCCCCGCCGTGGTCGGCGTCCACAACGCGACGACGCGGCTCAGGACGGGCGACCGCGTGCGCGTGGACGGGAATCGGGGACGGGTGACAGTGCTCAATGAGCCGATGGCCAATGAACCAAATGACAAAAGGGGAGGGAGTGTAGCTTAGCCCACCTGCCCCGCGCAGGCAGAGACACTGCACCAGCCCCGCCGCATTGCCCAGCGCTTCATAGGCTTGGAGCGCGCGCTCGACAATCGGGCCGGCAGACTCGTACTCGCCGATCGAAACCCGGTAGGTCGCTTGCTCGCGGAGCGCCTCGGCCTGCCGGTTTCCCAGCGCGCGTTCATAATGAATCTCGCGCCGCAGGGAATCGCAGATCAAATCCGCGTCGCCCGTCGACTCGGCGATCTCACGCAACGCGAGGAGATCGACGTGCTGCGCCGCGCTCTCGCCGCGCCAGGGGTAAATCGTCTCGCGCAAACCCAGAAGGTCGGCACGGAGGCGGGGCGCGTCGACCAGTTCGAGCGCCCGTTGGATATGCGCGAGACCTTCCATATCCGCATACACGGCCCGCGCGTGGTGGGCGGCGCGCAAATAGCATTCGGCCGCGCGCGCGGGCTCGCCGCCGCGATCCCAATGCAGCGCGAGCGTGCCTGCGAATTCATCGCCTGCGGCGCCGAGCTGTTCCATGATCCGCGCCACGCGCCGATGCCGCCGCGTGCCCGACCAGGTCTGCATCGGACGGCGCGTCCGCCACCGCCGCGACCTGGCACAGTTTCATGGCGGCGAACGTTCGCGCGCGCGTTCGTTTCGGTCTCGTCGGGCCAAAGCGTGAATGCCAACGTTTCGCGGTTCACCGGTTGATCAGAATGCAGGAGGAGAAAAGCGAGCAGAGGCAGGGTTTTCGGCGGCGCGGAAAACTTACGGTTGCGCTTCTTCCAACATGCGAAATGAACCCAGGGGGTGTAAGCGTAACATAGCCCCCCGTCATGGAGACCATTTCCGTCCGCTGAGGCGTACGGCAGCGGATAACAGGAACTCGTCATCGTGTCAAAATGAAGAGCCCTTGTGATTTTGCGTGTTTGGGCCGACCCCCCCTTCCGGGGCCGACAAAATGCGCCTCGTCGCACAAACAATCCGCCTGCCGGCATGGGCGGATAAGGTGAGGCCGCTCGCCCGATGCGCGCCCTGAGATTTGCTGCAGATCTTGGGCGGGGCTAGGATGAGCACGGCTGAGCGCCGTGGCGTAAGCGGCGCAGGCCCCTTGGATCTCCATTCGCCACGTGATGATTGCGGAGGTGAAATGTGACGCGGTACGGAGGCACGGCTCTCACGTCCTTGCGGCGCGCCCGCGCGGCCAATGCACGGCCGGCGCGCCGGCATATCGGGCTTGGGTTTTTCGACAAGGCAGACTGAAACTAGTCTGCCTTTTGCGTTTTTTTCTGCTCCCCGGCCGAGGGGCGCGGAGACTGGAAATGGAGAGAGCCGATGCGAGCAAAGCAATACTTGTCCAGCTTGCGATTCAAGATCACGGTGGGGGCGGCGATCTTGCTCGTGCCGATCCTCGGAGCTTATTCGCACATCCAGTACTATCGCCAGTACGATATCCTCCTGGGCGATTTGGAACACTCGACGACGGCGATGGGGCAGGTGATCACGAGCAGTCTCCAACCCGCCTTGCTGAGCAACAACGTGGACGAGATTCAGCACATTGTCGCGGGGGTCGCTCAACAGGACGACATCGTCAATCTCGCCTTGCTCGATCGACAGGGCACCGTCCGCATCGCGCCGAAAGGGGAGGCGGTCGGCGCCCAACTCAACCCCCAAGACCCGACCTGCCAGGTCTGTCATCGCTATTCGCAAGACGAGCGCCAGGGGAGCGTGATCCTCGATCAACCGAATGGGCGAATTCTCCGCACGATGACGCCCATCCAGAATCGCCCCGAGTGCTATGGGTGCCATGATTCGAACGTGTGGCTCAACGGTGTTCTGCTGGCCGATGTGTCGATGGCGAATGTCGACCAATATATGGCCGTCGACCTGCGCGACAGCATCCTGGGGTCTTTTGCGGCCATGTTTCTCACGATCGCGGCGATCCATTTTCTGATGAGCCGACTGGTCGTGAGCAAGCTCGAGCGCCTGGTCCAGTCGATCAAGCGATTTGGCCGGGGCGACCTGGGGGAGCGGGTCTCGATCACGGGCGGCGACGAGATCGGGGAATTGGGGCAGGCCTTTAACCGAATGGCGGATGGGCTGCAGGCCAAGGAAAAAGAAAACCAGCAGCTCTACGCCGAGCTGCAGCGCAAGGAGGTCTTGCGCGGGCAGCTGCTGGAAAAATTGAATCACGCACAGGAGCAAGAGCGCAAGCGGATTGCGCGCGACCTGCACGATCAACTGGGCCAGGTGCTCAGCGCGATGACGATGGAGATCGAAGCCGCGGAGCGGGCGCTGCCGCCGGAGCAGGCCCGGCTGAAAGAACGCCTGGTGCACGCGCGGTCTGTCGCCATAAACGCAATGGATCAGACACACGCGCTGATTCTCGATTTGCGACCGTTCGTCCTGGACGATTTGGGGCTCGTCCCCGCGCTCCGTTCCTACGCGGATCAAACACTGGCTCCGCGCGGAGTCCAGGTGCAAGTGACGGTCGCGGGGCCCGCGCGCCGGTTGCCGCCCGAAGCGGAAACCGTCCTGTTTCGCATTGCGCAGGAAGCGCTCAACAATATTGCGAATCACGCGGCCGCGCAGCACGCGACCGTGGCCTTGCAGTTTGGCGAGGCGCGCGTCCAGGTGATGATCCAGGACGACGGCTGCGGGTTCGACCCCGTCCTCCCCGGCTCTATCGACGAATGGCGCGGGTTGGGGCTGCTCGGAATGCAAGAGCGCGCCACCCTGGCCGGGGGGATGGTCGAAATTGAGTCCAAACCCGGACAGGGGACGCGCGTATTGATCACAATGCCCTTCGCGGGACCGGCGGCGCCGGACGGCCCGGCGGGCAAGGAAACCGTCGCGGCCCCGCCGGTCCAGTAAAGGCGCGGATGTGATTCCATTGGACACATTGAACGGCGGAGGGCGAATGGATGTGTCAGGGAGGGCACGTCCCTATTGAATCCAGTCGACGACGCGCTCGTTCGAATTGTTGTACCAGATGGGCAGAAGGTCGGTGACGTTCTTGAGCACCTGCTTGAGCCCCGTTCCGTCGACGTTCACGACGAAAAACTCCCACTTGCCGTTCCGGTCCGAAAGGAACAAGATCTGCTTGCCGTCCGGCGACCAACGCGGCGCGACGTTGTTGACGGGCGTCGAGGCGAACGGGTCGGCAAACGTCACGGGCGTCACAAAACTCCCGTCCGCGTTCATCACGTTGATTTCCCAATGATTGGCCTGCCGGACCTGGAAGGCGATCTTGCTCCCATCCGGGCTGTAGAGGGTGGACTGCACCGCGGGATTCTGGCTAAAGATCGTGACCGGATCGGCGCTGGTCAAGGTATCCGTCGTCAAGATGCCGAACGTCGCATCCGCGAACGCAATGGTGTGATTATCGGTGCTCCACGTCGGCGAAAAGCAATGGTACGAACAACGCGGTTCCGTGAGCGTCCGGGTATCCAGGTCGATCACGCCGATCTTCCAGTGCGGATCGGCCACGATATTAAAGCACATGGTGTAAAAGCAGATCTTTTTGTCGTCGAGCGTCCCGCCCTTTTGCGATACGTAGGCAATGCGCGTGCCGTCGGGACTCCATTGGGGCGAGAGGGGTTTATAGACGCCGAATATCTCCTGCTCGTTCGTCCCGTCCGCGTTCGCGGTAAAGACGCCCGCGGAGGCGTCCCACCGGGCGAACGTGATGTGTTTCCCATCCGGCGACCACGCGGGGTCCATCCCGTACGTAATGCGCGTCAGGTTCGTCCCATCGCCATTCACGGTGTAAATGTTGCTGCCGCTCGCCACCTGAAAGATCAGGCGCCCCTGGAGCGTCCCTTGCGGCACGGGGGTGGCAAAGGGATTGGCGATTACGGGCCGCGGGGTCGGCGTCATCGTCGGTCCGTACTGCGTGCTGTCGCCGTGGATGAGCAGGCGGAAGGAAACGGGAGTGGAATTGTTATTCGTCACGACGGCGAAATAGCGGCCGGGCGCATTGAACGTGCCCATCCAGACGAGATCGTGGACCGCGTCCGAGGTGCCCGCGCCCGGCTTGGTCCCATAACCGACGGGCGCGGTTTTAGGATCGTTCAACCAGGCTTGCGCCTGCGCGGGCGTAAAGATAGCGAGCACCACATTGCTCGCCGCGTTGTCGTCGAGAGACGCCCAAATACGGGACCGGTCGCCGCTGTAATCGAAAGCGAACCAGAGGCTGGCATTCGGCGCCAGGGTTTGCCACGCGTCCGTTCCCAGGAGAGCATCGTTAGGACCGGCGCCGGTCGGCCCGGCGGCGAAGACCGCCGTCGCGAGACCGGCGGCGGCGAGGAGAATGAGGAGCAGGAAAAAACGTTGCAGGTGTTTCATGGCGTACTCCTTGGGGCATACTTGAGCATACTTTCACAATGCAGGAGTGCTCTCTCTTATTGTCTGACAAGCGGGGCGGATTGTCAACCTCGAGGCAAGCCGGTTACCATCGAGTGCGGTTCAGATTGGGGGCAACTCGTCATTGCGAGCGACCGTAGGGAGCGAAGCAATCTCACCCGAGACTGAGATTGCGCCCGCGGCACTCCACAGGACGCCGCCGCTTCGCGGCTCCTCGCATTGACGCTCGTCTGTGTCGATTCGCCCCGAAACTGAACTGTTAGTATGTGGTTGAGATGGGACGCATCTCGTGGTATCCTCGCCGATGTTGAGTCAGCGGGAACGCTTTCAGGGCACATGGCGTTTGGGCCGGTCGTTTCGGGTGCTGAGACGCGGTCA
>JAMCRS010000170.1 GCA_023380675.1 Chloroflexota bacterium
ATTTCGATTCGAATCAATCGAACCACAGGCGAACCCGATGCCAGGTTCCGGCAAATACAGTGACCGGTCTGCCGTCTTGACGGATTACAGCTTGAAGATCACCAGCTTCATTTCGGTCATTTCTTCGATCGCATAGCGCGACCCCTCGCGACCGACCCCCGAACACTTGACGCCGCCGTAAGGCATGTGGTCGACGCGGAACGTCGAGCCGTCGTTGACCTGCACGCCGCCGACCTGTATCTCTTCGAACGCGCGCATGATGCGATTGACGTTCTGCGTAAAGACCCCGGACTGAAGGCCGTAATCCGTGTCGTTCGCGAGCTGGATCGCCTCGTCAAAGTCGTCGTAGGGCGCAACCGTTATGACGGGCGCAAAGATCTCTTGCCGATTCACGCGCATCTGCGGGGTCGTCCGCGTCAACACGGTCGGGGAGAACATCGTCCCCGCGCATTCGCCGCCCAGCACACACTCCGCCCCCTGAGAAATCGCCTCCTTCACGGTTGCAAATGCATCGACCGCCGCCTTGCGATCGATCATCGGACCGACGTCGGTGTCCGGATCGCGGGGATCTCCGAATTTGAGCGTGCGGACCTTGGCCACCAGTTTGTCCAGCGTCTCTTCGAAAATCGGGCGATGAAGAAAGACCCGCTGCACGGAGATGCAGTTCTGGCCGGCATTCGCAAAGCCACCCGTGGCGATCCGACTCACCGCATAATCGATCCGGGCGTCCGCGTGAACGATCGCCGCGGCGTTCCCG
This sequence comes from Chloroflexota bacterium, assembly GCA_023380675.1. The sequence goes on from JAMCRS010000170.1 coordinate 758, forward strand.
CCCAGTTCGAGGGCGGCGCGCTTGCGGCCGGCGAGGCTTTTCAAGCGCCACCCGACCTCGGAGCTGCCGGTGAAGGTAAAGAATGCGATCCGTGGATCGGCGACCAGTTTTTCCGCCTCGGCCCCCGGCGCGACGAGAACGCTCAGCGCCGCGGGCGGATAGCCGGCCTGGAGGAGCATCTCGCCCAGAAGCAACGCCGAAAGAGGCGTCGCCGACGCCGGCTTGAGAATGAATGCGTTCCCCGCCGCGACCGCCGGCGCGAGCTTGTGGCATGCGAGAGTGAGCGGATAGTTGAACGGGGCGATGCCGAGCACGACGCCGAGCGGAAAGCGGCGCACAAACCCCGTGCGGTTTTCGCCTTCGACGGTCCAGTCGATCGGGATGATCTCGCCGCCGATCCGCTTGGCCTCTTCGGCGGACGAGCGCACGGTCTCTTTCGCGCGCGTCACCTCGCCGATCGCGATCTTGCGCGTTTTGCCTCCCTCCATCACGAGCGCCTGGACCAGGTCGTCGGTCCGTTTTTCCATCTGATCGAGCAATCGGTAAAGGATGTTCGAGCGGACGTTGCGACGGCAATTTGCGCGTTACTTGAAAGCCCTGCTGCGCCCCTTGGATCGCGTCCTCGAAATCCCGCTCGCCGGCGACGGAAACCTGGGCGACCGGCTCGCCGTTGAAAGGAAAACAAACCGGCATCTGGCGGTCGCCGGTCCGCCATTCGCCTCCGACGAGAAAACCCTTCGACTCTGTCATGGTCTTTCCCCTGCGTCTGCAAGAATCGGAATTGTCGCATTCGCATACGGCATGATGCCGATGCGCGCCTTTGGCCCGAGATCGCCGAGCGCGATCGCGAGCGCGTCGTTCAGCGATCGGCACGGCGACAACAGGCAACGCCGCACCCGGTCCTGTGGCATTTCCGTCACCAGCAACACACGCTCGCGTGACGCGTCGCGCGAGATCAGGTACGCTTTGTGCGGGCCGAGGCGGAATCCCTCGCGCCTGAACGCCTCGATCACCTGGGCGTGCGAAGTTTTGTCGACCATCCATTCGTCGTACTTCTCGCTGCCCGTTCCGTCGGGACAGGCCGCGGCGAGAATCACCGTGCCGCCCGGCCGGGTCACGAGCGTGGCGTGTGCGATCGCCTTTTGCGCCTGATATAGATTGATGTCCTTGGGATGCCCGCCCGGGGAGGCGACGACGAGATCGAACGGTTCAGCTACAGCGGCGCGATAGAGCTGCAGCACGATCGGAATGCCGACCTGCATCACAGCCCGCGGCTCGCCGGCGACGACGTGAACGAGCGCGTGATTCTCGTTGACGACGGCGTCGAGGGCGAGATGAACTCCGATCATCCGGCCGATCTCTTCCACGTCTTGGCGCGCGGGGTTGTCGTCGTATCGCGCAAGGCGGGCGCGGGGATCGAGCATCAAGGCGTGATTGCGCGTCAGCGTCTCTCTGCCCCCCAGGCCGATCGCGGCAGTTTTCACCCCGCCGGAAAAGCCCATGAACTGATGGGGCTCTAGATTGCCGAGCGCGATCCGCACCTGGGCACTCGTGTATTGGCGGTTGACCCAGACCGGCGTGCCGCGCGTCGTCGTGCCGAGCGACACGAGGTTCGACCGGTCGTCGCAATCGTGGGGGACGATGCGGTAACGCGAGAGAACGCGCGGCGGTACGAGCTCGGGGAGCTCACTCGCTCGCATGGGCGAATGCGCCCCGCTGGCGACGAACAGAGTCACCGCCGAATCCGGGACGCCGAGATCGGCGAGACGACCCAGCAGCGGCGGCAGCAAGAGGTCGAGCGGCACCGGGCGCGTCTTGTCGTTGATCGCGATCGCCACCGATTCCGCGCCGGCGAAATCGGCCAGCCGCACGCCGCCGGCCGGCTGGTCGAGCGCGTCGTCGACAGCCGCCACCGGCTCGTCGAGCGGAGTCAGCGGCGCGGGCGCTAGTAGCTCGGTGTGGAACGCATCGGCAATCTGAAAGGCGAGTTGCGTACGGCCGTAAGGGATGCGAAAGTCAGGCACGCCGCGCTCCCACCCGGGCGGGAGCGCGGCGGCCCATTCTCTCTTTCGACTTGGCGTGTTGTGCCTTCATTCTCCCGATCTTTGGAAATGGACTAGGCCGAGCGGTACAGCTTAGTCAGCACGAACTCGTCGTGCCGCAACGTTTCCGCCGAGGTCAAGCGGCCGTTGATCGTGCGCTCGAGCATTCCGAGCGCCATATCCGCGGCCTGATCCAGGTTCATTTCCATCCGCAGCATTCCGGTCAGGTCGACGTCGACGTGCTCCGACATCGTCGAGACGGTCAGCGGGTTGGCGGACATCTTGATCACCGGGATTACGGGGTTGCCGATGATATTGCCCTGCCCCGTCGTGAAAAAGTGGACCACTGAACCTGCCGCGGCGCACAAGGTTACCATTTCGGCGGCAGCACTGGACGAGTCCATAAAGGACAGGCCCGGCTTGCGCGGCTCTTGCGCGGGTTTCAGGAAATCCACGATCGTGCAGCGGCCGGCCTTTTGAATATTGCCCATCGCCTTTTCTTCGATCGTGGTGAGCCCGCCGCGAATATTGCCTTCGGTCGGTTGCGAGCCGAGCAGATCGACTCCCTGCGACTCGACCAGTTTCTGATAGTCGTCGAACGCGGCCTGGAATTGGGCTCCGATCTCGGGCGTCGCACACTGCTGCACGACGATATCTTCCCCGCCGGTCAGCTCCGTCGTCTCGCCAAAGATCAACGTCGCGCCGGCGTTGGCCAATCGCTCGAACGCGCGCCCGACCGTCGGATTCGAGGCCAGGCCGGAGGTCGTATCGGATTCGCCGCATTTGGCGCTCATCGTCAGCTGCTTGACGTCGAACGGCTCGCGGGCCAGCGCGGTCGCATAGTGCACGAACTCTTTCGCCTTGCGCGATGCCATCTCGATCGTTTTGAGATCGCCGTAGCGCTCGATGCTAAAGCCTTGTACGAGCTTGCCGGCCACCGGGACTGGACGCTCGACCGGCCCGACGAGGACACGCTCCAGATTCCAAACATTCGAGTCTTATTCCAGACCAGAGGAGGGGTTATGAAGCACGGGATCCTGATGCACCGTCCGACCGACGACGTGGGCGTGGCGGTGCAAGACCTCGAGGCCGGCGCCGGGCCTGTAGACGAAGCTCATCCGGACGCCCTTCTTGACGTCGGGGATGAGCTTCTCGAACCTCTCTATGCGCCCCCTCAGCGCCGGCATCGCGGTCCCGGCGTTCACGGCGAAGTCCTCAGCCAGCGCCTCAGCCAGTCGCATGCGGCAGTGACATCCGCATTTGAGGGGGGCGGAGTTTCAGGAAAAACTGCTTTCAAGAACAGCGTCTGCACCTCCTCAGAGTCCACAGGCAGCGAGAT
>JAMCRS010000171.1 GCA_023380675.1 Chloroflexota bacterium
TATTTCGGCGTGATGCCGCGCAGCTTTGCCCACACGGCATCACAGGCCGCGACGGTTTCCGGCGAGAGCGCGCCCTCTTCAACCGCGGCCAGGTTCTGCTCCAGCTGCTCCGGTTTCGAAGCCCCCAGAATGACGCAGTCGGTCTCGGTGTGGTGGAGCAGCCAGTTCAGCGACAGGCTCACCAGCGAACGGCCGGCTCGCTCGGCCACGGTTCGAAGTTCTTCCACCGCATCGAAGTAAGCCGGATGCCAGTAGCGGTCGAGATAAAGCTGGTTGTTGTCGAAGCGCGTGCCCGGGAGCGGCGACTCGGGCCGGTGTTTTCCCGTCAATAACCCGCCCGCGAGCGGGTTGTACACCACTGTCGAAACGCCGTATTCTTTCGCCATCGGCAGGTATTCCTGCTCGATGCCGCGCGCGAGCAGGTTGTACATGGGCTGGGTGATGTGCGCCGGCTTGTATCCGCTGCGGTCCGCGATTGCGAGCATACGGCAGACCTGCCATGCGGCGTAGTTCGAGGTTGCCGGATAGCGCACCTTGCCCTGGCGCACGAGGTCTTCCATGGCGCTGAGCGATTCCTCGAGCGGAACCGAGTAGTCCGGCCAGTGCATGTAGTAAATGTCGAGGTAATCGGTTCCCAGCCGGCGCAGGCTCTCCTCGATGGCGCGGAATATCGCAGCGCGGGAAAGGCCGCTTTCGCCGGGGCCGTCGCCCATGTGCGCGCGAACCTTGCTCGCGAGCACGACGCGGTCGCGGCGGCCGGGCAGGAGTTTTCCGACGATCCTCTCGGACTCGCCCTTGTTGTAGATGTTCGCGGTATCGAAGAAATTCATGCCCGCATCGAGGCACCCGTCGACGATGCGCGCTGCCGCGGTTTCATCGGTCTGCTTGCCGAAGGTCATCGTCCCGAAGCAGAGGCGGGACACCGTGAGATCTGTGTGTTTGAGCTTGATTTTGTCCATCTGTTTTAAGCGTAAATCGGTTCGAGGCGGTTCACGATGTAAGCGCCGCAGCGCTCGTAGCTGGCGCGCGGCCCTTTGCGGGCCACATCCAGATCGACGCAGTTCCAGCCCTTGTACCCGATTCCCTTCAGGATGCGCTGGCAGGCCGGGAAGTCGATCTCGCCGTCGCCGAGGTCGTAGATGCTCTCGTAGAATTTGGCCGATGCGGAATCCTTGGGGTGCACCTGCCCGTTCGGCAAAACGACGTCGGCCGCCGGCGTAGTCCACTTCGCGTCCTTGTAGTCCAAAAACACGATGCGGTGTTTATGTTTTTCCAGCATCTGCACCGAGTCGCTGCCGCCGAGGTACAGGTGCGCGGTGTCGGGCGAGAAGTGGAACAGCTTCGGATCGGTCAGTTCGAGGCAGCGGTCCACTTCATGGGGTTTCTCGACCATCGAGTTCAAGTGATTGTGGACGCCGGCTTGAAAACCCATCTCCCCGGCCGCCTCGCCGATTCGGTTGAAGCACTCGCACATCGCGCGGAATGGCGTTTCGGCTTGCACGCCAGGCTTGAGCGGCGGCGGAGGGAACACGACGAGACGGTTGGCCCCGAAAATCTTCAGGAGCCGCATCCACCGGCAGGTATTCGAACAGATCGTTGTCGGCGCGCTCTCGACAACCCTGGCCTGCCGCGCCGGATCGTGCGCCGGACCGCTGAAGGAAATGGTGGCCACGTGCAGATTGCGCCGTGACACCTCTTTTTCCATCTGCGCCGCCGTCATGCGATAGGTCTTGAGGATGCCCGGGAACCCCGTCAGCCGGATGCCGATGAACCCGGTGTCGCGCATGACGTCGAGGATATCCGTGAACGGCCCCGGGGGAAAGTGCGACCAAAGCCCGGCGCTGACCGCCCACTTGATGTTTTTATTCGCGGGCAGCGTGCGGGCAGCAGCGGCCAGCGTAGATGCCAGAGCAGTCAGGAACATTCGTCTATTCATGACGCCTCTTGTCTTCAGCGTGTAAACAGAGCCTGGGCGCTCTCGCCTTTTCCCGGCTGCGGTCTCCCAAGCGGATCCACGGTGCTGATCACCGAAACCCGACGCGGAGCGAGACACGCAATCATGTCCGGGAGATCGTAGTGCCGGAGCGCGCCGACAACGATCTGTTCGAATACCTGCCGGTGGATGCGGCGGTCGATGACCGATTCATACGAGGCGAGCATGCCTTCGAGCGCGACGCGCTGGATTCGAGAATCCAGAACCGCGGCGTACAACATCGGTACTGCGCCGGCGCCTTTGCCGTATCCGAAAATCCTCGCGCGGTCCACTTCGGAGCGCGTGGAAAGGAGGTCCACGGCACGCGCGATGTCCTGAGCGCGCATGCCGGGCAGGCTCTTGCCGATCAGCAGCGCGGTCATCGCGCTATCGTAGTCCCCGAACGGACGGGAGAACTCGGAGCCTTTGCCGTCGCCCGGGAGCGTTTCCCCGAAGCCGCGCACGTCGATCGCGAGCACGATCAAACCGGACCGGACCAGCGGCTCGATATCAGGCATGCCGGCGGCCTTCCCTGCCCCGTTGACGTAAACGACGGAGGCTTTCCTGCCGCCGGAATTCGCCGGCAGGAAAAGCAGGCTCGGTATGAGGATGCCCGGTTCGCTCTCGTACACGAACTTCTCGACGCTGTAACCCGGACCTGTAAACCGGCCGTAGGGGCGCACCACGGGCGCGCGCTGCGCCTGCTCGAAGCCGCTCAGCCGTCGCACGATTGCCGGGATTTCGGAAGCCGCGGCGCGCTCAGCTTTGAACTGCGCGACGCGCTTGCGGTTCAGCGTGAACACTGTCTCGCCTCCGAGCGAGGTGGCCACCTGCCCTGTCGGGGTGCACTGCAATTCCCGCTCGCTCGCAAGCTGGATCTCAGGCTCGGGAGCGCGGTCCTCGACGCCTTTCAGCCAGCGGCTGAACCAGTCGTACGCCGCGAGCCGGCGCGGCTTGGTGTACCCGTGCCCGTCGTCGGCCTCGAACATATCGAGCTTGTCTCCGGCGCCGAGCATCGCATAGAGGCCCTTCGCCTCGTGGAACGTGTCGCGCGCACCGGAAATCGAGAAGAAATCGCGGATCGCTGAAAGCATCAGGTAAGGCTTGGGTGCGAACGCGTAGATGAAATCCGGGTAGTCCAGGCCGTCCGCGATCCACGGCGGGAGGTTCTGCTCGGCGTCCTGCGGGCCGATGGTGCTCAGAAGCCGGCGCCAGGAAGTCAGGTAGCAGGAAGGCGCCGCAACCTGAATGCGGTCGTCGAGGGCCGCGAGGTATGCCGTGAGCGTGCCGCCGCCGGAGTTGCCGGTGCAACCGATGCGCTTGGGATCGACTTCTTTGCGCGACAGCAGGTAGTCGAGCGCGCGCATGCCGTCCCAGACCGTGTAGCGCGCGATATTGTCGCCGGCGAGCAGGCACTGGATACCAAGCATGGAGTGCTCCACGGTCGATCCCGACAGCTTGGAGTCTTCGAGGTCCTCATCGTAGAACTGCACGCGCTCGCCCTGGCCGAGAGGATCCCACGTCAGGCCAACGAATCCTTTCTTCGCGAAGGATGCGAGCACTTGCTGCCATGCTTCGTGCGCCTTCGCGCCGGCCTCGTGCCCTTCCGGGAACAGGATCGCAGGATAGGGCGGACGACCCGTTTTCGGCAGATAGAGGTTCGCGGTGACGTAGAACTTCGGCTGGCTTTCGAAGACGATTTTTTCGATTCTGTAGCCGTCGCGCTCCAGGGCGCCTACGACCCTCGCGTTGAGTGGAGCGCGGCC
>JAMCRS010000172.1 GCA_023380675.1 Chloroflexota bacterium
CATCCCTTCGGGCATGACGTTCGTTTTCTAGCCAGGGCCTAACAAGAGAGACGAGTGCCTGCGCACTCGTCTCTCTTTGCGGCAAACAGAATTTGAGATACCGGCAAGGTCCGACTGACTTGCATTGGCTTGGACGATCCGAACTTCGTCGTGCAGCTCGCCAACACGTTCCCTATTCGGCGGAGACCCTGAATCTTTCTTACAGTGTTTGTCTTATTCGTCGTGCCCAGCAGCGCCACCTGGAAACGCCGTGTCCTGCGCGAGCGTGAGCTGTCCGACAACCCTGAATTTGACTTGCACGGATTGTGACGCCAATACGGGACAAGCGTGTCTCACGTGCCGGATTACTTGAGTCTAGACTATATCGGCGAGGTTACGACTGCCTCGCTAGCGAATGCTCCAGGCGAGGCGTTCCTTTTGGCGCGAGATCCAGGATGAAAGTTCACGAATTGCAGGTTTTCTTGATCGCCGCAGAGGAGGAGAATTTCTCGGCGGCGGGGCGCAAGTTGCACTTGAGCCAACCCGCTATCAGCCTTCGGATCCGGGGGCTGGAACAGCAGCTCAAACAGCAACTATTCCAGCGCAATGGAAAACGTATCGCGCTGACCGAGGCGGGACGGGAGTTGGTGCCGCTGGCGTGCGAGATGATCAACTTGTCCACGCGGATCGAAGATGCGATGTGCGCGTCGCAAGGTGCGGTGAAAGGTCACATGGTGATCGGATGCAGCACCAGCGCCGGCGAGTACGTCCTGCCGCAACTTGTCGGCGCGTTCCGCGAGATCTATCCGGAAGTTGACTTTAGCGTCGAATGGATGGATCGCCAGACCGTTGAGCGAACATTGGTCGAGAAGAAAATCCACATCGGCGTGCTGAGTCCGTGCAGCAAGAACAACGAGCTGGAATGCTGGACACTGCTGACCGATAAGTTGGTGTTGATCGTCGGGGCAAACCATCCGTGGGCGGCGCGCGAGCGCGTCGCGCTGGCGGAACTGAGAACCGCCGTGTGGATTCTGCGCGAGGGCGGCGCGGCAACGCGCCAGTTGGTCGCCGCCATTTTGGGTGAGCACGGCTGTCCCGAGGACGATTTACGCGTCGCGATGGAACTCGGCAGCGTCGAGGCAGTGGAAGCCGCGGTCGAAGCCGGGCATGGTGTGTCTTTCATCTCGCGGATTACCGCGCGGCGCGGCTTGGATTTAGGTAGAATCAGAATAGTCGACGTAGAAGGGTTGTCTGTCCAACGTGAGATCTATCTTGCGCGTAACCGGATGCGTGTGTGCACGTGTGCAGAGCTCAAGTTCCGCGAGTTCGTCGAATCGCTGAAGGGGCAGCAGTTGATCGCAAGTATCCTTCGTTGAATTTTGCACCGCCAAATGCGCAATTGGGATGTTGCCCGACGCCATCCACGCGCCCAGGAACGCCAACCACGCGGTCGCCATCTAAGCACGCGGTCGAAGACCGCGGAGGTGCGAGCGCGGGATGATCCGGACACAACGCGGGGTCACCAGCCCCCGATAACGATCAAGATGGTTACATGAACGAGCGGCATCACAACCCTTCCAAGACGGTCAGCAGCACCAGGCTTTAGACAATCATGATCCCTGTCAACGGCGTGCCCACGCGAGCGTAATCGGCAAATCGATAACCACCCGGACCCATGACCAGTATGTTCGACGGATGGCTCAACGGAGTTAGAAACGCAAGCGAGCACCCGTACGCGACCGCCAACGCGAACGTGCGTGGGCCGTCCCACCGAGAATTGGGCCGAACGCGAGCGGCATCATCAACTTGGAAGGGCTTACCTTTCGCTCGCGTGACGCGCCGATGGCGACGGGCAACAGCACCGACGCAGCAGCGATGTTGTTCATGAATAGCGACAGAAATGCCGCGGCGGCCATCATCACGGCAATCAAGCTCGATTCGCTGTGACCGCTCCATTGCATCAGGCGCATCCCCAGCGCGCGGGTCGCGCCGGTCTTTGTCAGGCCGGCGGTGAGGATGAAGATGGCGAGAATCGTAATCACCGCCGATCGGCTAAAACCCGAAAACGTTTCCTGTGGCGTGAGAATACCCGTAGCGCCGAGCGCTACAAGGAGCAACAAGGCGACCAGATCTGCGCGCAGCCATTCGGTGACGAAGAAGACTGCAGCGATACCGACCAGGATCAGAACCAGGAAACCCGAAGTGGACATGGAGGGTTCCACTATTTCTTGATGGCTTGTACGAGATAATTGTCAGCATCCTGCCAGGTCTGCTTGGCCTGCGTAAAACCGGCTGCTTGTAGCCGCGCGATCACTTGGTCGGGGCGTACGCGATGTGCGCGCGGAGGTCCTGCCTCGCTTTCGGCATCGGGCCTCCAATCCAAGATCGCGACGAGCCCGCCGTCGCGAACCACGCGGAGCAGTTCGCTTGCAAGTTGCTCTGGCGGTTCGACTTCGTGAAACACAAGCGCGAGCCATGCCAGATCAATGGACGCATCCGGCAAGGTGATTTGCGGCAGCTCGGTGTGTAGCAAACGCACTTGCGGCGGCGGATGGCGAGCGGCGAGCACATCCAGCAATTCCTGACTGACATCCAGGGCCCAGACGAGGCCAGTCTCTCCAACGATTTCAGCAAGCGGCAAGGTCCAAAAACCAGGGCCGCTGCCCAAATCGAGTACCGCTTGTCCAGCGCGCAACCCAAAACGCGCGAGAAAGCGCGGTGGGTCCCACCGCGCCAGTCGCTCTGAATCCAACAAAACGTGCTGACGATGTGTATCGAAACGCTTGTCACTGTGTGCCACTCTTCCTCCCTCACCCGATCTATACTCCGGCGTGCTCAAAGGCTTTCAATGAGGATGTATCGTTTGCGCTCATTGTGCATCCGAAGGGGCGTAAGTGCAAGAGAGGGCAGACTCTCCAACCACCGTGACTTTGAAAACTGGCGGATGCTCGAGATGCTTTTTGACCTTGCACTGTTCCGCTGAGCGAATAACCGCCGCCGTGTGTTTTTCAGGGAAGCTCGGCGGGAGAGGGCTGTCGAGCTGGATCTGCGTGACTATGCCGCTCGCGGGGTCTACTTGCGTCGGCTGATCCGCTTTCACGGTAAGGGTTCCAAAATGCGCGTCGACGCATGCGCCGCCCGGAAAGTCAACCACAGCAGGTTCAAGAGCGTTTGCAGATCGCGCGTGATTGGCCTCGATTCAAACGGGCAGGCGATAATTCGCGTCCACGGCGCGGCTGCGGTCGACAAACAACTTGCCGTTCGCCGCGCGTCCGACGAGTGCGCGGTCCAGCGCTCGCCCGGCCGGTCCGTTAACGACCGTGCCGTCGCGCGTGAACCGACTGCCGTGACATGGACACGCGAACGCGTCGGCTTCGAGGCGCGGCGTGCAGCCGAGGTGCGTGCAGATCGCGATGATGGCGTAGAACCCACGCTCGTCGCGCCCCACGTACGCCCGCGCGTTTTCGACCAGCGACAGCGAGCCGATCGGATATTCGTCCGCTGTGCCGATCTCGACGGGGCCGGGCGCGGGCGTCGTCACGTTCGGCTGCAGAAACCTCGCGAACGCGGCGAGGAACGAGCCGGCCGCAATCGCCAGCGCGCCCCAACCGATTTTAGCGAGCAGCTCCCTGCGCGTCAATCTATTTTCAACGCTCAACCGTCACCCCTCAGCTATCGCGCGACCGCGTGACATTGGTGGCAATAGTCCGATGTCTGCGTCTTGCCGTCCTGGGTGCACTGGCTCCCTTTGACGAGCGGCACGCTGTAAATCTGCCCGGTCACCTTGTCCAACTGCTCGAACTTGCCGGGAGCGACTTGCTTGATCGCCCACATCAATTCCCCGCGTGCCGTTTCGATCACTTGATCCCCCACCTTCAGGAAATCCGCATGACCGTTGATGCTCGCCTGCCGCATCGCCAATTCGTCCGGCTCCCGTATCGTCGCGACCTCTGGCAGGGTCGTGAGCGTGCCGTGGCAAGTCTGGCACTGAATGTACTGCACGTCCTTTTTCGATCCGTAGATGTGCCCGTCTCCCATCGCTTCCTGCGCGGTATGGCAATCG